>CAZRYW010000055.1:0-9830 GCA_964604405.1 uncultured Oscillospiraceae bacterium
TGGAGGACGGTGACGCAAAAGGGGCAAAGTGTGAAAAAACAAAACCCATTCATTTCGCACAGAACAGCCTACTTCAATTTTCGCCCTGCGAGGCCGTTTGGGGTCCGGGGAATCGGAACCCCGGTGCTTTTGGTACTTTTGGCATCAAAAGTACATTGCCGTCACACTCTGTGACACCTTCATGTTTTCATCCATTGCCTATGTTGAACCGCACCGCTATGGCGTGGTTTTCGTTTACACAAAAAAACAGACCGCAAAGCTTGTCAATAAGCTCTACGGTCTGTTTCTTTTTGTATCGTATACAAACTTATTTTTCTTTTTTATAGTTTACAATCAAAATACCTATCGATACCAAAACAAGTGCCACAATGACATTGGGACCGAGCATATCCTTTTCGTTCAGCAAAATCGCCGACAACACCGTTCCCGAAATCGGATTAAACGGGCCGAAAACGCTCACCTTGGAAACATCGTTATACTTCATCAAAAGACCCCAAATCGAATATGCCACAGCGCTGATGCATGCCATATAAAACAGCAGTCCGCCTGCCGCAGCCATGCTGTTTTCGGCAATTTCGAATTTTCCGCCGCATCCGAGCGCAAACAACGTCATTATGATACCGCCGATAAAGAACTGCCATCCCGAAAGAGTTACGGGATTTTCATGCTTTGAATAAATCTTTATCATAACAGAGCTGAACGCATATGCAACCGCAGCAATAATGATAAATCCTTCGCCCATAAAGCTGAATCCCAATTCGCCGCCGGCAAAGCTCATCATAAGCACACTCGCAAATCCGAACACACATCCCACGGCTTTTTTCACCGTCATTTTTTCGGTTCTGAAAACGAACGCAGCCACCAGTATTGCTATGAAAACATTACTTCCGTTAACTATTGCCGCACTTACGCCCTTCGCATATGCATGACCGATATAGAAAAACACATACTGTATCACAGTCTGCACCAACGAAAGTGCCAGGATATATTTCAACGAGCTCTTTTTGGGAACAAGCGGCTTTTTAGCTATAATACTGCCAATCAAAACAGTCAGTATGCCTGCCAAAATAAATCTTATTCCCGCAAAAAGAATTTTCGACATGAAATCGTTTCCGTCGGTTATTCCGAAAAGTTCATATCCTATCTTGATACACGGTGTGGCACTTCCCCAGAGCACGCAACACAAAAGTGCCAAAAGGGCAACAACCCATGTTTTTTGCAAAAAATGCTTTTTTTCGTTCATTATAAAAATCCTTTCTTTTGTAATATTGTCATTTTATCACAAATAAAAGGATTAATCAACCGCTTTAATTTTTTTGTCTTTCCTTCATCCACTCAGTTCCAAAAACAAAGTCGTATCAATTCTTCACAAAATATCATTTACATATTTCGATTCTCATTATATAATATCCGTGTAAATATAAAAAAACAGGAGGAAAAAAATGTTTAAAGCACAACTTAACACCAACACTCTCAAAAGCAAGGTAGACAAAAACATATACGGTCACTTTTCCGAACATCTCGGTCGCTGCATCTACGGCGGTCTTTACGTCGGAGAAGACAGCGACATCGAAAATATCGACGGTATGCGCAAAGACGTCATCGACGCTTTAAAGCAAATCAAAATTCCCGTGCTCCGTTGGCCGGGCGGTTGCTTTGCCGACGAATACCATTGGCAGGACGGCATCGGTCCCAAAGAAAGTCGTCCGACAATGATTAACACTCATTGGGGCGGCGTTACGGAAGACAACAGCTTCGGCACGCACGAATTTCTCCGTCTGTGCTCACTTCTCGGATGCGAACCTTACATAAACGGCAACTTGGGCAGCGGCACGGTTCAGGAAATGAGCCAATGGGTCGAATACTTAAACTCCGACAACATTTCCCCTATGACCGATATGCGAAAAGCTAACGGAAGAGATAAAAGCTGGGGTGTAAAATATTTTGCCGTAGGCAACGAGAACTGGGGTTGCGGCGGCAATATGTATCCCGATTATTATGCAAACGAATACCGCCGTTATGCATGCTATTGCCGCAACTACGGAGATAACCGACTCTTTAAAGTAGCCTGCGGACCCAACAATAACGACTACAACTGGACGGAAACTCTCATGCGTATGGCAACATGGAACATGGATGCGCTTTCGCTTCACAACTACGTATGGCGTTGGTCGGATTCCGCCACGGGCTTTGATGCAACCGGTTATTTCGATGTTGTGCGTGATGCTCTCGATATGGAAAACCTTGTCACAAAGCACTCCACAATCATGGACAAATACGACCCCGACAAACGTGTGGCACTTTTTGTAGATGAATGGGGCACATGGTACAAAGTCGAAGAAGGCACCAATCCGGGATTTTTATATCAGCAAAACACAATGCGTGACAGCGTTGTTGCCGCTTCGCTTTTGAACATTTTCAACAACCATTCCGACCGTGTAAGAATGACAAATATCGCTCAAATCGTCAATGTTCTTCAGTCCGTCATTTTAACGGAGGGCGACAAAATGATAAAAACTCCCACATATCACATTTACGATTTGTACACACCCCATCACGATGCAACACTTATCGGATGCGACATTCTCGAAAACGAGAAATACACAGTCGAAAAACTCCCCGCAAAGAACGATCGTCACATGCCCGACGTTTTGGATGCCGTAAACATTTCCGCAACAAAAGCTTCCGACGATTCCGTTACGCTCACATGTTGCAATATCGCACACGACAAATCCGCAGAGTGTGAGATTTCCCTTGTCGGCAACAGCTACTCCTCTGCAACGGCACGTATCCTCACAAGCGAAAAATTCGACGATATGAATACTTTCGATTGTCCCGAAAACGTTTGCATAAAAGATACAACCGTTAATTTGAACGGCGACAAACTCGCATTTACTCTGCCTCCGTTCTCCACAATAGCGGTAACGATCAAGTAATGAACGAGATTTGCAAAGCTTGCCGTTACACGTCGGCAATCCACAAAGAAACCATCGAAAAGGCTCTGTACGATTTAAAAAAATCGAATGTTCTATTGGCGGACGAACAAATCAAAATGCAACGACTTTCAATTTGTTCCGATTGCAAACATCTCGATGTTTCGGGAACATGTATGATGTGCGGTTGCTACGTAATGTTGCGTTGTTCGATACTCTCGAACAAATGCCCGAAAAAATATTGGATTTAAACAATCGTACCCTCACGCCTTTTCACGGATTTCGTCTATACAACAAAACGTACCGATTTTTCATTAAGTCGGTACGTTTTATATTTTTATTCTTTTTCGTATAACATCCGCCGTTTTAAAAGCAACGCAAATTTTTATAATATCAAATACGAAAAACGGCAACACACAAACCGTCAACGCCGCCACAAATTCGACTTTCGCAAAAAACATATACCATACCGTTCCGCATGCATAGCACATCAAAATTGCCGTTAGTAAAAGAGCTGCCTTTGCCGCTTTTGTTTTCACACACTTAACTTTTGAAAAAATCGGACAAATCAAAACGTATGACATCAAAAATCCGCCCGTAGGCGAAAAAATCACACCTATTCCTCCCCTGAATCCCGCAAAAACCGGGAAACCTGCCATTCCGATAAGTATGTACAGCATTGTTGCGACAATGCTTTCTCTCGCATTGAGACAAAATGCTGTCAGCGCCACACAAAAAAGTCCCAGCGTCACAGGCATTGTGCCGATCGGTATACTAATCGGCGCACCTACGCATATAATCGCCGCAAAAAGAGCACACAAAATAAATTTCCTAATTTTCATATCTGTCTCCCTGATATGCGTTTTTGTCGGCAAGAGCTTTGTCTATACCGCCCAAAACCGATATTTTGTCCAAGCTCCATAACGGTGCAACCAGACTTTCTTTTTTTCCGTCCCCCGTCACACGCTCAATCACGCACTCCTCCTTAAACAATCGAATTTGCTCCGTCGTAATATCAATATACTCGTCTTTGTCAAGCACATCCAACAAACCCATGTTATATTCTTCTTCGCACTTTGTGTCCTTTAAAATATGCAAAAGATGTATCTTCACTCCGTCAGGTTCCATTTCGGAAAGTTTTTTTGCCGTTTGCAGCATCATATGTCTGTCTTCTCCGATAAGCCCGTTTATAATATGAACAACCGTGCGGATATTCCTCTTTTTCAATTCATAAAAACTTTTTTCGAAAACTTCAAAATTATATCCTCGGTTGATTCTTTTTGCCGTCACATCGTGAACGGTCTGTAGCCCCATCTCCACCGTCAAATACACTCTTTTATTCAGCTCTTCGAGATAATCCAACACTTCATACGGCAAGCAGTCCGCCCTCGTTGCAATCGACAATCCCACAACCGACGGATGCGATAAAGCCTCTTCGTACTTTTCTTTCAAAACTTCAAGCGGTGCAAAAGTATTGGTATTTGCCTGAAAATAAGCAATAAGCTTTTTATCTCCCCACTTTTTTTGTATGCGAAGTCTCTCCTTTTCAAGTTGCTCCGTAATACTTCCGTTACTCGTGAATTCTCCGCTTCCTTTTTTGCAATACGTGCATCCTCCGCTCTCTTTGTTCGGGCACGAAAATCCCGCATCGACCGCAGCCTTAAAAACCCTGTCCGAAAACAGGGTTTTTAAATGATAATTCAATGTATGATATCTTTTGTTGTCTGTAGAATATTTAAACATAATTATTGTGTTGCCAAATGCTCCTCATAAGTTTTTGTGAAAATATGACTTCCGTCATTTTTTTCGGTATCTGTATGGTAGTACAGATATGAGTGATTTTCGGGCGAAAGCGCCGCCTCTATCGCTTTGATGCTCGGATTGCAAATAGGCCCTGCCGGCAATCCCGATACAACGTATGTATTGTACGGCGAGTTTGTCTTCAAATCATCGTATGTTATACGGTTCACGTTGTATTCTCCGTTTGACACGGCATACTGCACGGTTGCGTCCACCTGCAACTTCATTCCTTTT
Source organism: uncultured Oscillospiraceae bacterium (assembly GCA_964604405.1). Taxonomy (GTDB): domain Bacteria; phylum Bacillota; class Clostridia; order UMGS1883; family UMGS1883; genus RGIG1927. The sequence goes on from CAZRYW010000055.1 coordinate 4,968, forward strand.
GCGATTCTGTTGTTAATCACTCCCGCAATGGTCGGCATTTCGCTTTCCAAAAGTGCCTCTCGTTCGAGAATCGATGCCAAAATAATCGTTTTGTGCATATTCTCTCTCGTAAGCTTCTTTTCTCCCGCAATTTTCTTTTCAAATTGCAAAAGCATCCTGTCTATTATATCATGCGCCGTTGCATCCGAGTAAAATTCATACGTATCGGGATACAGATACCCCTGCAATTTATATTTTGCTCCGTCAATTTCCGGAATGTATTTTATAAAATCATATCCGTATTCATCATCCAAAGCTGACAAAAACTCCTCTTTCGAACAAAATCCCATGCTTTGTGCCTGATTTGCTATCCATTCAACGCTGTAACCCTCGGGAACCGTAAATTTAACGGTTTCTTCGTATGCAAAATTGTTTGCCAGCGTATCTATAATATCATCAATACACATTCCCTCATGAAGAGTAAACGTACCGTAATTCATTTTCGAGCCGTTCGGTGACTGCTTTGCCTTTATTTTAAACACCAACGTGTTTTTAATAAGTCCGTTGTCTTTCAGTATGCTCCCTATATCCGAACTCGATGCTCCTTCGGGGATTTGTATCACAACTTTTTCTCCGTTATGTGACGTTGTATTCATATATTCCGAAATAAACGGCAACAAAAATACCGCCGCAATCACTATCATTGTAAGTATTATGTATACCGCGCATCCGCTTTTTCTCTTTTTTCTCTTTTTTCGCACAATATCGCCCCTTTCGACAATTTATTCTATCATACAATCATCAAAAAAACAATCATATTTATCTTCCGGGCGAATAAACTGTACAAAACAAAACCTGTGGGAGGAATTTTTATGAGTCTCGAATGTACATATAAAGATATTGATAGATGTAAAAGCGCATTTTATAAAAGCGATGACTGTATGTGTGATACAAGCATTATTGTCCCCGACTCCATGAGTGATATTATAAAAATCGTATCGGTCAAAGCAACTCCTTTGATAACCCAAACAAAAGCCGTATCCGGCAGAATAGAAATAACAGGTCAAGTTCGTTTCAATGTGATTTATATCTCCGAAAACGAAAATTGCCGCATTGCATCTCTTTGTTCAAATGCCGAATTTTCTCACTTTATTTCGTCCTCCGACATAAACGAAAACTCCGTAGTTATAGTTCACGGCGAATGTGTAAACGAATCTTTTACAATGCTGAACAGCCGCAAAATCAAAGTCGGTGCTCTTTTGCGTTTTTTTGCCGACACATACTCTGTCTCACGAAGTAAGGTTCTCACCAATGCCGAAGGCTGCGAAATGAAACATTCCGAAATCACGCTTCCGTCATACAAGGTTATCTGTTCCAAAAACATTGTTGTGTCCGCAACAAGCGACATTCCCGCAGGGAAAAACGCCATAAACTCCATCTTAAAACAAAACGTTTCCATTCTCGACAGCGACTACAAAATTCTCAACAATAAAATAGTCGTCAAAGGCAATTTGTCTTTAAATGTGCTCTATGACGGCGACGGTCTTCAAAGTGCGTCCGTGAACACGCCTTTCACCGAAATCGCCGAAATCGAAGGTTTGTCCCCTTCTCTCGAAGCTTACGTCAACATAACCGTTGCCGATTGGGATATAAAACCCGATACCGACCTTTCGGGCGATTACAAAATGCTTGATTCAACCGTTGTGTTAAACATCAACGTCCTTGCTTATACTCCTCAGCAAATTTCTTATGTAAGCGATATGTTTTTACCGCACTCTTCGCTCAATTACGAACAAGTTACCATCGACGCACTTTGTGACAACACCTGTTTTTCCGAAGAAGAGTTCGTAAAAGACGCTATCACACTCTCTCCGCAGTCCCCTCCGATTGTAAAGGTTCTTGACTTTGACGCAAAGCTTTGCGATGTTACTCTTTCAAACGACTCCGTCACGCTGACTGCCGAAATCTCCGTAATTTATCAAACCGACGAATCTTCTCAAATAACTTCATATTCCGCAAAAATACCCGTAACGCATCGCATTTCATCGGATATTCCGCAACGAGTAAAAGCCGCAATAAAACACAGCGGATATGCGATTTTGTCCGACAATGCCCTCGACGTTCGACTCAGCATTTTATTTGATATGTATCGCAACAAAACAACCGACTTCACTCACTACACGTTTTGCGAAGAAACCGAATCCACACTCGAAAAACGTCCGTCGATTTTGGTGTCGTGTGTCGGAAGCAACGACACATTGTGGTCTCTTGCAAAAAAATACAATATTCCTCTCGCTCACCTTGCACTTTCCAACGCTATCGACGAAAATTCCAACCTTACCGTCGGAGAAAAGCTCATCATTCCGAGATAGTTTTTTCAAGTATTTTCAAACATTTTTGTTTTTTTCGCATTGTCTTTTAAATGTGCCATTGCCGCAGTCCTGTTCAAAACCGACAAAACGCCCCCCGAAAGACGGATACAACATCCTACCTTCGAGGGGCGTTACATTTTTTATTTACGATTATTCTTCGTCATCCGAACAATCACAGTCAAATTCGAGTCCTATATGTTCGTTGCAATTGGGGCAAACAACATATTCTTCTCCGCTGTCGAGCAAGCCGAGGTCAACATAAACCATGTCTCCGCATTTGGGACATTCAAAAGAATATGTTTCTTCCCATTCTGCGTCATCGTCCTCGTCATCATCGAAATCATCGTCCAAATCGTCGTCAAAATCATCAAGCTCGTAAAAATCTTCTTCCAACTCCATAAGAGCGTCATCAACATCGTCGAGCTGTTCCTGCATCTCTTCCTGAATTATAACCAAATCGTCAACTTCCGTTGCCATTTCGTCAAAAGCTTCAATAAGTGCTTTGAGAATTTTGCCTTCCTTTGATGAGTTGTCAAAATCGAGACCCTCCGCAAGACCTTTGAGGTATGCGGCTTTTTCAGATAAATATCCCATAGTTCACATAGCCTTTCATTTTAAATTATTTTAAAATCAGCCCTTAACTCTTTCCATGTATTCGCCTGTTCTTGTGTCAATTCTGATTTTTTCACCCTGGTTGATGAAGAGCGGAACCTTTACGGAAGCGCCTGTTTCAACGATAGCGGGCTTTGTTGCGCCCTGTGCCGTGTTGCCTGCAAAACCGGGTTCTGTTTCTGTTATTTCAAGTTCAACAAAGAGCGGGGGTTCGCAGCTGAATACCTTGCCCTTGTACGAAAGAATCATAACATCTTCGTTTTCTTTAACAAACTTCATTGCGTCTTCGATGTCCGCAATAGCAATCTGATCCTGTTCGTATGTTTCGGGATCCATAAAGTTATAGAAGTCATCATCCTTATAGAGGTACTGCTTGCTCTTTCTTTCGATTTTTGCTTCCTGTACTTTATCTGTGGGGTTAAATGTTCTTTCAACAACACCGCCGTTGATAACGTTACGAAGCTTTGTACGAACAAAAGCCGCACCCTTACCGGGTTTTACATGCAAAAATTCCACAACCTGGAAAACGCTGTTATCATATTCAAAAGTTACGCCGTTTCTGAAATCGCCTGCTGAAATCATTTTAACAAATCCTTTCTTCTCGGATTAAAAATCCATAGTTTTTTTAATATTATACACTAATACAGTGGGAATATCAAGTATTTTTTCATATTCTCGGCAAATCTCTCATCGATTTACTGTATGCCGCACTTTCTGCGGCAGCCATGCGCCGCTTGAGCTTTTTCATCAACAACGAAAAGCTGTCGAGCGGATCGAGTTTGACGGATACCGTCGCATACAAAATTTCATCGTCGGAAAGTTCTGCCAAAAAATATTCCGTTTTTTCACACAACTCTTCCCAATTTTTTGAAAAGATTAAAAAATAACCGTCTTCCACTCTCGCCACCTCGTCTTTCGAGATTGACGCAACAATTCTTGCCGCTTCTTCAATGTGGTGCACGGCTTTGTAAAACGGCATATTGTCCGCATTCACCACGTGCACCATCACTGCCCCGTATCCGTCCGTATTTTTCAGCTTTTCAAAAGCTTTCATCGCATATGTACAATCCATTTGACCCGTCAAAGAATCTCGGTGCAAAAAATACTCCGATATTTTATCATTCTTTTGTAAATTGTTTTCTTTTTTCCGAAAAAACATTATTTAACCGTAATCTTCAAGAAAGACTTTTTACCTTTCTTCACAACAACTTTGTCATCTTCGAACAAATCTTCCGTGAGCATGAGTGCAAAATCCGTCATTTTTTCGCCGTTAAGGCTCAAACCGCCCTGCTGAACAAGTCTTCTGCCTTCGCCCTTGGACGGAATAAATCCCGCACGCACCAAAACGTCCATAACGGATTCTTCTCCGATGCTTTCGACTTCGAAAGTCGGCATGTTTTCATCGCTGCCCAGTCCCGAGAATACAGCTTCCGCAGCACTCTTTGCGCGGTTTGCTTCGTCTTCGCCGTGTACAAGCTTTGTAACTTCGTATGCAAGTCTTGCTTTCACCTGATTGAGCTGACTGCCCTCGAGCTTTTCATATTCTCTGATTTCTTCCATCGGAACAAACGTAAGCATCTTCATAAATCTTACAACGTCGGCATCGTCAACATTTCTCCAATACTGGTAAAAATCGTAAGGCGAATACTTTTCGGGATCGAGCCATACCGCACCCGATGCCGTCTTTCCCATCTTCTTGCCTTCGCTGTTTGTCAAAAGGGTAAACGTCATACCGTATACCTGGTTTTGGTCTTTTCTTCTGCAAAGGTCGATACCGCCCAAAATGTTGCTCCATTGGTCGTCGCCGCCGAGTTCCATCTTGCAACCGTACTTGCGGCTGAGCATCAGGAAATCGTAGCTCTGCATGAGCATATAGTTAAATTCCAAAAACGACAATCCC
>CAZRYW010000056.1:0-9450 GCA_964604405.1 uncultured Oscillospiraceae bacterium
CGCAGATTGTGTCTGGGCATATCTCTTATATCCACGCCCTCAACCTTTATCGCACCCGAGTTTACGTCGTAAAAACGCATCAAAAGATTGATAAGCGTCGTCTTACCGCAACCGGTCGGACCGACAATTGCCACTCTCTGACCTTTCTTCACGTCAAGGTTCAAGTTTTCGATGAGTTTCTTCGCTTCGTTATATGAGAAGTTAACGTTCTCCAGTTTAACATCGCCACGCTGCAAGTCAATCATACGAGAGTCTTCATTGTCCGCAACTTCTTCTTTTTCTTCGATAATCTCAAGTATTCTTCCGGCGCACACCAAAGCGTTCTGCAACTCCGTAACAACGCCCGAAATCTCGTTAAACGGTTTTGTATACTGGTTTGCGTAGCTCAAAAAGCTCGACAAAGCGCCCACTTTCATTCCGCCCGTAACAACGCTCAAAGCACCGCTCAACCCTACAAGTGCATACACCAAGCTGTTTACAAATCTTGTGGAGGGGTTTGTTATCGAAGAGTAAAATACAGCATCAAGCGTTGCGGCGTTCAATCGCTCGTTTATTTCTTCGAACTTTTCGTTTACCTCTTTTTCTTGTGCAAAAGCGGCAACAACGCCTTTGCCCTCAATCATTTCGTCAATATATGCCGTAGCTTCCGCCTGTGTTTCGCTTCTTCTTCTGAACATCGAATACGTTTTCTTTGCGATAAACGATGCCACAACAAAACTCAGCGGAGTAACCATCAATACGACAAGTGCGATTTTCCAATCAATATAAAGCATAAACGCCAAAGTACCGACAATTGTCAAAGCAGACGAGAAAAACTGTGTAAGCCCCAGCAAAAGTCCCTCCGCAAACTGATCCACATCGCTGATAATTCTGTTTACGATATCACCCGTCCTGTGAGTATCGAGATACGATATAGGCAGTCTCTGGATTTTTTCAAAAGCCTCGTCTCTCACCTTTCTCACAATAGTGTAGGTAACACGGTTGTTAATAACATTCATTACCCATTGTGCCACAGCCGTTACAATTGTTGCCGCAACAATGATACCTATAATATGCAAAACGTTTTCCATATTAACGTTATTCACATCTACGATGTTGTCAACCGCATATCCCGTCAGCATGGGAATAAGAAGCGTCAATGCCGTGATAATTCCCGACAAAACAAGCGACAATATCAGATACCGCCTGCTTCCCTTTAAATATTTGAGGAGTTTTTTTATAACTTCGGTATTTTTCATCACGCTTCACTCCTTTCATACTGAGAATAGTATATTTCTTCGTACACTTCGCATGTTTTCAGGAGTTCTTCATGAGTACCGATTCCCGCAATGCGACCGTCCTCCAATGTGATTATCTTATCGCAGTTCATAACGCTCGATGCTCTCTGCGATACGATAAATACCGTCATGTTTTTCATCTGCGATATACTCTTTCTGAGGTTGTAATCGGTTTTATAGTCAAGTGCCGATGCGCTGTCATCGAGTATGAGTATTTTCGCACCTTTCAAAACGGCACGTGCGATCGTCAATCTCTGTTTTTGACCGCCCGACAAATTTCTGCCCATCTGATTAACCGGTGCATCCAAACCGCCTTTTGCGCTGACAACATCTTCTGCCTGTGCAATGCGAATCGCATTCATGACTTCTTCGTCCGTAGCATCTTTCACTCCGAACGTCACGTTCGAGCGTATTGTTCCCTTAAAAAGCTGTGCTTTCTGCGGTACAACCGATACGATATTTCGAATTTCTTCTTCGCTGTAACTTTTCACGTTTTTTCCGTCAACAAAAACCTTACCCTCGGTCGCATCGTAAAAACGCGGAATCAAATTCACCAAACTTGATTTACCCGAACCCGTAACGCCTATCACGCCGACGCTTTCGCCCTCTTTAACGCTGAAAGATATATCCGAAAGCGAGCTTTCGCCGCCTGTGTAGCAAAGGCTCACGTTTTCAAAAGCAACCATGCAATCTTTTCTCTCGTTATCGTTTTCAAATTCCATTCCCTCGGGCAATGCCAAAACGTCACCTATACGGTTTCCGCACGCAATGGCTTTTGTAACGGTAATTATAAGATTTGCGAGTTTTACAAGTTCAACGAGAATCTGACTCATATAATTTACCAAAGCGACAACCTCGCCCTGCGTCAGATTGCCCGCATCAACCTGCAATCCTCCCTGATAAAGTATGTATACAATAGACAAATTCACTATAATATACGTCAAAGGATTCATCAAAGCCGACACGCTGCCCGCTTTCATCTGGCATTGCATAAGCGAACGGTTTCCCTCGTAAAATCTTGCCTTTTCCTCGTTTTCGGCACGAAACGCTCTGATTACCCTCACACCCGTAAGGTTTTCTCTTGTAATCTTCAAAATATTATCGAGCTTCGACTGTGCTTTTTTATAAATCGGCGAGCCGCCCAAAATTACCGCAAAAACAACGATTGTCAAAAGCGGTATTGTCGCAAGGAATATCAACGACGATTTTACATCAACCGTAAATGCCATGATTGCGGCACCGAAAACAATAAACGGCGAGCGGAGGAAAAGTCTCAACACCATGTTCACACCGTTTTGCAGCTGATTGATATCGCTGGTCATTCTCGTAATAAGCGTAGCTTGACCTATTTTGTCGGAATTTTTAAAACTGAGCGACTGAATATGGCTAAACAGCTTGCTCCTTATTTTTCCCGAAAATCCGACTGCGGCAACGGCGCAAAAATACTGTGCCGTAATCGAACAAACCAGTCCGATCACACCCAAAAGTATCATCACGCCCACCATTTTCCAAATGTGAGTTGTGTTTCCGCCGTTCACGCCGTTGTCTATTATAGACGCCATAACAAGCGGAACAAAAAGCTCAAAGAGCGCTTCGAGCAATTTAAAAGCGGGACCCAACACACATTCTTTTTTGTAGCTTTTCAAATACACAAAAAGTCTTTTCATTTGCATCTCTCACTTTCTTCCGAAATATTATACAATATTATTTCAAAAAGGTCAACAAAACTATTGACAAACAATTCTCACGGTGCTATATTTTGTCTTAGCAAAGTAGAACACATTGCGTCAAGTGGGATGGGAACGGGAAGTTGTCCCATTCACGAAGGCATTCGCCGCGGTTATGTGTTCGCATTCCGTTGCTGCAAAAATCGTTTGCACATCTTTTTTGTAGCAATATACTATGAAAGAGGTGTTTTTTTGTGCAAAAATTTTTCAAGCGATATCTCGGTATCGGTAAATTAGACGCAAAAAGCGTTGCATTACTCGGCATTTTCACGGCACTTTCGTTCGTTTTTACGATGTTTGCCACAGTCCGTGTCGGAAACCTGCTCGAAATCAGTCTCAAATTCATTCCCGTTTTTGTAATGGGTGCACTTTTCGGCCCTGTCTATGCCGGAACGGTTTGCTTTTTATCCGACGTAATCTCTGTCATCTTTTTCCCCGTCGGAGCTCCCATTATAGGTATGTTTTTGACCGAATTTCTCTCGGGATTCACATACGGCATTCTTTTCTATCGCCGTTTCAAGCTCAATGTCTCATTTATCTGTCGCATGATAGTATGCGTCCTTATTCAGTTTGTTTTGAGTCTTGTTCTCAATTCCTATTTTTTGTATTCCGCGGGCTATTTTTCGTCAATGGCTGTTGCGGTCACATACCGTTTCCCCGCATCGAGTGCGAAAATGATTGTGCAAGCCGTTGTAATCTGCTTTTCCCCCTGCTACCTCAAAGGTCTTTCACGCATTGTAAAATAATTTATCATACACAAAAAATACCCTCGAGCGGCCGGCAAACCGCCTCGAGGGTATTTTTTCAGTTTTGGCTGTCTTCACGATAAAATTTAAAATACATTTCCAAATACGCTTTATGCGCTACCGCTATTATCAAATTTCGAAGCATCGCTTTTGCTTCGTGATTGTGTTCTCCGATAACTTCAAGCTCGTCTTTCACGCCGAACACATATTCCAAAACATTTTCAAACTCTTCCGCCAAATACGTATATGCGACTTCAGGCTCATATGTTTTCTTTTGTATTTCAATCAGCATTTTAATATCTTCCATGCTCAATATGCTTTTTGCCATCGCTATAAAAATCAAATAAGCAATTTGTTCTCGTGAATATTGCTTTTTTATCGGGTTCGAAATCAGCCCCTTTTTCACATAGTTGCTTATCATCGAGCCTGTCATTTGTACTTGTCCCACGTGACCGATATCGCATATATATTTCGAAGTCTGCTCCAAATACAATCCGACGTTCGGTATTTCATTGTACTTGGGCAATTTAAAATTCATAAACTCGTCTTTCAATTCCCGTTCGAATTTTTCGCTCATATTCCTCACCCTTTCCGAACCATTTTACTACAATATTTTTTCAAAGTCAATCAATATATGCTTGACAATCCCTATAATCTGTATTAAAATATCTTTTGACAGGTTTTTTAAAAACCGATAGTAGGCTATGGAGGAAATTTCAATGACATATAAAATAGTATCCGATTCATCTTCAAATATTCTCACATTCGAAAATGTTTCATATCAATCCGTTCCGATGAAAGTAATCTCAAACGATAAAGAATATATCGACGATTCCGCTCTTGACGTTAAGCAAATGGTCGATGATTTAAAAACATTCAAAGGTGCGACAAAAACATCTTGTCCCAACACGTCCGAGTGGCTCGATGCGTTCGAAGGTGCCGATTGCATTTTCGCAATCACCATCACAAGTCACCTTTCGGGTGCATACAACTCGGCAATGCTTGCAAAAAATCAATATCTCGAAGAGCATCCCGATGCCAAAATCTCGGTTATAGATTCTTTGTCCACAGGCGGCGAAATGGCTCTTATCATCGAAAAAATTTCCGAGCTTATTTCCATGGGCAAATCGTTTGACGAAATCGAAAAAGAGATTATCGAATACAAAAATACCACGCATCTCATTTTCGCACTCGAATCTTTGACAAACCTTGCTCGCAACGGAAGAGTAAATCCCGCAGTTGCAGCAATCGCCGGTGTTCTGGGAATAAGAGTTGTCGGAAGTGCCAAAGACGGCGTTCTCGACCCCTCCGACAAAGTCAGAGGCGAAAAAAGAGCACTCAACGCAATATACAATATGATGTTATCTCACGGTTTTTCGGGCGGCAAAGTTCGTATCAGTCATTGTCTCAATCCCGACTTTGCAAATCTTCTTTCCGAAAAAATACGCTCCGACTATCCCTCTTCCGATATCACGGTGATTCCCTGCACCGCTCTTTGCAGTTTTTATGCCGAAGAAGGCGGTCTTATCATCGGCTACGAAGGAGCCGACAAACATTAAACATCTTTTTTATCAAAAGACTCGGTGTACTAAGTCTCGGACTGTCGATAAACATGTTTTTAATATAACAGCGAAAGGTTTGGGAAAGAAGGTTTCCCAAAGAAAATCGGCGAGGTAAATCGCATTGCCTCGCCGAAAGTGGTGATTTTAGGAGGCTTTAAGCCTCTTGCACGAGAAATCACCACTTTATTCTTTGTAAAAAAATAACAAACTGCGAAGATTGCTTTGCACTCTTTGCAGTTGCGTGTCGAATTTTTCGACACGCTCAAGCTCTGCCGTGCGGTGGAGCTTTTTTTGTTGTTGACGGAAATTTGCGGTGATGATATACTTATAATAGGTATTTATGAGTATAGAAAGGATGGGAGAAAATGAATATTCTTGAAAAAGAAGGCGCATGGTGTTGGTTTGCCGACCCGAGAGCAATAAACTACAAAGGAAGAACGTTTATCGGATGTATTGACGTTCACGGAAATATTAAGGCTATTATGCTTTATGAGGGAAAGAAAACGGAGGTTTTGGTACGTTCGAATTTCCAACCCGACGACCACGACAATCCGACGTTTTTGGTGCTTCCCGATGAAAGAATAATGATTATATATTCACGCCATACGGATGAGGCTTGTTTTTATTACAGAATTTCGGAAAAACCCTGCGATATAACCGCTTTGGGCGAAGAAAAGATTTTGAAAACAAATCACAATACTACTTATCCGTCGCTTTTTATTATGGAAGGTGACAGCGAGCATATTTATCTTTGCTACAGAGGCGTTAACTGGCATCCCACATGTGCGAGACTGACGATGCCCGATGAAAACGACGATATACATTTTGATGTGGAGCCTTTCCAAATAGTGAAAAGTACGGTGCAGGGAGCGGGATGCCGACCTTATGCGAAATATGTTTCCGACGGTAAGGGAAAAATACATATGGTATATTCATCGACACATCCGGATAACGTTTGCCCTGTTTGCATATACTATTCGTGCCTTGACGTGAATGATTTTACACTTTACGATATCGAAGGCAACGTTTTGAAAGAAAAAGTGAACGAAGAACCGTTTTGCGTGACGGGATATGAGACCGACCCTCGATTTGTTGTGGATCCGTATATGAAGTCGAAGCGAGGCTGGGTATGGGACGTAATGATCGGAGACAGAGGCGTGAGTGCCGCTATCGTAAACATCAGCGAAGACAAAATCACACAGCATTATTACTATACATATTACAAAAACGGTGAATGGAAAAAGATATTTATCGGAAACGCACATAAGTTCCATCGTTCGGACACGGAGTTTTGTTACGGCGGAGGAATGAGCCTTGATCGAGATAACGAGGGCGATGTATATGTGTCGATTCCGATGGGAACGGCTTTTGAAATTGTGAAATATACGATTGCGGATGACGACAAGGTGAGCCGCAAGGTTTTGACAAAATACAGCGAGTTGAACAATATCCGTCCGTATAAAATCCAAAACGGACCGCTTGTTTGGATGAGCGGGGATTACTATTATTGGATAGTAAATTCGCATTATCCGAAGGGATTCCCCACGGGGGTTCTTATTGATTGCGAAGTAGGACAAGACAGGTTTGAGGGGGGAATAAAAGTTGTGTGTGACGATGAGCGGAACGGAGTTATTTATTCGGATGAGGATGTTACGCTTGAAGTTAACGACACGACGGTTGTTTTTAACTTGAAAAAGAGCTGCAATCCGCTTTCGACATCGGACTGGAACTGCGAACACAACGCAACGACAGACGGAAGCAGCAAACTTGTGAGACCGAAAGTGACGGAGTTTAGAATCATAAAGGAGAATGACGCATTTTATCTTTTGAGATGGGATAAGGTGGATGTTGTCGTAAAACGCTGAAAAATATGAACAGAGAATCAATGAAAGAAATCGAAATCAAGCATGAATACAAATTCAAGGGGAATATTATCAATATGCGGCTTGATACGGTGAAGACCCCGGAGGGGAATGTCGCTGCGAGAGAAATCGTGGAACATCCCGGAGGAGTAGGTATTGTGGCGCTTGACAGCGACGGATGCGTATATATGGAATGGCAATATCGCAGACCGTTTGATGATGCGGTATACGAAATACCTGCGGGGAAGCGGGATAAAAACGAAGAGGTGATTGTTTGTGCCAAAAGAGAGTTGGAAGAGGAAGTCGGACTTTTGGCAAAAAACTGGGTTTATCTCGGAGGAAGCTATGCATCACCGGGCTTTTGTACGGAGGAGTTGCACTTGTTTTTGGCAACGAATTTGTACGAGGGGAAAACGCACCGTGATCAAGACGAGGTATTGATAGTTGAAAAAGTGCCGCTCGAAAAGCTCGTCGATATGGCGATGAGCGGAGAAATCAAAGACGGAAAAACGCTCATCGGAATTTTGAAAACGAACGAGTATTTAAGAAAATTGAAATAATTTAAAAAAAGTGTTGACAAATGAGTTTTCTGAATGTATAATAATCATGAAAACGATAATCATTATTGTTTTGAGAACGAATTTTAAAAATTGATTATAAAAAAGGAGATTGAAAATTATGAAAAAGTATGTTTGTCCCGTTTGCGGTTATGTTCACGAAGGTAACGAACCTCCGGAAAAATGTCCTCTTTGCGGCGTTCCCGGAAGCAAGTTTACGGTGATGGAAGACGGAGCTGCATTGGCAGCCGAACATGACTACGGCGTTTATGCAAAGACTGTAAAGAACAATCCCGATATTTCGGATGAAGACAAGAAATATATTTTTGATCAGTTGATGGCAAACTTCCAGGGCGAATGCGGCGAAGTCGGAATGTACTTGTGCATGGCTCGCATAGCTCATCGTGAGGGATATCCCGAAATCGGACTTTACTGGGAAAAGGCTGCTTATGAAGAAGCAGAACACGCAGCAAAGTTTGCGGAACTTTTGGGAGAAGATTTGGAAGCTAACATGAAAGCCACAACAAAGGACAATCTCCGCTGGAGAGTTGACTGCGAGTACGGTGCAACAAAGGGCAAGTTTGACCTTGCGGCTTGTGCAAAGAAGAACGGATTGGATGCTATCCATGATACGGTACACGAGATGGCTCGTGACGAAGCACGACACGGCAGAGCGCTTGAAGGACTTTTGAAGAGATATTTTAAGTAATTACAGATACAAATAAATATTACTCGATAAAGGCTTAATGATGGGCTTTTAAAGACTTGACAAAAAACACGATTAACAAATTGCAGTTAATCGTGTTTTTTGTATTTTAATTTATTTTGATTATTTGTGGGCAAATTGTGGGCAAAAGAACAAAAATTACTTGAAAAATTTAATTTGCCCACAAAAACTAAAAAACGCCTCTTAAATAAGAAAAAAACAACTATTGAAATCTTATGGGTTTATAAAATGTCGTTGTATTATAATGATTGCCCATTGGGTGCGATACAATTGATGGGTGACAAGTATCACAGAATACGAGTTGCTACACCAAGGCACAACGGCAAGGTGGAACGACAGCATCGGACAGATGAGAAGAGGTTTTACAAGAAAATGAGAATGTACAGTTTGGAAGATGGACGAAAGCAATTGGAAAAGTACAACGTAAAATCTAATAATATCCCTAAAATATGTTTGAATTTTCTGTCGCCAAATGAAGTAATGGATAAATATCTGACTGTGATGTGATTGATTAAACCGTTAAGCAAGCTCTTGCTTAACGCAAATAAATATTATATCAATAATTCATTGTCAAGGTAGATGGTAGTATTTTCGTTGAAAATCTCCACCATTCCACCTTGACAAGGGAAGTTTGGAGTGCATACTTTTTATTTTTGGAAAAAGTGTCAACCATCATTGACAAACGTACATAGATTTTATGAATTTTTAATTGTAAACATTGAATTTTTACGATAATAGTGATATAATAATTATGGTTAGATTATAATGATATATGCTGAGTGACAGTGATATAACATTGAAGCAACCAAATAATGATTTATACATAAGGAGGATTAGAAAAATGGGAAGATTTACATTGCCGAGAGATTTGTATTACGGTAAAGGTTCGCTCGAAAATCTGAAGAACCTTTCCGGAAAAAAGGCCATTGTTGTATCGGGCGGAAGTTCGATGAGAAAAGGCGGCTTTCTTGACAAGGTTGAAATGTATTTGA
>CAZRYW010000057.1:0-9407 GCA_964604405.1 uncultured Oscillospiraceae bacterium
AGGCTGTGAGCCTCGTGCTCTACACTCCTCCACTTCATTCCGTGCAACAGATATCTATCACCGTGAATTGTCTTGGCGCTCTTTGCAGTTGCGTGTCGAATTTTTCGACACGCTCAGACTTGGTGTACATCATGCACACCAAGTCTTTAATATTTTCTCATACATTTTTCCGAACTTGATTTTTTCGACTCCGTTTTTTGCCACAATATCCGCTTTTATTTTTTCTCCGTTCATTTCGATTGTCATTTCACCGACTTTTTCCCCTTTTAGTATCGGTGCGGTTACATTTTCATAAAGACTGATTTCTTTTTTTATCCCGTCAGCTTCGCTTTTTTTCACCACGGCGATGCAGTCTTTATCAAGCACTCCGCATACTTTTTCGCTCTGTCCTTTTTTTATGGGCACCTCTCCCATCATCTCGCCTTTTAACGTACCTTTAACCTCAAAATTTCCGAACCCGTAATTTAACAGAGTACTTGCCGAGGCAAATCTTTCTTTTGACGTGTCGCTTCCCAAAACCACCGCACAAAGCTGCATTCCGTCTCTTTTTGCCGCAGCCGAAATACAGTTTTTCGCTTTACTCGTCGAGCCCGTTTTCAATCCGTTTGCCCCCGCATAATATCGTATCAGCTTATTTGTATTCGCCAGCTGAAATTTTCCGTTTCTCAACGAATCCATCCATATTGTCGTATATCTGAAAATATCTTCGTGTTTTAAAAGCTCTCGGCTCATGATGCTTATATCCCTTGCCGAAGAATAATGGTTGTCATCATCGAGTCCGTTACACGTTACAAAATTCGTATTTACCATTCCGAGTTCTTTTGCACGGTTGTTCATCACCGCAACAAACGTTTCCACCGAGCCCGACAAATGCTCCGCAACGGCAACGCACGCATCGTTTCCCGATGCAACGGCTATTCCCTTGAGCAAGTCGTCTATCGTCATTTGCTCTCCCGCATCGAGAAATATAGTGCTGCCACCTATGCTTTTCGCCCTTGCCGATGCAGTCACCACCGTATCGTATGTAATTTCGCCTCTTTCGATTGCCTCCATCACCAAAAGCATCGTCATCACCTTTGTAACCGATGCAGGTGCAAGCCGTTCGTCGGCATTTTGCTCATAGAGCACTTTTCCCGTTTCACATTCCACCAGTATAAATCCCTTTCCGTTCAAGCCGAGCTCTTGTGCATCGGCATGAATAACCGAAAAAATAAGCATCACCGCTAAGAGTGATGCAAAAATTTTACGAATAAGCATACATCAACCCCCTTGATGTATGCTTATTCTTTATATTCGGTTTTTATTCCGTTTTGTCGCCTGTTTCAATCTTTTGAACCATTTCTTTTGTCGAATATGCTTTCAAATCAACAGGCATATTCTTTTTTGCGAGTCGTACATCGCACGCACCGTTCAAAATTCCGAAAATCGTCGCAAAAACAGGCACCCCGATAAACATTCCGACAACTCCGAACAATCCTCCGAAAAGCGTAATCGCAAACACTATCGCAAAACTGTCAAGTCCCGTTGTATCTCCGAGAATTTTCGGTCCTATCACATTTCCGTCAAGCTGCTGTATCGCCAAAATCAGCACCGCAAAAACAAGTGCTTTCATCGGATTTACCAACAAAATCAAAACTCCGCACGGCACGGCACCCAAAAACGGACCGAAAAACGGAATCACATTCGTCACTCCGACAATCACGCTCACCAAAAGCGTATAAGGAATATCAAACAGCGCAAAAACAACAAAACTCAAAACTCCTATGATGGCACTGTCCAAAATCTTTCCGACAATAAATTTGCCGAAATGATTGTCCGTATATTTCGCAACCGAAACAATTCGATATGCCGTATCGTTTTCGAAAATCGCATACAAATACTTTTTGATTCCCGCCGCATATTTTTCTTTCGATATCAAAAGATATACCGCCAAAATCATACCCACCGCAACGTCCAAAAGAGCTTTGAGCGTTCCGTATATTCCGTGCGAAATATTCGTTATCAACTCGCTTGCGTTCGGAATAAGCGTAGTCGTCGTCCAATCTTTCAAATAATCGAGCACTTTTTGCGGATACATCATAACCGTGTCCGCAATCTCGGGATATTCTTTCGAAAGCTGCGTAAGGTATTTCATCGTATTGTCCGCATACGTCGAAAAATTCAAAACCATATCTTCAATGTTTTTATACAGCGCGGGCACAATCAAAAACAATAATCCCACAATTATCGCAATGGCAGTCGCAAACGTAAAAACAATAGATACCGCACGAGTAGCTTTCCGTTTGATTTTGTCGTTATTTTTTATGATTTTTTCAAACAGTTTTCCGAAAACCACTCTTTCATACATTTTCAAAAGCGGGTTTAAAAGATATGCGAAAACAGCTCCGAACACAACCGGCCTCAAAACCTTCAACATCACATTGCCCAAAGCTTTCATATATTCCCACTCGGTCAGAATGTGATTGAAAAGTATTGCCGCAAAAACAACTGCAAGTGCCGCAATGGCAAGCTTTACGATTTTTTTATTTTTAATAAACTTCCACACCGATTACTCCTCCTTCTTTTTTCTTATCATCGAATCGGGAGGCGTGGGTTCGTCAAGCTTAATATATATGGTTGCGGCCGCATGGTTTGCGACTTCAATATCGTTTTTCTCTTCGTCTTTGAGCACTTCGACCTTTTGCGTAAAAGATAACATCTTGGGTCTCATGATTTCTATTTCATCACCCTTGAAAAACCTGTTTCTCTGCAAAACGGTTGCAATCTTGGTTGTCGGGTCATAGTCTTTGACAAGTCCCACAATATCCCAATCTCTTATATACGAATTCGAGCCGAACACCTGTGCTCCCTCTTTCGGCATTCCGAAGAAAAATCCCGTATAATAATCACGGTGACTCACCTTGCAAATTTCTTCAAAAAGTTCTTCGTTATATTCTTTTCCCGCATAATAATCGTCTATCGCCCTTCTGTATGCGGAAATAATCGTCGCAACATAATATTCGCTCTTCACTCTTCCCTCTATTTTGAGAGAATAAACACCCGCTTCACACAAATCTTTTATGTGATTTATCATGCACAAATCTTTGGAGTTCATGATAAAAGTGCCTCTCTCGTTTTCGTAAACGGGGAAATACTCGCCCTGTCTTTTTTCTTCCATCAGCGCATAATTCCATCTGCACGGATGAGCGCAAGCGCCTCTGTTCGAATCACGGTTCGTCATATAATTGCTGAGAAGACATCTTCCCGAATACGAAATACACATCGCTCCGTGCACAAACGCTTCCAAATCACAATCATCGGGAATGTTTTGTCTTATTTCTCTGACTTCTTTAATACTCATCTCACGTGCCAAAACAACTCTCTTCGCACCGAGGTTGTACCACGCTTTAACCGTCTCGTAATTTGTGTTGTTTGCCTGTGTGCTCACATGTATTTCCAAATTCGGCGCCACTTCGCGACAAATCATGAACGCTCCCAAATCCGAAATAATCACCGCATCGGCACCCATTTCGTAAATCTCTTTAAAATACTCTCTCATTTCGGGCAAATCATAATTTCTTGCTATAATATTGGCGGTTATGTACACCTTTGCACCGTGCTCATGAGCAAATTCAATGCCCTCTTTCATTTCTTCTTTCGTGAAATTGTCGGCAGCCACTCTCAGCGAAAAAGCTTCGCCGCCTATATACACCGCATCGGCACCGTATTTAACCGCAATTTTAAGTTTATACAAATTTCCCGCAGGAGCAAGCAATTCACACTTTTTCATATTAATCATCCTTTCCTGTAGCTCACGGCAATCCCCTCTCCCGCCTGAATAACCGTGGTTTCAAGCAACGGATGATTGCATATTGTTTCCAAATACATTCTCAATCTCTGTACTATTGTATATTTTCTGTGTCTCGTAGTTGCGTTTTCTTCAATATTCGGATCGTTATAAAGAACATCATCCGTCACCAAAACACCGCCGGGTTTCAGAATTTCCAATATTCTCGGCAAAAACTCAATATACTGACCTTTCGCTCCGTCCATAAAGACCATATCAAAATCTCCGTCCAGCCAGTTCAATATTTCGCAAGCTTCGCCCTTTACAACTCGTATCTTTTTTTCAAAACCCGCTTCGAATATGTTATTTATGGCAATGTCGGCAACTTTTTCATAACGTTCCAATGTTATGATTTCCGTGTCGCTCGGAGTATTTTTTGCCATCAAAATCGCAGAATAACCGATTGCCGTTCCTATTTCCAAAATCCGCTTGGGTTTTATTATCGTGACAAGCGTTTTCAAAAGCTGTGCCGTGTCGGGCGGTACTATCGGTGCATACGTTTCCGTATTCGAGGCAATAACCCGCATTGTTTTCAGCGGCTCTTCCTCTTCTTTTATCAAACTCATAATGTATTCACGCTGCTCCATACATCCGCCTCCGTAACCATCATATCCATTCTCACGTCATGCTCTTCGCACTCGTAAGTGTCATGTATTTGAAAAGAATGACAAACCCCAACCTTCAGTGCGGTCATATCTTTTAAAAATCTGTCGTAATACCCTTTTCCGTATCCTATACGATTGCCTTTTTTATCAAACACAACTCCCGGCACAAACACCACATCTATCATGTGCTTGTCGAAAACCGTTTTGTCTTCGGGCTCTTCTATTCCGAACGCACCTATACACATCTTGCCCACACAAGATGCATGCATATCGCTTCCGCACGTTACCGCCGTCAAAAACGTTTTGTCATCCGTCAAAAGCCCCGTAATATCACATTCTCCGTTTATCGGCATATAAATCATCACAACCGATGCTTCTTGATACCACTTTTGACGTCTTATCTTCTCACAAAACTCTTCGCCGTTTTTTCTGTTGATTTCTTTTCGCTTTTTTATCATTTCACGGCGGAGGTTTTCTTTAGAGTTCATAGCACATACTCCGTCTTATTTCGCTTGCTTTTTCTTCGTCAAAACATGCGAGCATTTCAAACCCAAACTCCATAGCGCCGCCCGCACCTATCGCGGTTACAACGTTGCCGTCACGTACCGCATGCTCATGCACAATTTCAGCCTTGTGCAAATATTCTTCGAATCCCGGGAAGCATACGGCCTTTTTGCCTTCCAAAATCCCCAGCTTTCCGAGAACCATCGGTGCGGCACAGATTGCTCCGACAAATTTGCCTTTATTGTACGCATTAAGGACGATTTCACGAACGCGTTCGTTTTCGTCCAAATTCGTCGTTCCGGGCATACCTCCGGGCAAAACGAACATATCACCGTTCTCCTCATCAACATCGCAAAGTTCGATATCGCACTTCACCGTCATGCTGTGTGCACCCGTTACGTATTCTCCCGTAACGCCTACCGTTTTAACCTGCACGCCGCCTCTTATGAGAATATCCCAAGGTGCGATCATTTCCGTTTCTTCAAATCCGTCAGCCAAAAAAAAGTATACCATACAAACCTCCTACAATCTCTTCGCCTGATATTTAAGCGTTTTAAATATCGGATAATAGCTTTCCTTTGCCTTTATCAGTCCCTCAAGTCCCATATCCTCTTCACGGTTCACAAATATTGTATCGCTCCACTCGTTTTCGAGATACTTCTTGCAAATCATCGGATATGCTCCTCTTATATCATCTCTCGCCTTTTCAACCTGCACCAGCACGGTGTCGTCGGTCAATCTTTCTCCGAAAGTCAATGCAACAATTTGTCCGTCAACCCTCAAAGCTCCTCCGACAATGTTAAAAAGCGAATAATTATCCATTATCTTCACCATTGCGTCATGCTCTATCGGATTGATGTTTTTCGTTTTGTCGTCAATCCATCCCAAAAGCAACTCTCTGCATTCGTTCTCCAAAACGTCTTTTGTTATCGTTTCGTAACTGTAATCGTATGTTTTTTCAAAATAATTCACATGGTTTTTCTTTCCGTGGAGCTTTTTCCCCGCAAAAGTCATCAGCTTTTCCGTTTCGTACACATAGTCGCACAAATCCTCTCTGAGCGTAAAAGCAAACTTGTTCGGATAGTTTTTTTCGATAAAATCCTTTTGCCTGTCCGTCACAAAACGCAAAACTATGTTTTCATCCTCTTTGCAAAGCTTGTCGAAAGCTTTCTTTGTATCGCCCTCGCCCATCGGAAAAAGGTACTGATTTTTCCCGTCGATTGTAAATCTTATATACAAAAATCCGCCGTCTTCACAAAGGTGCAAATTATAATATTTATCCCACAAATACAACGTCACAAAACTGTTTTCCGAATAACGGCTGTCGCTTTTTTTGTATTTGTCAAAAATTCGTTTATCTTCCGCAATCACTTTTCTGAAAAGCATAAATTACAAAATCTCCTTAACCGATTCGAAAATCTCTTCCGCAATATCGTCAATCGAACGCAGTAGATTATTCGGTGCACAGTCCACCCTTGTCCACTTTTGATTTTTCGCAACAAAATGTGCATTGATATAGCTTTTTCTAAGATATTCCAAATCGCTTTCATGAATATCCTTTTTATCTTCGCCCGTTATTTTGTTTTTTCTTGCCTCATTGAGTTCACTCGACACCTCCGGCGGCATATCCAAAAAAATCACTCTGTCGGGCTTCGGAAGTCCCATTTTTTCATACTCCAAATCATAGAGCCACGAAATATATTCTTCTTTGTCTTTTTCGTCGCTCATTTTGGACGCCTGGTGAACCATGTTGCTTGTCACGTATCTGTCGGCAATCACAACACCGTCTTCGAGAAAGCTTCCCCATTTTGTTTTGTATGACGCAAAGCGGTCAACCGCAAAAAACGTTGATGCCGCATACGGATTTACATCGTATGCGCTTTTTCCGAAATCGCCCCTCAAATACATTTTCACAACCGCAGAAGAATCCGATTCGTAATCGGGAAAAGATATTCTCATAACTTTTTTTCCCTCGTTCAAAAGCCTGTTATACAATTTTTCCGTCTGCGTCTCCTTGCCGCTGCAATCAACGCCCTCTATCACGATAAGTGGCATACAAATCCCTCTTTATATATTTTGATACTTTTCTCTCTTTTCCTTCGCCTTGCCGCAGCTCATCTTGCCTTCGGGACATGCACCCATAACGCACGGCGGGCCCGCTTTTTTGAAAAGATTCGGTGCAACCTGTTTTACGCATTTAAGCATTTCATCGGCAAGCAGTCTTATCTCCCATTGTGCTCTTTCGCAGCAACGGTGGTTGAAAAAGTTTTTCAAACTTCTCACGTTCATCGTAACTACCATTTTTGTTTCGCAGGCATTGGGCAAAACAAATCTCGCATCCTCGATAGCTTTTTTCTTTGCCGCTTTTTTTGCTTCTTTTTCGTCCATTCCGCTTGATATCATATCTTCATAATGCTTTTTTTCGAGGATATCCGTCAATCGGTTATAATCTTCCATGTCTTTTTCCATCGCCGATACAAAAATTTCTTTCGCTTCGGGGATATTTTCGATTTCGGGCGGCATTATGTATTCGAACATACTCTCCGACACATATCTTTGGCTTTTTACCGAATAACTCGCTATACGGTGTCTTGTAATCTGCGCCAAAAGCGAACGGCTCACTCCCTCAATCGCAAAAGTAAACGTAACGTGCTCCGTAGGGCTGTCATGACCCAAGCTCTGAAGCATTTCGAGAAACTTTTCGGTTTTTTCGTCTGTGAGATTATCCATAATCTGCGTTGCGTCCGATGACGAATAACAAAGCTTCGCCGCTGCGGCAACAACCTTTTCGGGATCGGGCGTATGTGCAATAAGCTGAACGTTCATTTTCATATTCTCCTTAGCTTTAATCCTTTTTGTATTTTCTGCCCTTAAACAACACTTTAAGCGCAAATATCGGCAATGCCGTCATTCTCTTAAATCTCCACGGCTCTTTTTTCAGTCTGTAAAACCATTCCAATCCGTGTTTGCAATAAAACTCGGGAGCTCTTTCGACCGTGCCCGAAAAAACATCCAAGCATCCCCCCGCACCGATCATCGCCTTAACATTCAGCTTGTCTCGGTTCATGTAAATCCATTCCTCCTGTTTCGGAAATCCCAAACAAACAAGCAACAAATCGGGATTTTTCTCGTTTATATCATCAATTATCGGTGCATCGTCTTTAAAATATCCGTCATGCGTACCCGCTATTTTTATTCCCGGGAAATCTTTCAACAGATTTTCTCCCGCTTTTTCGGCAATTCCTGGTTTCGAGCCCAAAAGATAAAGGCTTTTGCCTTTTTGCGCCATAAGCGGGAAAATTTCTTTCAAAAGGTCAAACCCCGCAACTCTTTCGGGAAGCTTTTCGCCGAGCATCTTCGCTCCGTAAACAACTCCTATGCCGTCGGCAATCATCATGTCTGCGCTGTTGAGTTTTTCCATAAAATCATCGTTTCTCGATGCATAAAGTATTATCTCCGAATTGGGCGTATAAATTACTTTTTTACCGTCGGATTCCAAAAGGCTCATTGCAATGTTTTTTGCCTCTTCCATCGTGATACAATCTATTTTTGCGCCCAAAATATTAATCTTTTTTCTCATTTGCACCATCTCCTTGTGCACATAAAACTTCATATTAAATCATACCACTTTTTGATAACTTTCGCAACACAAAGTTGAAATTTATTTCCCCTTATGTTACAATTGATTCTATGAAAGGAGTGAAGCGTGTGAAAAAACTCGTAATCGGCATACTCGCCCATGTTGACAGCGGCAAAACGACTCTTTCGGAAGCGATACTTCACCGCACAGGTGCCATAAGACGTCTCGGCAGAGTCGATCACAAAGACACCTTTTTGGACAACAACACATTGGAACGTGAGCGGGGTATCACCATTTTTTCCAAGGAAGCACGTTTCGAAACCGAAAACGCTTCATTTACGCTTTTGGACACTCCGGGACACGTTGATTTTTCCGCGGAAGCCGAACGCACGCTTTCCGTGCTGGATTATGCTATTTTGGTTGTTTCGGGTTCCGAAAAAGTACAAAGCCATACAGTCACGCTTTGGCGACTTCTCGAAAAATACAATATCCCAACATTTGTTTTCATCAACAAGATGGACATGACTCACTATACTCCAAGAGAACTTCTTTCGTCCGTTCAATCCGAACTCGATGCGGGATGTGTCGATTTTACATCACCCGATTTTGAAGAAATAAGCGTTTGCGATGAAATTCTCATGAATATGTATCTTGAAAACGCTGAGATTTCTCAATCCGACATTTCCTACGCAATCAGACGCCGCAGCATTTTCCCGACGCTTTTCGGTTCGGCATTGAAAGAAAACGGCATTGATTCGCTTTTGTCTTTGATTGATTCTTACACCGTTATGCCCTATCTTCCCGAATCGTTCGGCGCCAAAGTTTTCAAAATCAGCGAAGACGACAGAGGCAACCGCCTCACTCATATGAAAATAACAGGCGGCAAACTTTC
>CAZRYW010000058.1:0-9225 GCA_964604405.1 uncultured Oscillospiraceae bacterium
GACGGACGGTACGGCTATGACCTATGACGATGAAATTTTGGTTACACCGCTGATTTCCGGCTTAAAGCCGTGGCAGTACAACATTTTCACTATGAACGGCGGATATACAGCGGATATTATCGATGGTGTTCTGTACCGCATCATCGAATTTGATTCAATCGAATATTTTGCCGACAGAGATGTTTATATGGCTGTTTTGTCCGAACCGTTTTTGAACAACACTTCCTATTCATTTGATGAAACAACGGGCGAAATTTCTCCGAAAAAAGATTTTGACGGCACAAATATTTTAATTAAATTGAATCTTGACAAATCAAAAGCCGATCCAAAAAAAGCACAGGAATACCTCAACAAGCTAAACGAAAAGGTGAAAGTCGATGCAGAGGGTGATATCTCCGACCATCAAACAGCACCGAACGGTGAAATCGAGGAAATTGCAATCCATAAATCCGACAAATTCAATATCGAACAAGAAGAAATCGACAACACTCTATCTCTTGTAATTACGGACAAATAACTTCAAAAGCCTGTCACATTTTTGCATGACAGGCTTTTGGATTATCTTCTTTTGCAACCAAAAAATCGGCCTTGAATCTTTCGATTCAAAGCCGATTTTTCAATCGATTTTATTTAACCTCAACCGTTACTTCAACTTCGGTTCTGTTGCCCGCAAAGTCTTCAACATAAATTCTCACAGGATATTCACCCGCTTGTGTAACGTCAAGATCCGTCACATCAGCCGAAACAAATGCTTTGAGGTCGATACCGTTAACATCTACAGCTTCTTCCACAAATTTTCCCGCCCAATCAATTGCCGACGTATCGTCTTCGACTTTGAGCGAATCATACGATTCTTTAACCTTCAATGTGGGAAGAACTCTGTTTTCTTCATCATAGATGTATGCAGTATACTTCTTCACGGTCTTATTTCCGTAAGTATCGATTACGGTTACCTGAATACAGTTTTCGTACTTACCTACTTTGTTGAAATCAACGCTTTCCTTGACAACTTCGCCTGTCTCATCATCACGAATTTCTCCGCATTCAACCTTCATCAAGTCCTTGAGATATTCGTATTTTTTCTTTTTGCCGTCTTCGTCTTTATCATCGGAGGCAACATCGGGATTGGGTTTCAAGAGAATTTCTCCGTTTTCCCATTTCATCAAATACTTACCGTCAACGTTATCGCTCACCGTAAATATCTTTGTCCAGTCGATATTTTTCGGATTCGTTCCTTTTTTAAATACAATCGGCTGATTGGAGTTCACCTGACCCACACTCGGAGCCACGGCATCCTTTGCTTCGTCGCTCTTCAACGCTTCACCTATTGTATTTATACTCTTCCAAACATTTTCCTTGCTGCTCTTCACTTTAATCGCATACTTCGGAGAGCCGTCGTTTGCATAAACCGATGCACCGAATATATCAACACCCCACGACCAAAGAATATTCATCGCTTCGCCGTACTCGTTTTCGGAAAGCGAGCCGAGGAGTTTGAAAACTTCAAGGTTCTTGTCGCCTATTTCGGGATGGAAAATATCAATACCGAAGTTAATTGCTTCCGTGGGAACCATCGTGTTGCGGTATTCTTCGATAGAATCAACGCCGCCGTAGTTCTTGTAGAACTCAACTTTATACATCTTATACGCTTCGAGTGCAAGTCGGCTTTCCTCTTCGCCGAAACCTCTCAAAAGTCCAACGCTGTCGGCACAGGAAATACCTATGTTATATCCGTAGTTGGAATCTTGATGCACCGTGTTGTTGTATTCTTTAAACTCAACATCATCGGGACGGGGGAAGAAAATAATACCCATGCTCTCGCCGCGCTTTGCAAGCGATACGGAAGAAGAACTCATCTTCCATCTTGCACAGTTTGTAAACACAGTCTCGCCTCTTGCGAAAGCGTCTACAGACTGCAAATAACCGGGGTCTCTCGACTGACCGAACTTTGACTGAACACAGTTTACAAGACCGTTTGTCATCAATCTGTCAAGATATTCGCACGCCTCGATTGCTTCGGGCGAATCAAACGTCATCGAATTACCGTCGTACAAATATGCACCGTTCGAATGAATAGCCTGCACCGCCGTATACTGATATCTTGCGTCATAGGGCACAATTTCTTTACCGGAATCGGCTTTCTTGCCCGCATAATAGTTTTTGATTATTGTAAGATATTCTTCAAACTTGCTCCACGTCCACTCGCCTCGTTCGTAAAGCTCAACGGGGTAAAGAGTTGTACCGTCCGCTTCTTTAAGACCGGGGATTTCTTCAAGCATAGTCGCATTGTAAACCATCGGCCAGTCCGTTATGTACAAAAGGTCACGGTTCAAAAGATAGTGATGTCCGAACGTTTCACCGGAGGCAATCCATTTTGCATCGGGATCATTTTCGAAAATATCCATATAGTCGTCCAACGGCTGCAAAACGTTCTGTACCATTACTCTGCCCTGGAAACCGTTTGACAAAATCGCAATATGGCAATACGGGTCTCCCGCAAGAACAGTCTGCAAAATATCTTGTGTTACACCGTTGGGCCATTGTTTCCATTTGATATCAACGCCGAGCTCTTCTTTAACGGTTTTCAAAGCCGCCTGCGCCGCCTTTATTTTATCGGGGTTCATAACGGGCTCTCCCGTTATTTCGTTCACCCAATAGGGGTCGTCTTCCGCCTGATAGTGCGTACCGATATAAATCGTATCGACAATCGCACCTGTTTCCTTTTCATTTTTTTCACACCCGGAAAAAACAGGTATAATCATAGTTGCCGCCGCCAAGCTTGCGACAACTCTTTTAAAAATACTTGTCATGGCTTTCCCTCCGTTTTAAAACTTTTCTCATTATATCGCTATAATATATCATAATACTTTTTCATCATTTCGTCAAGCAAAATTACCGTTTTGTATGTTAATTTTATCCCAAAACTTTCTTTGCTATCTCGGCACTTTGCAAAGCATCCTTCGCATAAAAATCAGCACCTATTTCTTTCGCATACCCCTCCGTCAAAACGGCACCGCCAACCATGATTTTGCACTCATGATTCGAAGAGCGTATAAGTTTTATCGTCTCTTCCATGCTTTTGAGTGTTGTCGTCATCAATGCCGACAATCCGACCAGCTTAACATTGTTTTTCTCTGCTTCGTCCAAAACAATCTTCGGGTCAACGTCACGTCCGAGGTCTATCACATCATAGCCGTAATTTTCCAAAATAACTTTCACGATGTTTTTTCCTATGTCGTGAATGTCGCCTTTTACCGTTGCGAGAATAATCTTCCCTTTCTTTACGTCAGCTCCGCCTTTTTCGTCAATTGATTTTTTAATAACATCAAAAGCCTCTTTTGCGGCATTTGCGGCATTGAGAAGCTGCGGCAGGAAAAACACACCCTTTTCGTATTTTTCGCCCGCCATATCAAGTGCGGGAATAAGATGCATGTTTACCACATCAAGCTCCGCTTTTTCTTTCAAAAGCTCTTCGCACAATCTTGCGCTTTCGCTTTTCAATCCTTTCAATATTGCGTCTTCTATTGTTTTTTCGGACTCCTGTTTTTTCACGTTTTCTTCAACGTTGCTCATTTTCTCGGTATACTCATTGCACCCTTCGTCCATTCCCGTAAGCGCTCTGTACGCATATACCGCTCCCATCATAACGTCGTCATTCGGATTTATTATCGGCATACTCAATCCGTATTCCATCGCCAGAGTCAAAAATGCGCTGTTGATTTTTGCTCTTTGCGGCAAACCGAACGATATGTTCGACACTCCGAGTACAGTATGAAGTCCCATTTCGTTTTTAATATATTTCATGGCTTTCAACGTTTCATACATGCTTTTCTGCTCTGTCGAAACAGTCATCGTAAGAGTATCTATAAAAACGTCTTCTTTTTTAATACCGTAGCTTTGTGCCGCAGCGAGTATTTTTTCGGCAATTTTCACTCTTTCCTGCCATGTTGCGGGTATTCCGTTTTCGTCAAGTGTCAGTCCGACAACCGCCGCACCGTATTTTTTTACAATCGGCAAAATTTCGTGCAATACCCTGTCTTCGCCGTTTACCGAATTAACTATGGCTTTTCCGTTGTATACTCTCAATCCTCTCTCTATAACCTCGGGGTTTGTCGAGTCTATCTGAATCGGCGTCTCGGTCACACTTTGCACGGCTTTTACACATCGAGGCATAACTGAGATTTCATCAACTCCGGGTGCTCCTACGTTCAAATCCAGTATATCGCAGCCCGCTTCGCTCTGGCTCACCGCAGTTTCCGATATGTAGTCCATGTTTCCCGATTTCAATGCTTCACGCATTACTTTTTTACCCGTCGGATTGAGCCTTTCACCGATAATTTTCACTTTATCTATCTCTACAAAACAACCCGCCGTACACACAACGCTTTTCGCTTCTTTTTCAATCGAACGTGATTTTTTGTTTTCGAAAACCTCTTTGACGCATTTTATGTATTCGGGATTCGTTCCGCAGCAGCCGCCCACAAATCTCATGCCTATCTCGGCATATTTTTCAAGACTTTTCGCAAAATCACTTGCCGTAATATCGTATTTTCCGCTTTCGGGGTCGGGCAATCCCGCATTTGCTTTTACAACAAGCGGCAACGACGTAAATTTTGCCATCCTTAACGCAATTGGATAGATTTCGTCGGGACCCAACGAACAGTTAATACCCACAGCGTCAACACCGAGTGCTTCGAGAGTCACCGCCGCACTCTCGGCTGTACATCCCGAAAACGTTCTGCCGTTTTTTTCAAAACTCATCGTCGCGATTATCGGCAAATCGGTATTTTCCTTTGCCGCCAAAACAGCGGCACGCATTTCGTACAAATCCGTCATAGTCTCGATAACTATAATATCGCATCCGTGTTTTTTCCCCGATATCATCACCTCAGAAAACACATCGTACGCTTCTTCAAACGTATATGTTCCCGACGGTTCGAGCATTTCTCCCAAAGGTCCCACATCAAGTGCAACCAACACATTTTCTCCTGCCGCACGTTTTGCCACCGATACATTTTTTTCGATAATTTCGTCCACGCTTTTTCCGCATGATGCCATTTTCAATCGGTTTGCTCCGAAAGTGTTTGTGTATATGATATCGCTCCCGCTGTCCACGTAGCTTTTGTGAACGTTATATACGGCTTCTTCGTTTTCAAAAACATACATCTCGGGTTTTTGTCCCATTTTCAGCCCTGCCGCCTGAAGACTCGTCCCCATTGCGCCGTCCAATATCACAAACTCTTTGTTTTTCAAAATTTCCATGTTGTCACACACCTCTTCAATGTTTAATCTGTTGCAAACCGTTTCAAATTCCCTCAACCTAAAACAGGCGCAAGCATTCAAATTCTGCTTTCGCCTGCTTTTTATCTTTTTATTTATCCGCTTCGTCTTTCAGTTTTTCGATAGCTTCTTCGCCTACCGCAACACGGCAATATGCCACCGCACCGTCATCTGTCACGGCGCTGATTGTAGCCTCACCGTTACCGAGTGCCACAACGCAACCGTCTTTGTTTACTATCGCAACCGACTTGTCGCTACTCATCCACTCACATTCGTCGCTTTCCGCATTTGCTATCGCACATGTAAGCGTGTATCCTTCGGAAACATTCAAATACAAATATCTGTCGCTGATTACAATTGTGCTCTTTGCCGATTTTGCTCTCTGCGGAATCGGCGATGTAAATTTGCCCGTCACCGTATCGGTGCCGTTTTTGTCGATTTCGGGAATAGAAGCATTCTCCGAATCGTTTTTCGTCTGCACGTTATTATTTTTCACGTCCGAGGGCACGTTCTTGACTCTTACAATACATGCTCCCTCAACTCCGTTATATGCCGATGCCGTAATCGTAACTTCTCCGTTACCCCAAAGCGTAACAAGTCCGTTCGAGTCAACCGTTGCCTTTGTTTCGTCGCTTGATTTCCAAATCAGCTTTTCGCCCGGGTCATAAGGCTCGCTTGACGCTTTCAGTTGCACCGTGTTTGACTGCGTATATGATGCCGTAATATCATTTGTCGAAGAATAAATTCCCGACACTTTAATACTTTGTACTTTCGACTCTCCCGGTACAACCGTAACCATGCAGTTAAGCTCCGCATCTTCTTCGAGAAGCACACTCACAACCGTTGTTCCCGTCGCAACCGGTGTAACCACGCCTTTATCCGAAACCGTGGCAACAGCCTCGTTGTCGGATGACCACGTCATATCTCCCGAAAAATTTTCAACTACGATTTCCTCTGTTTTACCCAATGCAATTTCTATATTACTTTTATCGAGTTTCACGGCTTCGTCCGTCAAAGGATTGTTATTTTTACCGCAACCTGTCGCAACCATCAAAACAGTCATTGCAAGAGTGCATGTTACCGATAAAATTCGTTTCATTTCAAATCACCTTTCGTATACATATATCCTTTTACATTGTAACACAAAAAAAATAATAAATAAAGCATTATTTATCTCAATCCGCAAAAAAAGTCCGGAATTATTTCCCGGACTCAGACTGTAGATAAACATATTTTTAATGTAACAGCGAAAGGTTTGGGAAAGAAGGTTTCCCAAAGAAAATCGGCGAGGTAAATCGCATTGCCTCGCCGAAAGTGGTGATTTAAGGAGGCTTTAAGCCTCTTGCACGAGAAATCACCACTTTATTCCTTATAAAAAATAATAAACTGCGAAGATTGCCTTGCAAGATTTGCAGTTGCGTGTCGAATTTTTCGACACGCTCAGTCCGGAATTATTTTCCGGACTTTTTTTATCACATCGGCAAATACTAAGCATGATTACAAACGGAGGTTATCATGCTCAGATTTTTAACTTTATTCACAATAGGCGGAACAGGATATTATTTGATGGAAATACTTTGGCGAGGATACAGTCATTGGACAATGTTTGTTTTGGGCGGTTTGTGCTTTTACACCCTCTACATCGCCTATTCCCATATGGATTCACACAGCATATTCACCAAAGCCTTAATCGGCGGATTAATCATCACCGTCATGGAATTTTCGGCAGGATGCATTGTCAATTTGTTCCTGCGCTGGAATGTTTGGAGTTATTCGAACGCTCCGCTCAATCTTTTAGGTCAAATTTGTCTTCCGTATACCGTTTTATGGATTCTTTTATGTATTCCTCTTTCGTATTTATGCCTTTTTGTCGAAAAGCACATCGGCTAGAGCACAAAAATCTTCAATCGACAGTCTTTCTCCTCTGATATTCGTTTCCTTGCCGATAAATTCAATCGCTTTCGAAATTTCTTCTTTGTTACCGTATCCTGCATTGCAAAGAGCGTTCACGAGAGTTTTTCTGCGCTGTGCAAATGCGGCTTTTACCACCCCGAAAAACAACTTCTCGTTTTTCGGTTTCACTTTCGGCTCTTTGCGAAGCGTCAACTCGACAACTGCGCTGTCCACCTTGGGCGACGGCATAAACTTTTCCTTGCCG
Source organism: uncultured Oscillospiraceae bacterium (assembly GCA_964604405.1). GTDB lineage: Bacteria > Bacillota > Clostridia > UMGS1883 > UMGS1883 > RGIG1927. The sequence goes on from CAZRYW010000058.1 coordinate 7,439, forward strand.
ACTTCGCATATGATTTTCGCATCGGCTCTGTAGTCCACTCCGAGGGTAACGGCGCCGTAATCGGAGCTTCCCGCTTTTGCGCAAAAACGCTGCGCAACTTCTTTTTGAACCATTATAATTATTTTCTTAAAACCGTAATCACCCTCCAAAAGCTTCATTACTATCGGAGTTGTAATGTAATACGGCAAATTCGCCGCTACCGACACATCACCGTCGAATTCGTTTTCGATAACGGATTTTATGTCTGCTTTCATGCAGTCTTCCCAAAGGATTTTAATATTGTCAAATCCCGCCAAGGTTTCATGCAATACGTTTTCCAATCTCGTATCAAGTTCTATCGAAACAACTTTTTTGCATCTTTGTCCCAAAGCTGCCGTCAAGCAACCGAAACCGGGGCCTATTTCGATAACACCCGATACTCCCTCTGCCGCCGAATGTGAAATCGTATCTATAACAGAACTGTCCGTCAAAAAGTTCTGTCCCATATCTTTCGAAAATTTGAATCCGTATTTATTGCAAAGATATTTTATTACCTCAATATTTGTCAAATCAAGCATTTTTTACACCTCTGGTCTATTTTACCTTTTTATACTTAAAAAGTAAAGAAAAATCCCGGAAAAATCCGGGATTTTTTCTGTTTAAGAAAGAATATATACTTTTACCTGTCTTCTGCCAAACTGGAAGCAATCACTTTTCGTGTTCATGGCAAGGTCAATCTTGTTGCCCTTGATAGCGCCGCCCGTATCTTCCGCGGAGCAATATCCGTAAACAAAGCTGCCGTCCACCGTTTCGATGTAAAGCTTTGTTCCCAAAGGAATAACCTTGGGGTCAACAGCTACAACGCCTACTTCACACTTTGCGCCGGTTGCGGTATAACCGTCAGCCCAAGGTCCGCATTCATCGGCAGCGGAAGTATATGCTGTTGCAGTACAAGTAATTACACGTGCTTTCGAAAGATCAACATCAAAATCAAGAGGACTCATTGCGTCGGTTTTCGTTTTGATTGTTACAGTCATGTTGTCTGTGAGAACAGTATCTGCCGAAGGAACAACCTTTTCGCTTTCGTAGTCATATTCCACTCCGAGTTCTTCGAGGAATTCCCCAACCGTCTCACTGTGTGTCGCATATTCGAGCTTAGTGCCGAATCTTTCGAATACCACCTTGTTTGCTCTTGTTACGTAAATAACGTTGCCGTCGTAAACTCTTTCTCCTCTTTCGGGGAAACAACCGTCAACGTCGGATAAGGGATTCTTAAAGTCCCTCAAAACATCTTCAACTGTTGTCATGAATGTAATCGCACTGTAGCTCGTATCTTCGTCGTATACCGTGATAAACTTTGCAACGCTCACGTAAATTTTCATACCGGATGCGATTTCCTCTGTCATGGAACAGCTAACGTAGTCATTGTCTTTAACTGAGATATTTTCTTTCTCAAAGAATTCACCGACTGTTTCAGCGTCTGTTGCGTAGCTGTATTCGACTCCGTCATAATTGAGAGTCAAAACGGTAAAATCCTTTTCAACTGCGGCTGTAAAAATTCCGACCAGCAAAATTGCCGCAAGGACAAATGCTACCGTTCTTCTTTTCATCGCCGTACTCTTATTGTTAATACCTTTCATAATCTAACCTCATTTCCGGCATACTGCAAGGATATTTGCCGCAGAATGCCTTTATTTAGCTACCAAGCCTCAACGGGCTTCTCGCAATGGCTGACTTTGACTGCACTGTGCATTATACGCACTTTTTTATCGTTTGTCAATACTTTTTCGCAATTTTGTGATATTTTT
>CAZRYW010000059.1:0-9070 GCA_964604405.1 uncultured Oscillospiraceae bacterium
AACCCCCAGCTTTTGCTTGTGGATGAGCCTGCGGCAGGTATGAACCCGAACGAAACACAGGAATTGATGGAAACGATTCGTTTTATCAATGAAAAATTCGATTTGACGATTCTTCTTATCGAACATGATATGAAGTTGGTATCGGGAATTTGCGAGGAATTGACGGTTTTGAATTTCGGCAAGGTTTTGGCACAGGGAAAGACATCGGATGTCTTGAACAATCCCGAAGTAATTAAAGCATATATCGGAGACTGAGGAGGGGTAATTCATGGCACAAAATAATGACGTTTTATTAAAGGTTGATAACCTTGAAGTTTGCTATGGAATGATCCGTGCAATCAAAGGTATATCGTTTGAAATCAAAAAAGGAGAAATCGTTGCGCTTATCGGTGCGAACGGTGCGGGAAAAACAACAACGCTTCATACGGTTTCGGGACTTTTGAAACCGTCGGGCGGTAGTATTGTGTTCAAGGGTGAAGATATTTCGAAAGTCCCCGCTCATAAAATAGTTTACATGGGCATGGCGCATGTTCCCGAGGGCAGACGTATTTTCCAGCAGTTGACTGTTTACGAAAATCTGAAATTGGGTGCATACACGAGAAATAACAAGCGTGAAATAGAAGATACCATTAAAATGATTTACGAACATTTCCCGAGACTCGAGGAAAGAAAAAATCAGGTTGCGGGCACACTTTCGGGCGGTGAACAGCAGATGCTCGCCATGGGACGTGCGCTTATGAGCAAGCCCGAAATCGTGTTGATGGATGAACCTTCGATGGGTCTTTCGCCGCTTTTGGTAAAGGAAATTTTTGCGATTATCGAAGAATTGCACAAGGCGGGCACGACGATACTCTTGGTTGAACAAAATGCGAAGATGGCTCTCGGCGTTGCCGACAGAGCATACGTTTTGGAAACGGGAAGTATTGCAATGTCGGGAAAAGCGAGTGATATGCTCGAAAACGACGATATCAAAAAAGCATATTTGGGACAGTAATAAAGAAGCTTAAAAAAAAATCCTCTCGGTTTCTCGAATTTTCGGAAGCCGAGAGGATTTTTTTTAGCGTGTCGAAAAATTCGACACGCTAAAGCAAATCTTGCAAAGGCAATCTTCGCAGTTTGATATTTTTTATAAGGAATAAAGTGGTGATTTCTCGTGCAAGGAGCTTACGCTTCCTTAAATCAGCACTTTCGGCGGGGTAATGCGATTTACCTCGCCGATTTTCTTTGGGAAACCTTCTTTCTCAAACCTTTCGCTGCTACATTAAAAATATGTTTATCGACTGTCTGAAAAAAATCTGTTGCATGTTGCAACAGATTTTTTGTGTAAACGAAAACCACGCCACTATGGCGTGGTTCAAAAAAAGCAATGCCGATGAAAACATGGAGGTGTCACAGAGTGTGACGGCAATGTACTTTTGAAGCCAAAAGTACCAAAAACACCGGGGTTCCGATTCCCCGGACCCCAAACGGCCTCGCAGGGCGGAGAGTGCAGTAGGCTTTTCTGTATGAAAATAGTGGGTTTTGTTTTTTTACGCTTAGCTCCTTTTGCGGCACCGTTTTCAAAGGCACGCACTCAGCGCCCTGAGAAAACTGAAATTGCTCGCGAGAAGCGGGAAATGATGCTCGCAATTTCTGCCGGTCAGGGAGCAAAGCGTTAAAAAACGCAGCTGAAGTGAAATGAGATTTGTTTGGATTGCAAAGTGTGAACCTATTTATGGGTAGCAAGTAACAAATACATGACCGCAGGTCTATAATATGCACACTTGTGCACTCAGGTAATGATTAGGGTTATTTTTTTATTATAACAAGAGGAGAGAGAGTTTCTCTGTCCCAAATATATAATTTTTCCGTGGGAGAGATGCGTGTGACGGACGTTGAAAGAGGCGATGTTTTGACGAATTTGAGAATGTTGTCGCCTGTTTCGGTTTGAATTATTGTACCGTTACTGTCTTCGGTGAAAGAAAGAATATACACTCCGTCGTTTTCTTCGATGTCGGTCAAGTTGCAAATTTCGGGAGAAAGGTTGCGAAAATCGAAAGTTCCCTCTTCTTTGTAAATGTTGATTTCGGCAACGTTGCAATAATCATAGGGGTTTTCGTACTTGATATAGCGGTAGATTCCGTCGGAGAGAAATTCTTCGGAGGAGACAATTGTTTCGACGCCCGCTTCGGGAGAGGCGGAAATGACAAAAAGCTTTTCCCAATTGACTCCGTCACGGGAAGCGGAGAAGTGTGTGGCTTCCATACGAGAGTTCCAATTGTTTCGGGGGTAGTAGCCTATTGCGCAGATATGGGTTTCGTATCCCAAGTCGGCGATGAGGCTGCCGCCGGATATTCCGTCGAAAAAAGTGTCGGTGTTGCCGTCAAAAGCATACTCGGCTCTTGTTTTGGGATCGTTGTTCCAAGTGGAAGAACCTGTTATTGTGAAATTTGCGCTGTTGAGCTTCTCGGGCGTTTTGTGAGATGAGGCTTTGGAAATTTTGATGTAGCTCATCATGGGACCGCCTGCACCGTCGGAGTCGAGTTTGAGGTTTAAAATCGCTTCGCCGTTTGAAACGGAGGCGATTTTTTTGACTGTTACGGGATGGAGAGAGTTGCTTCTCGGGATGATTCCGCTTTGCAAAACTTCGCCGTTCATTGTGAGAGTGGCTTTGCGGTTGACGCTCGTCATCCAATGAGAAGGAGCGTAGAAGGCAACTTCGAAAGCGTATTCTCCGTCCTCGGGAAGAGAAAACTTATAGGTAATGCCGTTGCCTGTTTTGTCGTCCTGGTCTTTTGCATAGCGGTATGTGATAACTTTGTCTTCACCGTCGGTGAGAGAGTATTCATACGGCCATGTTTCTTTACCTGTCAAAAGATGAGGATATGTTGTGCTTGGAACATATTCGTCCACAACGCCCCAAGCGTAACCCGTAACGGGGTCGGGTGCGTAGAATTGGTCGGTTACGGAGTTGTAGATTCCGTATTTGTCGGACTTGTTGATGGTTGTGGGGTCGATATCACCGCAATCTATAAAGTACAGGAGGTCGGAATCGACTTTGCCGCTCGCAAGGTGAAAATCGTCAACGAAAGCCGAACCCGAAAGTGCAAGAGTGATGGAATCCGATGCGAAAACTCGAACGGTGAAATGTTGCCACGAATTTGAAAGGTCAAAATCTCGTGACGTATCGTTTGCGCTTACGTTGAGCGTGTCTCCGCACGCTTTAAAGGAGATATCGTAATAACCTTCGGAAACGGCAAATGTGGTCGAGATGCTTCCGATTGAAGCGTAGTGAATACCGTTTTCTTCGATAACTGTTGAATTTTCATTTTCCCAGCCTGTGAAGTCACCTGTTCCGAAAGAAGAATTGACGATGGTGTTGTCAAGATTTTCGGGGGTGATAAAACGAACGAAAAATTCGGTATCGGTTGTGGGAGAATATGTGAGAGTGTTGTTTTCGACAAGGGATGTAATATCCGTGTCGTTTGCGAAAACGCGAACGGATCCGTCGATGTAATCGGGGAAGAAGTTCAACGTTACGTCATCGGACGGCGATACGGAAGACTTGTCGATAGTTGCAATACCGCCCTCTGTTGTCATGAGACTGACTTTGTAAGTTTCGGTCAAGGATGAATTTTCGGCAACGGCGGGATAGAAATCGAAGGAATCGAAGTTGGGGGTATAGTTTACAAGCGTGTTGTAAGTGATGTTGCCTGTGGAACCCGTGCCGTTTTTAACCGTGCGATAATTGTCGTTGAATATTTCGATTTTGTTATCGCCCTTGTCGAATGTGACATCCAAGACGGTTGTGCGCCAGTTGGAGTCGGAATAAGTGTTTTTGAAATAGAGTCGCTTGCACTCGGAATCGTTGAGAGTGAACGAAGCGTAGCGGTCAACAAGCTGTGCGTTGTAGGAATGACCGCCGAAAAGTTCGCCTGACGAATGACGAATGACCATTTTGTAATCTCCGCTTTCGGGAACGTTTACGTTGATTGTGAGCGAATCGTCTGTGCCGCCCTCAATGGAAGAAACATATTGCGTGCGGTTTGCGAAAGAGTTTTCGAAAACTGCCGCATTGCCCGACAAAATACCGCTTTCGGCTTCGATTGAGATGGGAGATGCCGAAGCTTTTTTTACTCGCATACAGTCGAATGCTACGGGAGAGGAAGTGTCGATATCAATGATATTGATACCTTTTTGCAAAAATACCGTGGCATATTCGCTTGTGAATGTATCGGATGCGGGAAGAGAAATTTGAGTGAGGAGATTTGTTAAAGTCAATGCTGTGTTGTCGAGATAAATATTTGCAACCGAATCAACATCGGAGCGATATCGGAGTGCAACGGTGTAAAGGGAGTTGTCGGGAACGACAACGGTAAAACGGACACCGCCGCCCTCGGGCACGCTGCGAAGATCGAGACCTGTGATGTAACCGGAACCCGAGTAGGAATCATAATCGTTTTCGGTTGAAAGCAGGGTGTCGGATTGACCTGCGAGAGTGTTAAAATCGCCGATTTCTGCCTCGAAAACGGAGTTGAATTCGGGAATTGTGCCGCCGACGTAAGTGAAAGCAACGCTGTCTGCCGAGAAAGAGCCGTCGTTGGAGTCAAAACCTCGAAGACGCATTGTGTGTTTGCCGCAACTTAAATATACGTAATCGGTATACATACCCGCCATTTCGTCACGAAGAGTGTTTTCCAAAACGATTGTTTGAGATTTTTCTTTATCGAATTTTATCGTCGCACAGAGTGATTGCGGATTGTTGAGTGAGGGGGTGGCGGAATTTGTTCCGTAGCCGTTTGCATAGGTTAAATCCATGCGGTAATAGCCGGTATGGTCAACGTCGATTGAGATGTCGGCACCGTCGGAAGAGGACTGTATGCCCGAAAGTCGATAACCTGCGGAATACGCATAGGTCCAACGTGTGTTGTTGGGGTAAGCCGAACCGTAGATAGTACCGTCCTCGATTTCGTAAAGCTTTCTCTCGGAACCGTAATAAATAACGGCTTCAGAGGAAGTTGAGGGGGAGATGCCGATGTAATATGCGGCGTTTTCTTCCATTTGGGGGATTTCGATTGTGACGGAACCGTTTTCAACTGCGTAAGTTCCCGAAATTATCGTGCGAGGTTCTTCGGAAACTCCGTGAAATGCGGTCCAGTATGTTGCTTTAACCTCAACATCGACAAAATCGGAAGATGAGAACGAGTCGGTGGAGTTGACGTTTTGCAAAACGACTTTTCCCGTATCGCTCGCGCCGCCCAAAATAACGGAGGCGATTTTTTTGTTTTCGTCTATTGCGGCAAGACCGTAGTATTCGGTGCGTGCCGTGTTGGTGGAAAGAGCGAGTGTTTCGCCGCTCATGTCGCCGTACCATTTGTAGAGCCACCATGCACCGTTGGGCTCGTTGTTGTCTGCGGCAAGATCGTTGAGGTTGCCTGCGTTGTGCCAATAAGGGAGACAGCCCGCAACTTTGTTTTCTTCGAAAAGAGCAATCCAATTGACGAGTTTTCCGGGATTGGAACAATGGTCCTGAGGAGCGTATTCGTTGATGATGATTTCACGCTCGGTCATGGAATACTTTTTTTCGATGGAACGATAATCGGCAAGGTTTGAAGCAAAAGAATTAAGGTCGTAATCTTGCAACTCGTGCCAGGTTATGTAATCGGGTTCGCAGTTGTTTTCGGTACAGAATTTGATCCATGAGTTCATATGACCGGATTGGTAGTTGGCACAGCTTGTGCCTGCGATGAGAGCATCGGGGTCAAGCTGTTTGATGAGAGTATATGCCGAGAGCCAGTTTTGGTTGAAACGTGACTGTACGGACGAATCCCAACCTATATTACCGTACCAGATTCCGTCGGGTTCATTGAACGGAACATAGACGAATTTGCCCGAATATGCGCTGTCGGATTGACGAAGGGCAACGATTTTGGGAACCATTTCTTCGATGTGAGAAAGATATTCTTCGAAACTTGTTTGTTCATAAGGCCAGAGAGCGTACGTATCCTGAAGATAGATTTGGACTTGTTCGCCACCTGCGGATATGAATGTGCCCGCTACGTCCAAAACGTCGCCCGTGGGGTGTTGTAAACCGTCGGGAGCTTTTTGAACGGCGGTAGAGGGTTTCAAGGGGGTTAACATGTTGGCGGAGGGAGTTCCGACGGAACCGAGTCCGTACAAAAATCCGCCCGAACCGTGGCGCATTGCACCTGTTTTGTTGTTCATGTCGATTGTAAGCGTAGGAACAAAAGCTGCTTCTACGGTTGTGGGGAGTTGGATAAATCCCACTAACATGACAAAAATGATAAGTAGAGAAATTGTTTTTTTCATTTTTAAATCTCCTTTCGTATAATCTTTTTGATTATATCATATAATCAACGAAAATGAAATATCATTTTGTCCGTATTGAGTGTGATTTTGTGTGTGGTAAAACACAAATGTCCACACGTGATGGACAAAAAAACCAATTTTTTTGAAAAACCTATTGACTTGATATAAAAATGGTGCTACAATTGTACCAATTTAAAAATAATGCAAGCAATAAGGCAAACATTATAAATCAGGAGGTCGTTGTACATGAGTTATGTTGATGAAGTCTATCAGAGAGTTGTGGAACAGAATCCCGGCGAGCCCGAATTTCATCAGGCGGTCAAGGAAGTATTGGACTCATTGAAGCTTATTATTGATAAAAACGAGGAAAAATACCGTGCGGGCAGCGTTCTTGAAAGATTTGTGGAGCCCGAAAGAATTATTTCGTTCCGTGTTCCGTGGGTTGATGACAACGGCAAGGTACAGATTAACAAGGGTTACAGAATTCAGTTTAACAGCGCAATCGGTCCTTACAGGGGCGGCTTGCGTTTCCATCCGTCGGTAAACCAGGGGATTTTGAAATTCCTCGGTTTTGAACAGACACTTAAAAATTCGCTTACGGGTCTTCCCATGGGCGGCGGTAAAGGCGGCAGCAACTTTGATCCCAAGGGTAAGAGCGACAGGGAAATCATGGCTTTTTGTCAGAGCTTTATGACAGAATTGTATCGCCATATCGGGGCATCGACAGACGTTCCCGCAGGTGATATAGGCGTTGGTGCACGTGAGGTCGGATATCTTTTCGGACAGTACAAGAGAATCAAAGACGTATATGAAGGCGTGCTGACGGGCAAGGGGCTTTCTTTCGGAGGAAGCTTGGTTCGTACACAGGCAACCGGATACGGTCTTATCTATATGCTTAACGAAATGCTTACGGCTAACGGCAAAGAGATCAAGGGCAAGACAATCTTGGTATCGGGCTCGGGTAATGTTGCGATTTATGCGGCGGAAAAAGCTATCGCATACGGCGGCAAGGTAGTTGCAATGAATGACTCCAACGGTTATGTATATGACGAAAACGGAATCAATCTTGATGTTGTAAAGGAAATTAAAGAAGTTAAGAGGGGCAGAATCAAAGAATATGTTGATTATGTTCCTACGGCAAAATATACGGAAGGCAAAGGCATTTGGACAATTCCCTGCGATATCGCTCTTCCGTGTGCGACACAAAACGAACTTGATTTGGAAGATGCAAAATCGCTCAAGGCAAACGGCTGTTGGGCAGTTGCCGAAGGTGCAAACATGCCCTCAACAAGAGAAGCTACGGATTTCTTTGTTGAAGAAGGTATTCTCTTTATGCCGGGCAAAGCGGCAAATGCCGGCGGTGTTGCAACAAGCGGTCTCGAACAGAGCCAGAACAGCTTGCGTCTTTCGTGGAGTGCGGAAGAAGTGGACGAAAAGTTGCATAATATCATGATTGATATTTTCAAGAAGGTATCTTCTGCGGCAGAAAGATACGGCGTTCCCGGAAACTATGTTGCGGGTGCAAACCTTGCGGGATTTGAAAAGGTTGTAGACGCTATGATGGCACAGGGTATTGTGTGATAATTTAATAAACAGAATTGCAAACGGCGAGTCGATGACTCGCCGTTTTTGCGTGGGGATGAATTATGATGAAAAGATTGACAGAAAGTGAAATTTGTCGTAAAATTAAAACAATGGATAAAACAAACCCAAAATGAGTAAAAATATGCAAATTGAAGTACGGTTTATGGGACAGCAAGTGTGATAATATGTATCAAAAGATAGCAAAGATTTTAATAAAAAGAGGAGTGTTTGGAAAAATGAAAAAATACAGTAGATTTATCAATCAATATGATATGTCGAAAACGTTGAGATTTGCGCTTGTTCCGATGGGGAAGACTGAAGAAAATTTCAACAATGCACATATATTGGAAGACGATGAAAAACGAAATGATGACAGCAAACTGGTTAAAACATTTATGGACAGATATCACCGACAATTTATTGAGTCTGCATTAAAAGATGTGAAATTGGAAAACTTGAACGAATATGCAGAGTTGTATTACAAAATAAACAAAACAGAAAAAGAAAAACAAGAGCTTGAAAAAACAGAAATTAACTTGAGAAAACAAATAGCAAAAAGTTTTAAAAGCGATGAGCGATTTTCGAAGCTTTTTAAAGCGGAAATGATCAAAGAATTGCTTCCTCCGACATTAAATGATGAAGAGAAAAAGACAGTTGAAGGTTTTAGTAGGTTCACGTCATATTTTACAGGATTTTTTGAAAACAGAAAAAATATGTATTCTGAAGATGCTGAGGCTACATCTGTTGCAAACCGTTGCATTAATGATAATTTGCCGAAACACTTGAATAATGTAAAAGCCTTTCAAAAAATAAAAAATGAAATAGCGGATATTACGGATTTAATCAATGAAAATTTTGAATATGCTTTACCTTACGGAGTTGATACGTTTTTTTGCGTAGATTATTATACAATGCTTTTAACGCAAAGTTCTATTGATTTTTATAATAGTCTGATAGGCGGATACACTAAAGACGACGGAAAAAAAGTAAAAGGAATTAACGAGTATGTTAATTTGTATAATCAGCAACATGCTAAAAATGAAAAATTACCGTATTTGAAAGTGCTGTATAAGCAAATACTCAGTGATAGAACAAAAATAAGTTTTTTGCCCGAAAAATTTGAGAGCGATGGAGAGGTTTTAAAATCTCTTGAAGAATTTTATACGGGAGAAGACGG
>CAZRYW010000060.1:0-9026 GCA_964604405.1 uncultured Oscillospiraceae bacterium
GATTTTATTCAACGAAAATCTTCTTTCGAAAGAAGAATTGGAAAGTTGCGTTGCACCTCAGCCTTACAGCGTCGATTTCAAATTTTTGAAAGAAACACGTCTTGAGGTTTTCAAAAAAGCTTTCAACCGCTTCAAGCAAAATAACATGCCTCTGCTCGAAACTTTTTTGCGTGAAAACCCTCATCTCGACAATTATGCGCTGTTCACCGCATTGAAAGAGCATCACAATCAAGCTCCTTGGTGGGAATGGCCCGAGGGCGAAAAACGCCGTGAAAAAAAAGTTCTCGACGATATGCGCCAAAAGCTTTCGGATTCGTATTTTTTCTGTCTTTTCCTGCAATACGAATTTCACAGTCAGTACGCCGCACTAAAGCGTGATGTAAACGCTTCTGGCGTCAGCATAATCGGCGATATGCCTATTTATCTTGCCCACGACAGCAGCGACGTTTGGGCAAATCCCAATCTTTTTTCGGTTGACGAAAAAACCTGTGCTCTTCGCTCCTGTGCGGGTGTTCCTCCGGACTATTTCTGTGTTGACGGTCAAATGTGGGGCAATCCGTTGTACAATTGGGACGAAATGAAAAAGGACGGCTACAAATGGTGGATTGAGCGTGCGGGTTATGCCTTTTCGCTTTATGATGCCGTGCGTATAGACCATTTCAGAGCATTTTCCGCTTATTGGTCCATTCCATACGGAAAAAAGGCAACCGAAGGCAAATGGATAAAAGGTCCCGGAATGGAATTTTTCAATGCGCTTAAAGAAAAATTCCCCCAAGCTCCCATCATTGCCGAAGACCTCGGCGATATCGACGACGATGTTCGCAATCTCGTGAAAGAAACTCGGTTCCCCGGTATGGGCGTAATGCAGTTTGCCTTTTTATCGGACGGCGACAATACACATATGCCCTACAACTATTCCGACAAAACCGTTGCCTATACAGGCACCCACGACAACAACACGATTTTAGGCTGGCTTTGGGAAGCGGACGATGCTTCGAGACGACGCATTTGCGAATATTGCGGTTTCGAAGGCGACTGGGGCCTCGGCGGTGCGGACGCTCCGTGTATCAAAGCAATCATCCGCACACTTTTTTCATCCTCCGCAATCATCGCCATTGTACCCATTCAGGACTTGGTCGGATTCGGTGCGGACACTAGGATGAACACTCCCGGCAAAGCCGACGGCAACTGGTCGTTCCGCATAACCGCCGAGAGCTTGAGCGGTGTCAATACCGAATTTTTCAAAAACATATCAAATCGTTATTACAGAAACAACCCTCTTGTCTGACTTAATATCACACTCTCGATTTGACAGAAAAACAAAACTCCTCCGTACACTGTAACGTACTGAGGAGTTTTTTGTGCGTGTCGAAAAATTCGACACGCAACTGCAAATATTGCCAAGGCAATCTTCGCAGTTTGTTATTTTTTACATCAATTCACTTACAAGCTGTGCAAATTCAACGGCATTTTCAACCGGCATATCCGCAATCAAAAGTGCTTCGGTATACAGAATTTTCGCAAGCTTTGCCGCCTTTTCCTTATCCTTTTCATAGGCGTCTTTCAATGATTCGAACGCATGATGCTCACCGTTGAGTTCAAGCACTCTTCTCGCCTTGATGCTGTTTTCGGCTTCACCCGGCAAACTCTTGAAATACTTTTCCATCTCAAGGGTTACTTCGCCCTCTGCCGCAAGGCAAACGGGATGGCTCTTCAACTTGTGCGAAATTCTCACGAATTCAACCTCTCCCGCAAGGCTCTCTTTTACAAAATCGAGAAGTTCCTTGTTTTCTTCTTCGATTTTTTCCGTTTCCTTGATTTCTTCTTCGCTTTCGAGTCCCAAATCCTTATCGTTTATATTCTTAAACTCTTTTTCCTTGTATGTTCCCAAAATATTTACGACGAACTCGTCCACATCGTCCGTAAGATAAAGTATTCCGTAGCCCTTTTCCTTTACCGTTTCAGCCTGGGGAAGAGCGTCGATTTTTGCGATGCTTTCGCCTCGCGCAAAGTAAATGTACTTTTGGCTTTCGGGCATGGATGATACGTATTCGTCAAGGCTCACAAGCGAATTTGTGAGTGAAGAATGATACAGCAAAAGCTCCGAAAGCATGTCTTTGTGCACGCCGTAGTCGGATACAACGCCGTATTTGAGCTGAAGACCGAATTCACGGAAAAACTGTTCGTACTCTTCTCTTTCGTTTGTCATCAGCTTTTTAAGCTCACGCTTAATCTGTTTTTCGAGGTTTGTCGCAATCTGTCGAAGCTGTTTATCGTGCTGGAGAATTTCACGCGAAATATTGAGCGAAAGATTGTCCGAATCAACAACACCTTTTACAAATCTGAAATGTTCGGGCAAAAGCTCTTCGCAGTTGTCCATAATCATAACCGAGGATGTGTAAAGGCTCAATCCTTTTTTGTATTCTTTTGTATAATATGTCATGGGTGCTTTTTTCGGAATAAAGAGCATTGCCTTATAGTTCAACGCACCTTCGGCATTGATTCTGATAACTTTCAGCGGGTCTTCGTAGTCGAAAAACGTCGATTTATAAAAATTGTTTACCTCTTCGTCTGTCACATCGGATGCGTTTCTCTGCCAAATGGGAACCATGCTGTTCACGGTTTCTTCTTCATAATATTTTTCTTCTTTGCCCTCTTCGGCACCCTCTTTTGTCTTTTCCTCCATCATAACAATCGGGTAACGTACATAATCCGAATATTTTTTGATAATGCTCTTCAATCTGTAAGGACGCAAAAATTCGTCATAAACCTCATCTTCCGTGTTTTCTTTCACGTGCATTACAATCGTTGTACCGATATCGTTTTTAACCGCTTCTTTGATTGTATATCCGTCAACCCCGTCGCTTTCCCATGTAAAAGCTTCGTCGCTCTTCATCGAACGGCTCGTTACGCTGACACGATCCGCAATCATGAATGCGCTGTAAAATCCCACGCCGAACTGACCTATAATGTCGATTTCCTTGTCTTTCTTTTCTTCGTCCGTGAGGTTTTCTTTAAAACTCAACGACCCGCTCTTTGCGATTGTACCGAGGTTTTCTTCGAGTTCTTCCTTTGTCATACCGATACCCGTATCGCTTACGGTAATCGTTCGGTGCTCGGAGTCGATATCCACTCTGATTTTCAAATCCGAACGATCAAACCCTTCAACCCCCTCGTTCAACGAAACATAGCAACGCTTGTCTATTGCATCCGATGCGTTGGAAATAATCTCACGGAGGAAAATTTCCTTATGTGTGTAAATAGAGTTAATCATCAAATCCAGTATTCTCTTGGACTCGGTTTTAAACTGCTTTTTCGCCATTTATATCAATTCCTTTCTTTTATTACATGATAATACCGTTTTTTGAATATTTTGTGAACACACTATATATTATAAATTAATTTAGCACTCTCGTCAATAGAGTGCTAAATTAATTTTACATATTTTTCGCTATTTCTTTTTTCAATCGCATCATAATTCTTTTTTCGAGCCTGGAAATATAGCTTTGGCTTATTCCGAGCATATCCGCAACCTCTTTTTGTGTTTTTTCCCGTCCGCCGCCGAGTGCATATCTGAGGCTTATTATTTCCCTCTCTCGCTCCGACAGTCTCATCATTGCGCCTTTCAACAGTTCTATTTCCGCTTCTTCTTCCAAATTTGCCTCCACCGTATCGTTTTCAGTCCCCAAAACATCCGACAAAAGGAGCTCATTACCGTCCCAGTCAACATTCAGCGGTTCATCAAAGCTGACTTCGCTTTTTTGTGCGTTATGTTTTCTCAAATACATCAATATTTCGTTTTCGATGCATCTTGAAGCATATGTCGCCAGCTTGATTTTTTTGTCGGGTTTGAAAGTATTGACGGCTTTTATCAAACCGATTGTTCCGATGCTTATCAAATCTTCTATATAAATATTCGTATTTTCGAATTTTTTAGCAATATACACCACAAGCCTCAAATTGTGTTCTATGAGAGCGTTTTTTGCCTCCTCGCTATCTATTTTTTCCAACAGTTTTTCTTCTTCGTCACGATTCAACGCTCTCGGCAATGCGTCCGAGCCGCCTATGTAATAAATTTTCTGTGGCGAGAACTTTCTCATCAGTTCTTCATAGCTTTTTGCCGCTATTTTTTCAATAAGATTCTTAATATCCATTACGTCCATTCCTTTTCAGTTTATTATTAAATCGGGATTTAACAGCACATGATAATCCTCGTCCTTGAAAAGCTTTCTTTCGCTTATCCCCACTACGCATTTTTTCACGCATTTTTTGTCGATTTCGACCCTGTCGGGGCAAAACCCCGCCATAATGCCGCTCTCTTTACCCACAGTCGAAAACGGTACCGCCCTCATTTTCAATCCCGCTTCCCTCACGGCATCAAAAACGTCTCCGCAAGCTTTCGGGATTATGTTTTTCAGTCCGTCGTATTCGCAGATAATCACAGGATCACCCGTAATCGGATCAAAAAGCGAATTTCCCGTATCAATAATCCCTTTCAAAACACAGCACTCCCCTTTCACGAAAATTTCAACATCTCTTTCCGCCGATTTTTTCGTAATGTTTCTTCTTCGCATACGTCCGACAAAGCTCAAAAGGCAATACACACAAACACACATCAATATAAAATATTTCCACGGCAAATTGAAATACCACGTTCCGTTCGAATATATCGCACCGGTCTTACTTCCTATATCTGTCATCGTCAAAAGTGCCGTCAGTCCGCCCGCAAAAACAAAACTCGCTATGTAAAACGCCGCCGTCATTTTCAAAAAATATTTTACCGATTTTATTTTGTACGCACACAACACCATCGCAACCGACAAACAAGCTTTCGTTGCCACGCCTGTCAAAAAGCTCAAGCTCGGAAAAAACATACCGCAGGAAACAAGTGCTCCCAACACGGCGGCTATCGCTTTTCTCGCCTTGCCCGTCGTCTCTCCGGTGATAATTTCCGCACCCTCAAAAATCAAAATATTCATCAAAAAATTAACCAAAAACAGCACATCTATGTATACCGTTATCATCATTTCACCCCGCAAAACAATTATACATTTTTCTGTTTGAATTTTTTGTCGCAAACAGGTAGTGTTTTCATCTTTTTTTAGTTGACATACCAACGAAAAAAGTATAGAATTACTCTGATAAGGAATGTGAGGAAATATCATGAATAATGTACTTATATCTAATATTCAACGCTTCTCCACAAAAGACGGTCCCGGCATACGCACCACCGTTTTTTTCAAGGGATGTCCGTTGCATTGCAAGTGGTGTCACAATCCCGAGACCCACAATGCTCATGAAGAAATCATGTACAATGCCGAAAACTGCACTCTCTGCGGTCGTTGTGTTTTCGCCTGTCCAAACGGTGCGATAAAAATCAAAGACAACATTCTTTCAACCGACCGCAATCTTTGCAATCATTGCGGCAAATGCACCGATGTCTGCTACTACAATGCCCGTGAAATCTCGGGTAAATCAATGAGTGTCGATGAAGTCTGCGACAAGATTTTCAGCGATATATCGTTTTACTCTCAATCGGGCGGCGGGGCAACTTTTTCGGGCGGCGAATGTATGATGTATCCCGATTTTTTATCGGAATGTCTCAAAAGGTGTAAATCGCAGCATGTTCACACCTGTGTCGATACGTCGGGCTTTGCTCCCTTTTCTTCATTCGAAAGCATTTTGCCCTATACCGATCTTTTTCTTTACGATATCAAAGCCTCCTCGTCCGACTTGCACAAAAATTTGACGGGGGTTGACAACACGCATATTTGGGACAATCTCAAAAAACTCTGTGATGCGGGCGCAAACGTCAATTTGCGTGTTCCCGTAATCGATGGTTGCAACGCCGACTTGTCCGATATCGAAAAAACAGCTTCAAAAGCTCATTCTTTCGGCATCAAAAAAGTTAATATACTCCCGTATCACGATATGGGGAAATATAAATATACAAAACTCGGAAGAGAATACGACGGCAATTCCATGGCGACTCCGTCTGATGAAAAGCTTGCATCCATAGTGCGAATTTTCGAAAAATATTCTTTCACCGACATCAAAATCGGCGGATAATATCCGCACCAAAACATCGAAAGGAGATTACTATGAGAGGTTATACAGAAAGAACAAAAAAACTTCGTGAAATGAGTGTCAGCACAGATCCCGCTCTTTCCATCGAGCGTGCATCCATTATGACCGATGCTTATCTCAAATATGAGGGCAGCGTCGATATCCCCGTGCTTCGAGCACTTGCTTTCCGTGAATATATGGAAAGAAAAACACTTGTTATCAACGACGGCGAATTAATCGTCGGCGAAAAGGGTCACAATCTTCAATGTGCTCCCAGCTTCCCCGAACTGTGTTGTCACACAATCGAGGATATGGAGGTTATGGATGCGAGAGATCTCATCAGCTTCTCCGTAACCGAAGAAGATAAAAAAATCCAAAAAGAAAAAGTTATTCCCTATTGGGAAAACCGTTCCATCCGTCACAAGATTATGCGATCCACTTCTCAGGAATGGAAAGATTGCTACGCTGCCGGCATGTTTACCGAATTCATGGAACAGCGCGGTCCCGGTCACACAGGTGCTGGCAACATCATCTACAAAAAAGGCTTCTCCGATTTCAAGCGTGATATCGACAATCGCCTTGCTCGTCTCGATTTTGTCAACGACATAAACGCATACGACAAAAAAGCCGAGCTTGAAGCCATGAAAATCGCCTGCGACGCAATTATCACATTCGGCCATCGTTACAGCGAATACGCTGCTTCTCTTGCCGAAAAAGAAACCGACCCTCAGAAAAAAGCCGATCTTTTGTTGATAAGCGAAAACTGCAAGCAGGTTCCCGAATTTGCTCCCAAAACGTTTCATCAGGCACTCCAGATGTACTGGTTTGTTCACATCGGCGTAACGAGCGAGGTCAACCCCTGGGACGCATTCACTCCCGGCAGACTCGACCAGCATCTTTATCCTTTCTACAAAAAAGAAGTAGCCGAGGGAACACTCGACTACGACAAGGCTCGTGAACTTTTGGAATGCTTCTGGATAAAGTTCAACAACCAGCCCGCTCCCCCCAAGGTTGGTATCACCCTCAAAGAGAGCGGCACATATACAGACTTCTGCAACCTCAATACTGGCGGCATCACCGAAGACGGCAAGGACGGTGTCAACCCCGTCAGCTACATCATTTTGGACACAATGGACGAGATGAAGCTTCTTCAGCCCTCCAGCAACGTGCAGATTTCCAAAAAAACTCCCGATGCATTTTTGCTTCGTGCATGTGAAATTTCGAGAAAAGGCTGGGGTCAGCCCGCATTTTACAACACCGAAGCCATCATTCAGGAGCTTTTGAATGCAGGCAAATCCATCGAAGATGCACGTCACGGCTGTTCCACAGGCTGTGTCGAAACAGGCTGTCTCGGCAAAGAAAACTATGCACTCACGGGTTATTTCAATATTCCCAAAGTTTTGGAAATCACTTTGAACAACGGTTTCGACAACTATACGGGCAAGCAGATAGGTCTCAAAACGGGCAATCCCGAAGACTTCAAGAGTTATGACGAGCTCTACGATGCATTCATTCGTCAGATGCACCACTTCCTCGACATAAAAATTGCGGGAAATAACATCATCGAAAAAATTTACGCAAAATATATGCCCGTTCCGTTCCTTTCCGTAATCATGGATGACTGTATCGAAAAAGCAACCGACTACAATGCGGGCGGTGCAAGATACAACACATACTACATCCAGGGCGTAGGTATCGGTACCATTACAGACTCTCTTTCCGCAATTCGTTACAACGTATTCGACGAGAAAAAGTTCACAATGGCAGAGCTTACCTCAGCTGTCAAAGCAAACTTTGCTTGTTACGACCGTATCTACAACCTCGTTACAAGCAAAACTCCCAAATACGGCAATGATGACGATTACGCCGATTCTATAATGAAAGATGTTTTCAATGCATACTGCGACTACATCACAGGCAGACCCACCATCAAGGGCGGAATGTACCGCATCGACATGCTTCCCACAACTTGCCATGTTTATTTCGGCGAAGTTTGCGGTGCTCTCCCCAACGGCAGATTGGCACAAAAACCCATGAGCGAAGGTATTTCTCCCGAAAAAGGTGCCGACACAAACGGTCCCACGGCTGTTATCAAAAGCTGTTCCAAAATGGATCACCTCAAAACAGGCGGTACTCTTTTGAACCAAAAGTTCACTCCCGCCGTTCTTGCGGGTGAAGACGGTCTCAAAAATCTTGCCGCTCTTATTCGTGCATATTTCGCACTTGACGGACACCACATTCAGTTCAATGTTATCGACCGTGCAACGCTCATCGAAGCGCAAAAGCACCCCGAAGAATATAAAGACCTTATCGTTCGTGTTGCGGGTTACAGCGACCATTTCCGCAATCTCTCCCGTGCATTGCAGGACGAAATCATCAACAGAACCGAGCAATCGTTCACTTGATTTGTTCAATATTACAAATTTGATTAAATTACGTTGACAAACAGGTTTTTTTCGGTATACTATTTGAGTATAGGCAATATTTAATATCAAATAATTCAAAGGAGGTTTTCACCTATGGAAAAATTCACAGTTCACAATCTTGATTTGCAGGGCTTTATCAAGGAACTTTCAAATTGTAAAGGCAACGTATGGATGACAACGGAAGAGGGCGACAAAATCAATCTTCAGTCTGCATTCTGCCGTCTTATCGGCCTCAAGAGTATTCTTGAAGGCGGCAAGCTCAGCGAAGCTACTATCGAATGCGAAAATCCCGAAGACGAATCCCGACTTTTCAGATTTAACCTCTACGGAAGAACTTCCGACGACGAATAAAATTTTTTCACGCAATACCACCCGCAATAGCGGGTGGTATTGCATTTTCGGGTACAACTATAATCATTACCGGCAGTGCAAAAGTGTGCATATTATAGACCTGCCGGTCATGTCTTTGTTGCTTGCTCCCCATAAATGGGTTCACACTTTGCAATCAAAACAAATCTCATTTCACTTCAGCTG
>CAZRYW010000061.1:0-8859 GCA_964604405.1 uncultured Oscillospiraceae bacterium
GATCGTTACCTGCGGGAGCAGAGATAACAACCTTCTTAGCACCTGCATCAATGTGAGCCTGTGCCTTAGCCTTTGATGTATAGAAACCTGTGCATTCTAGAACAACGTCAACACCGATTTCACCCCAAGGTAGTTCAGCAGCGTTTGGCTTAGCGTAAATTGTGATTTCCTTGCCATCAACAACGATTGAAGATTCTTTTGCTTCAACCTTGTCAGCAAGAGCATACTTACCCTGTGCAGAATCATACTTTAGTAGGTGTGCAAGCATAGCTGGATCTGTTAGATCGTTGATTGCTACTACTTCATAACCTTCAGCACCAAACATCTGTCTGAATGCAAGACGGCCGATACGGCCAAAACCATTGATTGCAACTTTAACTGCCATGTTAAAGACCTCCTAATAAAAATATATTTAAATATTAATAACGGCTTATGCCATATTAAACGTTTTATTCTGCGATTTTGATAGATTCGATAACAACCTTTTCAAGCGGAGCATCGTAATAGTCCGTTTCAACGGATGCAATCTTGTCCACAACGTCCATGCCTTCCACAACCTTACCGAAAGCGGCATAACTGCCGTCAAGATGAGGTGCGTCTTCATGCATGATAAAGAACTGACTTCCCGCGCTGTCGGGGTTTTGACTTCTCGCCATGGAAATAACTCCGCGAGTGTGTTTCAAGTCGTTCTTAACGCCGTTCTGCGAAAATTCGCCCTTTATCGAATATCCGGGGCCGCCCGTACCGTTGCCTTTCGGGTCGCCGCCCTGAATCATAAATCCGGAGATAATTCTGTGAAACGTAAGCCCGTCATAGAATCCTTCGTTTGCGAGCTTTACAAAATTTTCGACCGTAATGGGAGCAACATCGGGATATAATTCGAGTTTGATTACACCGCCTGACTCCATTGTGATAACTGCCTGCACTGTTTCTTCAATCCTTTCGTTTTCTCCGACAGCTTCGGTCGATGCAACTTCTTCACCCTGCACCTCTTGATAGCTTTCGGACTCATTTTCGGTTGTATCGAGACTGCCGTCCGTCGTACATCCCGCAAAAGAGAGTACACCGACCGACAAAGCCAAACACAACGATATAATTTTAATCATAAAAATCACCTTATAAAAGTTGTTCATAAATTTTGATACTTCATCATATCTATTATATCCATAAACGGTATAGTTTTCAAGCATTTTTTAGTATTTTTTATGAGAAACGTGAAAATACACAAAAACGGCGGGTGAAATCGTGTTCAACCCGCCTGTTTCGTCATTTTTTATTACTTAAATTCGGCCTGTATCAGCTCTTTTGCCGCCTCTTCGTCATGAAGGAAATAAGATACCGCCCCGACATATTCGCCGTTACCCGGAAGCGTCATCGACTTGAAATCTTCGCCCTTGATTGCCAAAAGCTGTTTTCCCGCCGAAACCATCTCCGCAATCGTCATATCGGTACTTGCGTTTGATTTGATAACATCGTAAACCGTCGGTATTTTCGCAATATATTCGGCTTTCAGCTTTTGTGCGATAATTTCTTTCAAAAAGCTCTGCTGTACCTTGATACGATCCACGTCGCCGTTGGGATACTGACGATAACGAACCAGCTGCTCCGCCTTGTCGCCGTCAAGGTGCTGATAACCCGCTTTCAAATGAATATACAGATTCTGAAGCGGATCTTCGTAGTTCATATTTCTCGGAACGTTGTAATCAACACCGCCCAAAGCGTCTATAGTATCTCTGAACGCCTTCGTATTGATGAGGAAATAATGGTTCACCGAAAGTCCCGTAAGATTTTTCACGGTTTCGATAACTTTTTCGACACCGCCTACAGCATAAGAAGCGTTAATCTTCATGGAAGTGCCCTTCATTTTTATTCTCGTATCACGGGGAATCGAGAGCATTTTAACGCTGTGTTCGACAGGATCAATCTGACAAAGAATCATAACATCCGTCAATCTGGCTTCAACGTCAACACCCAAAACCAAAATGTTATACGGATTGCTCTTGTCTACCGGGTCGAGACCTTCAACATCCTCATCCACCGTACCGTCGGGCATATTCGCCGCCAATCCGAAAGAACGGTTAGTCAAATTGTATCCGACCAAAACTCCCGCACAACACATCATTATCAAGCATATCGCCGTTATCATGGATAAATATTTTTTTACGCTCATACCATCGTCTCCGATTTTATCAATTTCAATCCAAAATAAATCATTTTATATTATATATTATTGCTTTCCCTTTTGTCAAGAATACATATTACATATATAATACTTTTTGATAACAAAAAAAGTTTCATGTTTTTTCAAATTTTTGATTTTTTTACACAAAAACAAAAAAAGATTGCCCGAGGCAATCTTTTTTGTCTATATCGAACTTATCAGTCGATTGTTGTGTACATAAAGTACTTGTAACCGAGGGGGTTTGTATAGAATCCCTTTACGGAAGGATTAAGCATGAAGAGGTCTGTGTAGTAGTAGATGGGGCATACTACGCCTGTGCTCATGAGCATATCTTCCGCATAGTGCATGAGTTCGTAACGTGTTTCGGAATCTGTGCAGGACTTGATTGTGGAAATAAGCACGTCATATGTCTGTGCCCATGTACCGTTGTTAACAACGATATCGTATCCGTAAGGAGTAAGGTCGATGGAGTATGCCTTTACGGATGCATGATCGCCCTTACCGAGCTGTGCGTCGTTGTTACCGGATGTGGAAATCCACAAATCAAGGAATGTGATGGGATCGTTATAGTCGGCAACCCAACCGTGTCTTGTTACGGAGAAATCACCCTTGTGACGCTGATCGAGGAATGTGTTCCATTCAACGTTTGCAAGTTCGATCTTAACGCCTACTGCTGCGAAAGCAGACTGAACATATGTTGCGATTGCTTCATGAACAGTATCTGTGTTGTAAAGGTATGTGAACTTGGGGCCGTCTGTAAATGTCTGTGTAGCTTCGTCCCAAGCGTAGTACTTCTTGAGAACTTCTACAGCCTGAGCAAAGTTTGTTTCGATTGCATCAACATCGTAATAACCTACATAGTCATCGGAAGGACCTGCATTCTTGTAGAATTCCGTTCCGTCGTAGTCTGTGAGACCCAAGCTTACAAAGCTGGATGCGGGAACTTCACCGGACTTGGAGATGTTTTCAACGATGTGGTTACGGTCAAGAACAAGCATGAGTGCATTTCTGATTTCAGCCTGAGCCTTTTCTCTTTCAACGCCTGTAAGCTTGCTTGTTGCGGGAAGAACGTTTTCGTTAACGTTCCAGCAGATGTAATATGTTCCGAGCTGACCGATTGTTTTGAATTCATCGGGGTTGTTTGTCTTGAGGTTTGTGATTTCACCTGCGGGTACGTTGTCAATCATCTGCCAGTTGCCGCTCTTGTAGTTTGCAAGCATAGCATTGTTATCATCGGAAAGATAGCAGTTGATCTGAGGCATTGTAACCTTGTCCGCATCATGATAGTTTTCGTTCTTTGTAAGAGTAATGAGCTGGTTGTGCTTCCAACCTGTAATTGTGTAAGCACCGTTACAGATATATGTTTCCGCTTCGGCAGACCACTTTTCGTCAGCAACTACATCTTCACGTACAGGCATGTATGTGGGGAACGCAAGAAGCTCGTTCCAGTAGCTTACAGCATTGTTCAATGTTACAACCAATGTCTTGTCATCTGTAGCTTCTACGGCAAGATCGTTGGGGTAACCCTTGATGATGTCGAACATGTAACCGTATTCGGCACCGAAGCTGTCGTTTGCCGTTCTCTTCCAAGCGAATTCGAAATCGCCTGCTGTAAGAGCCTGACCGTCGGACCATTTGAGGTCGTCTTTAAGAGTGTAAGTGTAAGTAACCGTTCCGTCTTCGTTAACTACACCTTCGGGAATTTCCACCGCACAGTCGGGAAGAATTGTCTTGCCGTCCTGATCCCACTTTGTAAGACCGGAGAAAAGGTGGATGATCATTGTCGCACCGTCAAGAGACGAGTTGAGACCCGGATCAAGTGTTTCGGGTTCGGAAGCAAGACAGATAGAGAGACCGTCTGCTCCGTTGCTGCATCCGCAACCTGCAAAAGAGAGAGCCATGCAGGCTACAAGTACGAGTGCCGCGATTTTTCTGAGTTTCATCATAGATACTCATCCTTTCTTTTTTTATTTCAAGCTCTTTGAGCTTAAAAGACTAATTGATTTCCGCTACTCTGTGACAGGCAACAAAATGACCTGTCGAAACTTCCTTAAATTCGGGCATTGCTTCCGCACATTTATCCGTTGCATACGCACATCTTGTTCTGAACGGACAACCGGAAGGTGCGTTGAGAGGAGACGGAATATCGCCCGACAAAACAATACGCTTGTTTTCTCTTGCGATTTTCGGGTCCGGTACGGGCACCGCCGAAAGAAGCGATTTCGAATACGGATGAAGCGGATTGTCGTAAATTTCCTTTGCGTCTGCAAGTTCCACCATTTTACCCAAGTACATTACCGCAATACGATCGCTGATATGGCGAACAACCAAAAGGTCATGCGCTATGAAAAGATAGGTAAGTCCCATTTTTTCCTGCAATTCGCCGAACATATTGATTACCTGTGCCTGAATCGAAACGTCAAGAGCGCTTACGGGTTCATCGCAAACGATGAAATCGGGATTCAATGCAAGCGAGCGGGCAATACCGATTCTCTGACGCTGACCGCCCGAGAATTCGTGCGCATAACGAGATGCGTGTTCGCTGTTGAGTCCGACATGACCCATCAATTCGAGAATTTTTTCTTCTCTTTCTTTTTTAGACGAATACATCTTATGAATATCGAGAGGTTCGCCTATAATATCCGAAACCGTCATTCGGGGGTTGAGCGACGAATAAGGGTCCTGGAAAACCATTGTTGCGTGTTTTCTGAACTCGGCAATATCTTTCTTTGTTTTAACGGCATTGCCGTTGTATATTATTTCACCGGCTGTAGGCTTGTAAAGATTCAAAACAGTTCTGCCGACAGTCGTTTTTCCGCATCCCGACTCACCGACAAGACCGAGCGTTTCGCCTTTTTTCACGCTGAACGAAACATTGTCAACGGCTTTGAGTTTTTTCGTCTGAAAAACTCCCGTATTGATATCAAAATACTTTTTCAGCCCTTTTACTTCGATTAAATTGTTATTGCTCATTATCGGCACCGCCTTCCGTTTTGCCCTTTTCTCTGAGAACTCTTATGCACTCCCAGCATGAGCTTTGGTGATCATCGTTAACCTGCACTTCGGGTGCGCATGTTGTGATGCAAATCTTCATTGCCGCATCGCAACGGGGTGCAAAAGGACATCCCGCCGGCATGTTGAGAAGATCTATCGGTGTACCTGTTATGGGCTTGAGCTTCGTTCCCGCGGTTTCCGCCGAAGGAAGCGAACGCAAAAGTCCCTTTGTGTATTCGTGCGAAGGATTATAGAAAATTTCGTCCGCAGTACCCTTTTCGCAAATACCGCCCGCATACATAACTATAACCTCGTCACACATCTGCGCAACAACGCCCAAATCGTGAGTAATCATGATGATAGCCATTCCGAGCTCTTTTTGAAGCGACTGCATCAACTCCAAAATCTGCGCCTGAATCGTAACATCAAGAGCCGTTGTGGGCTCGTCCGCAATCAAAATATCGGGTTCGCACGCAAGAGCCATCGCAATCATAACTCTCTGTCTCATACCGCCCGAAAGTTCGAACGGATACTGTTTCATTCTTTTTTCGGGCTCGTTAACGTTAACAAGCGTAAGCATCTCAACCGCACGGTCATACGCTTCTTTCTTGTTTCTGTTTGTATGGAGCAAAATAGCCTCCATCAGCTGAGAACCGATAGTATGCGTGGGATTGAGCGAGGTCATGGGATCCTGGAATATGATGGACACCTTGTTGCCTCTTACTGTTTTCAAAACATTTTCACTCGCGCCGATAAGTTCCTGTCCGTCAAGCTTTATGCTGCCGCCGACGATTTTTCCGCCCGGTGCGAGTATTTGCATTATCGAATAAGCGGTTACGGATTTTCCCGAACCCGATTCTCCGACTATGCCGAGCACTTTTCCTTTTTCAAGTTCAAACGACACACCGTTAACGGCTTTAACCTCTCCGGCGTCTGTGAAAAAGGAAGTGCGTAAATCATTTACTTCTAACAAAGCCATTTAAAAACAATCCTTTCTGTAACTGAAGGCACGGTTTTAACCGTTCAATTTGGGGTCAAACGCATCTCTCAAGCCGTCACCCAAAAGGTTCAAGGACAATACTATAAACGAGATGATAAGTGCGGGAATAACAAGTCTGTGAGGATAAGAATAAATACCCGCAAGAGCTTCGTTTGCCAAAGAGCCCAAACTCGGCATGGGTGCGTTTACACCGAGACCGAGGAACGAAAGATAACTTTCCGTAAATATCGCATTGGGAATCTGGAGTGCCGTCGAAATAATAACAACGCTGATGCAGTTGGGGATAAGATGCTTTGTGATAATCCAGCTGCCCTTAGCTCCCATGCTCTTCGCCGCCAAAACGTATTCCTGTTCGCGAAGCGACAAAATCTGACCTCTGATAAGTCTCGACATCGAAACCCAATACAAAAGGCCGAATACGATAAAGAGACTGATAATATTGCTTCCGATTTTTTCGAACACGGTTCCGTCAAGCATAGGTCCGAGCGAATCTTTCAAAACAGCCGAAAGCAAAATAACCATCAGCGTATCGGGAAGCGAATATATAACATCGACTATACGCATTATAACAAGGTCAACCTTGCCGCCGCAGTAACCTGCCACGGCGCCGACCGTCATGCCTATCAAAAGCACTATAAGGCTTGCAAAAAAGCCTACCGCAAGCGATATACGAGTTCCGTACACAACACGGATAAAATAGTCTCTTCCGTAAGAGTCCGTTCCGAATATGTGCGGGAAAACGCTCTCGCCGTTTGCGATGCGAGCCTGTTCCGTTGCGCCGTATTCGAAAGGTTTCAAATCGTTATAAGTTGCGTCAACGGCTTTTCCGGGCAACACGCCGAGCTGCTGTTCGTAAGCATAAGGCCAAATCTCGGGAATTATAATTGCCGCAACGGTTATTATAATAACCAAAAACATCGAAATCGTTGCGATTTTGTTTTTGAAAAGTCTCTTCATACCGTCCTTGAAAAACGTTGACGAAGGACGCATACGAACGAGATATTCTTTATCTTTTTCATCGGCGGGTTCAAATGCCGACAAATCCAACTGTAAGGATAAGGGATTTTTTTTCATTTTATCTGTTCTTCCTTTCTCTTCGGGAATTATTCCAACGTAATTCTCGGATCGACAATCTTATAAAGAATATCGCTTATGAGATTCATAACAACAATCAAAACCGCAAGCACAATTGTCGTACCCATAATAAGAGTGTAGTCTCTTTTCATCATGCTTGTGACAAACGATCTTCCTATGCCTGGTACGGAGAAAATCTTTTCA
Source organism: uncultured Oscillospiraceae bacterium (assembly GCA_964604405.1). Classification (GTDB taxonomy): domain Bacteria; phylum Bacillota; class Clostridia; order UMGS1883; family UMGS1883; genus RGIG1927. Next base: position 7,455 of record CAZRYW010000061.1, read on the forward strand.
ACAACCAAGCTGCCTGTGATAATGTAGGCAAGCATAGGTCCGAAATACGTAATAACGGGAATGAGCGAGTTTTTGAGAGCGTGTTTGAAAATAACCTTTTTCGGAGAAACGCCCTTTGCTCTTGCCGTGCGGATATAGTCCTGACCCAAAACGTCAAGCATTGACGAACGTGTAAGTCTTGTTATATATGCCATCGGGTAAAGCGCAAGCGTGATTACCGGCAAAACAAGACCGCCGACAGTCGTTGCGTTCGGAGGGAATATCGGAATCTGAACCGTAAACATAACAAGCAAAAATGCTCCGACAATAAACGACGGCATTGACACGAACGCAGTTGTCACCACCATGATTACACGGTCAATGACCTTGTTACGTCTCAAAGCCGCAATCGACCCGAGCACAATGCCCAAAATCGTTGCGATACAAGCCGCAGTCAACCCCAAGGGAAGCGAAATCTTGAATCCGTCGATAATAATTTCCGAAACATCACGTCCGGGCGTTTTTATAGACGGTCCGAAATCGAACTCCGTCACAACTCCGACCAGATAATCAACATACTGATCGAACAACGGCTTGTCCATGCCGTATTTTGCTTCGAGTGCAGCTTTTGCTTCTTCGGTAAGTGCTTTTTCACTCTGGAAAGGCCCGCCGGGTACGGCGTGCATTACAAAGAACGTAACGGTAATAACAACCCATACCGTCACAAGTGCCAACAATATTCTTTTAAGAATATACATAAGAGTTTTCGAACTCAATTTTTACACCTCACATATTTTTTTGCAGTTATACGTCTATTATTATAGCAAATTTTTGTACACAATGCAAGTACAAATGTTTTTTTAGAGATATTTTTGCTCTTTTTCGGGCATTTTCAACAAAATTTACGCACACTTTTTATTGCAATATGCTCAAATATTCGTTTGTTTTGCCTCTTATGCATACCCCCACAAACCTATCCCATTTAGGAATAGGTGTAAAAACTCCGAAAGACGGCTTTTTTACACCTATTCTTTCAATCTCGCCCAAAACACGCTTTCACGTTTCTTTGTCAACAATTACGATCGAATCTTTCAAAGGCGGCAATTATACTACCACCTCTTCGCCGAATATGCTCCGCTTTTTATATTTTTTTAAAAGCTCGGTTTTCGGTTACCCCAACTATTGACAAAGAATCAGTATTAAAACGCAACGCTTATGATTACAGCAACTTTGAACGATTTAGAAATCGAATTTTACATATATTTTATTACAAACAGGTGGCAGCATAACTGCTACCACCTGTAAAGAAATTCTTTTTTATAGATTTGACCACAACTATTGACAAAGAGCCATCCTCTTTCCCCCGCAGGTGCCTCACCTGTGCAAGGGGAGGTGGGCAGGTTATAATACGAAGTGCAACACAAAA
>CAZRYW010000062.1:0-8748 GCA_964604405.1 uncultured Oscillospiraceae bacterium
GCAACCGGCATTTGTATCAAAACCCTGTACCCGTTTGCCAAATCGCCTCTGAGACAGATGTTTTCTTCGTCTGTTTTTTGAAACGTATCGACCGAAAAAAGAGTATAGTCATCGCCGTATGATATTACGTGCTCTTTCGGAACATCAAGATCCATAATAAAAAATTCATTGTCACGGTCAAACCTGAAATCATGTCTGAAATCACGGTTGAGCCCCGATATTTCACGACCGAACGGTTCTTCGTTTTTTGATTCTTTCGGTTCGAACTCTTTATCTTCTTTTCGAGACAACGGAAGCGAATCAATAATCAATTTATCATCGTTATCCCAAACGAAAACTCTCAAATTGTGATTCGCCAAAGACTCTTTAACCAAATCCACAACCTCGTCATCATCCTCGTTTGATTCGTATGCTTCCGCAATCGAAAAATACAAATCTTCCATCGAACCGATTTTTATCTGTCGATGAACACGGGTCAGCAAAAGGGCGTTGATCACAATGTTCAACGCCACGACCGCAACCAATATTGCCGAAAATACGGCTATCATTTTAGCTGTAAGCGAACGAGTAATCATTTCGACACCTCGAATTTGTAACCTATTCCACGCACGGTTGTAAGATAATTCCCGCAACAGCCGAGCTTCTTGCGAAGCTTTGTAATATGTGTATCTATAGTACGTGCATCTCCGAAATAATCATAGTTCCACACATTGTCCAATATTTTTTCTCTCGAAAGCGTAATACCGTTGTTCTCGATCATGTATGTCAACAAATCGAATTCTTTAACGCTCAAATATATTTCTTCGCCGTTGACAAATACCGTATGAGCAATCTTATCCACCGAAATTCCGCCGATGTTGAATTCACTTGATTTTTGCACCATTGTACGTCTCAGTAAAGCTTCGACTCTGGCTACAAGAACCTTGGGTGAGAACGGTTTTGTTATATACTGATCCGCACCGATGTCATAACCCATTATTTCGTCGCACTCACCCGCTCTTGCGGTAAGCATTATAATGGGAACGGAGCTGTTTGCTCTTATTTCCATCAGTACATCGAATCCGCCGATTTTGGGCATCATAACATCTAATATCACCAAATTGATATCTTTGGTATTGTAAAAAATATTCAAAGCTTCCTCTCCGTCGGCCGCTTCGATTACAACATAACCGTTCGCTTCGAGAAAATCTTTAATAAGTCGTCGCATTTTATACTCATCATCGACAACCAGTATTTTTGCCTTTGTTACAGAGTCTGCCATATTATCACCTTGTTACTTTTCATTCACTCAATGCTTGCATCGTTTCGGAAAGAGTAGCCGAAAGCTCCTGACTTGCTGCGGGATATCCGCCCAAGAGCGCATTTACAACGTATTCGTTACATCTTGGTATATATTCTCCGTTTTCTTCAAGAACAATAACAAAAACTTCAAAATCATCTTTTTTAAGATTTCCGCTTCTCAATGCGCCGATGATACTGTCCGATATTTGTTCCGAAGAAAGTACGGAACTTTCTTTTTTGTCGATAACGCTGTCAATTTGCCTGATATGAATATCACCTATCGCATCTGCCATACTCGGTGCCGTTATTTTCACCTTTGCGCCGTAAACTCCGTCGTTTTCCCAAAGAGATTGTGTTTCGTATGATATCTGAGGGAAAATCGCGCGGTAAAAATTCATCTGGCTTTCCGATTCAAAATTGAAGAAAGGTGCGTCACCTTCGTCAATTTGTGATTTAATGGCATCGAAATCACAAGAAATGAATGTATCGAGATATTTCTCGGCGACATTTTTAACGGTAACGGCAATTTCCGAGTTTTCATCCAACTGAGTAAGATTTAAATCGTCGTCGTTTGCCTCCGAAGCGTTCGTTACCACGGTAGGATCATTGGATTGTTTTTCGTCTTTGTTCGAAAAAACTATCAATGCGGCAACAATCGCCAATATGACAACTCCCAAAACTATACAGAAAAACCATTGTCTGTCAAATTTCTTTTCGTTATGTTCTTTTTTCATTTTAAATACCATTCCTTCCCGGCAACTTTTCATATAATATCACAAAAATCAAAAAATGTACGGCTTTTAACAAAGATTTAACGTTGTTTTTCACAAAAACCCACGTATATATTATAAATTCAAACTCAAATATTGTCAAGATATATGAAATTTTGGCTTTACATAATAAAATTCTTGTGGTAGAGTATCATTGATTAATTATGAACAGAGGCGAATCAAATGTTCGGCGAAAAACTTTTGTTACACAAAAACAATATTTCATCTTATCTTTCGACCGGTGCAAAATGGGTTTTGTTTTCGGTGGTCATCGGCATATTCGGTGCTGCGGTCGGTTGTTTTTTTCATTTGCTTGTAGACAAAGCAACCGTCTTTCGTACCGATAATCCGAAGATTATTTATCTTCTGCCGATTGCTGGATTGTTGATTGTATTTTTGTATAAAATTTGCTCTTTGGAAAATGACAAGGGCACAAACCGTATCATATCAGCTGTCAGAGAAAAGGAAAAAATTCCTTTTATATTGGCTCCCGTTATTATAATCGCCACTTTTCTCACACATCTTTGCGGCGGTTCTTCGGGCAGAGAGGGTGCGGCATTGCAAATCGGCGGAAGTATCGGGTCATTGTTTTCGAAAATTTTCAAAACCCGTGATTTCGATACTTCCGTTTGTATAATGTGCGGTATGAGTGCTGTTTTCAGCGCGGTTTTTACAACTCCAGTTACGGCGGCGGTATTTTCACTCGAAGTCATCAGCGTCGGGATTTTAACCTACAGCGCACTCTTCCCCGTTTTGCTGTCTTCTTGCGTTGCATATATGATATCAGGTTTTTTCGGAGTTGCACCGACAAAATTTGCAATATCATCCCTGCCTCATTTTGATTTTTTGTCGTTGGTCAAGGTTTCGCTCTTTTCGGTTGCGGTTTCTTTGGTTGGCATATTTTTTGTGTATGCAATGCACAAATCTTCGCATTTGTGCAATAAAATTTCAAATAAATATCTCAGAGTTCTTACAGGTTCCGCCATCGTGATTGTTCTCACGTTTTTATCGGGCACATACGACTACAACGGTGCCGGGATGGATATTGTCACGGTTGCACTCGAAGACGGTTTTGCTCGTCCCGAAGCTTTTTTGTTGAAAATTTTGTTTACGGCAATCACACTAGGTGCCGGTTTTAAAGGCGGAGAAATTGTTCCGACGTTTTTTATAGGTTCGGTTTTCGGTGCGTTTTTCGCTCCGTTTATAGGACTTGATGCGTCTTTCGGTGCCGCAGTCGGGCTTATTGCGCTGTTCTGCTCGGTATCAAACTGCCCCGTTTCGTCGATTATTCTCAGCATCGAACTTTTCGGTTCCGACTCTTTGGCGATGTTTGCCATTGCCGTAGCCGTAAGCTATATTTTCTCGGGATATTCCGGGTTGTATTCTTCACAAAAAATAATGTATTCCAAACTCAATTTCGATTATTTAAACATTAACACTCGTTAACTATGAAAGGTCGTAGATTTATATGCAGATTATTATTGTAGGCGGCGGTAAAGTAGGACTTACTCTTTGCGAACAGCTTTGCGACGAAGGGCATGATATTACCTTGCTCGATACCAACGCACAGATTGTCGAGCAGGCCGTCAACAGCTTTGATATTCAAGGCGTTGTGGGAAGCGGCATCAGCTATCAGGCTCAAATCGAAGCAGGTATTGCGACCGCCGATGTTCTCATCGCCGTTACAAACAGCGACGAAACAAGTCTTTTGTCATGTCTGATTGCAAAAAAAGCCGGCAACTGTAAAACAATCGCACGTGTCAGAGACCCCGAATATTATGCGGAAATTCGATTTATACGTGAAGAGTTGGGGCTTGCAATGGCGGTCAACCCCGACATAACTGTTGCAAACGAAATCGAGCGACTTATCCAAATTCCCTCGGCACTCGACGTTGACACATTTGCCAGAGGTCGTGCGACAATCATCCGAATTCAGATTCCGGAAGAATCTTCGTTGGACAACCTTGCCATATATCAACTCCATTCGAAAATTTCCGAACAAATGCTTGTTTGTATTCTCGAACATGACAACGAAATCATCATTCCGAAAGGTACGACGATACTTCATTCGGGAGACTACATCTCAATAGTTCTTCCTCTTTATGAAATTACAAGCGTTTTGAAAAAAATCGGAATCGAAGCAAAACCCATCAAATCCATCATGATAACCGGTGGAAGCAAAATAGCTTATTATCTTGCCGAAAAGCTTTCGCGAGGCAAGCAAATAGTCAAAATCATAGAAAAAGATTTTGACAAATGTCAATCATTGAGCGAACAACTTCCCAACGCCATGATTTTGTGCGGTGATGCGTCGGACGAAGAGCTTTTGGAAGAAGAAGGTATCGAAGAAGTCGATGCTTTTGTTTCGCTCACGAACCTTGACGAAGGAAATGTTCTCACATCACTTTACGCAAGCGAAATTTCAAATGCAAAAGTTATAACGAAAATCAGCAGACTTTCTTTTGAAAAGATACTCTCTTCCCTGCCGATAGGAACACCTGTATTCTCAAAATACATCACGGCAGAGCAAATCATCCGTTTTGTTCGTGCCATGAGTAATTCCGAACATCCCGACGAAATTTTAACTTTATCAAAACTCTTGGGCGGCAAAGCCGAAGCTTTGGAGCTTAAAGTCAAAGACGCTCACAGCGAACAGCACATTACCGACGTTCCCATTATGGAGTTAAAATTCCGAAAAGATGTCATCTTGGGATGCATAACCCGAAAAGGCAAAATCATTATTCCGAAAGGCAGCGACTGCTTGAATGTCGGAGATACCGTAATAGCGGTTACAACCTCTTCCAATCAGATTACTTCGCTTTCGGATATTATAGAAAAGGGTCATTGATATGAATTATTCGATTATTCGCTATATTACAGGTTGCGTTATCCTTACGATTTCGCTATTTATGCTCCTGCCCGCATTGGTTTCGGTAGTCTATGCGGAGTTTTCTACTGCATTGATTTTTCTGTACTGTGCCGCTTTGTTTGGGATTATCGGTTTTTTTGTCAAATTTAAAAAGCCGTCGAACAGGCATTTTTTTGCCAGAGAAGGTTTCATTGTCGCATCTTTGGCATGGATAATTCTCTCGTTGATATCGGCTGTACCTTTTAGAGTATCCGGAGAAATTCCCTCATACATAGATGCTATATTTGAGGTTGTCTCCGGTTTTACGACAACAGGCGCCACAATCCTCCCCGATATCGAAAAATTAAGTCACGGCATGGTTTTCTGGCGCTGCTTTACAAACTGGCTGGGCGGTATGGGCGTACTCGTATTCATACTTGCCGTCACTCCGCATACGGGCGGTCAGGCGCTTTATATTCTGAAAGCCGAAAGTACAGGCCCCGCCGTCGGAAAGCTTGTACCGAAATTGAGGCACAGCGCCGGCATTTTGTATATCCTCTATTTTTCCATGACCGTAGTTCAGGTTATTTTTCTGCTTTTTGCCGATATGCCGCTTTTCGATGCATTGTGCGTTACGTTCGGAACAGCGGGCACAGGCGGTTTTGCACCTCTCAACAGTTCGATGGCTTCATACTCGGTAGCGGCTCAAAATATAGTAACCGTTTTCATGCTGCTCTTCGGGGTCAATTTTAATATCTACTTTTTGATAATTGCAGGCAAATTCAAAGATGCATTATCCAACGAAGAACTCCGCTGGTACTTTGTTATTTATTTTCTCGCAACCGCCGTAACGGGTGCATCGGTTTTCGTATCTTCACCCGAAAACTTTACTCTTACCGATATATTCTTCCAAACGTCAAGCATTATGACGAGTACAGGATTTTCCACGACGGATTTTGACGTATGGCCGTCTCTTGCAAAAGGCGTGCTTGTTATATTGATGTTTATCGGAGCCTGTGCCGGAAGTACGGGTGGCGGTATCAAAGTGTCAAGATTTGTCGTATATGCAAAAACAGTCAAAAAACAGCTGTCCGCACTTATTCATCCGAGAAGCGTAAAAGTATTAAAAATGGACAACAAACCCATCGGTCACGAAACCATCCGAATCGTCAACGTTTACTTTGCAACATATCTTTTTGTTTTCGTTGCATCTTTTCTTGTTATTTTAACTGACGGATTCGATCTCACGACAAGCTTCACGTCAATTGCGGCAACGTTGAACAACGTCGGTCCCGGATTGGGAAGCGTCGGACCTTCACGCACTTTTGCCGAATTTTCGCCTTTGTGCAAGTTGGTTCTTTCTTTCGATATGTTAGCCGGCAGACTCGAGATTTTCCCGCTTTTGATATTCTTCTCTCCGTCGGCATGGCACAGAAAATAATGTTTAAAAAGCAAAAAAACAACCTTGTCCCACTCGGGCAGGTTGTTTTTTTGTTACAGACTGTTTTTTATCAAATTGACAAATACTTCTTCGAATTTTTTGTCATCGTCTTTTGTTCGTTTCGGAACGGAATTGGTTTTTCCGCCCGCACGACGTATTTTTTTGCCGATATGCCTTGCCAAAAGAAGCGAGTCGATATTGGATGCATCGTAAACAAGCCCGTTTTGATTTAAGGTGTATGCACCCTTTCCGAGTGCCAATGCGGCAACTCCGTAATCCTGCGTCACCACAATATCGCCTTTTTTCGCCAGATTTATCAGATATATATCTGCGCTGTCAGCACCCTTGTCCACAGTAAAAACCTTGGCATACTCGTCTTTGATTATATGACTTGTATCGACAACCATAAAAACCTCAAGATTAAAAGATTTCGCAACATCCGTAATAATGCTCTTTACGGGACAGGCATCGGCATCAACAATAATTCTCATAACAAATCAAGTGCCTCCAATATTCCCTCGCTGATACCGGCAGCCATCTCACGTATACCTTTTTCACTCGAGATATATTCTCTGTCGCCTTTGTTTGTTATAAATCCGCCTTCCGTAAGGATTGCGGGCATTTTTGTGTTTCTGATTACATATAGGGACGACCCGTCCTGAATACCTCGTTTTGTCAAGCCGGTATGCTTTATCATGCCGTTATACACATGCTCTGCAAGTTTCTTGCCGAATTCCGAGCCTTTGTGATAATACACCTGCCCACCGTCAATACCGTCTTTGTTTTCCATGGCATTAACATGAATCGAAACATATATATCCGCCGTCGAAGCATTTGCCATTTCGACACGTTCTTTCAGCGTCGGGTAAACATCGTCATCTCGTGTCATAATGACCTTTACGCCGTTTTTCTCAAGGTTTTCTCTCACTTGCAATGCTACCGCAAGCGTAATATCCTTTTCTTTGTAATCGGGATTTTTGACTCCTATCGGGTACGTTGCCCCGGGGTCCGTGCCTCCGTGACCGGGGTCGAGAATAACAGTCAGCTTGCCGTCGGGGTTTTCGACGGTCGCATCCTCGTTAACTTCTTCATCATCGGGAATATTTTTGTCATCGTCGTCTTTGTCGTCCGTTATCACATCACCTGTTTTGATAATCGAGATTTCGACACCGTTTTTAAGCTTCAATACTTCAAAATCGGACTCCGCTTTCAAATCTGCAACTATTCTGAAACGATCCGAATGTTGACTGTAACGCACCGATTTTACACTTTCGCCGTCACATGCAATGCTACCGTCTTTCATTGTTGCTTTAACTCCGTAAACATCTATAACGATTCTTTCCGGATCTTGCATTTTGAAAACATTCGGATTCACAAATTCGTCAAGTTGCACAAATATGCAATCACTTTCATCATCCGAAGAAAACGTAACATTTGTCAAAGCAACGCTCTCTTTGTGCGGAGACGTGATATTAACCGTGCGGGTCTCATTAACCCATTTAACATCAAAACCGAATTCTTCGGCAACAAAACGAACGGGTATCATTGTTTTGTCGTTTATGATTTTCGGTGCGGGATCCGAGGCGGAAATACTTGCGGAATTTGCTCCGATATAAACCGTCTTCGAGTTAATTTTAAGTATAATTTTTTCGCCGTTATATTCGATAATAACTCGTTTGGAATCGTTATCCCACGAAACCGTTGCACCGAGTTGCTCGAAAAACTCTCTTGCCGGAACCATCGTTCTGCCGTTCAAAATAACAGGGGGCATCTCCTCCGTTTTAACGGTGTTGCCGTCTACAACAAGCACAATCGGGTCCCAAGGGTAATCTTCTGTTTTTCCGTCATAAACAATTGTAAATGCATTGATTGGTATTACAGATAAAAGAAGTATTACAGCAGTCATCAGCAATGCTGCTGCCTTTCGCATACAAACCACCTCCGAAACATTATTCGCCGTATTTTTTGTTTTTTCCTTTTAAAAACCTAATTTGTCACACAATTTTAACATAAAGTTGTCTGAGCGTCTTTCGGCGGGATTTTATAGTGTTCGTATGCCGCCGAAGTTGCCACTCTTCCTCTGGGCGTTCTGTTTAAAAATCCGAGTTGCAACAGATACGGTTCGTACATATCTTCGATGGTTCTGCTGTCTTCTCCGATTGTTGCCGCCAACGTATCAACTCCGACGGGACCTCCGCCGAACGAAAGCATTATGCTCGTCATCATTTTTTTATCAACGGCATCCAATCCGAGATTGTCGATTTCAAGCATATTCAACGCCTCATCCGCACTTTGCTTCGATATTTGCGAGTCACGTTTCACCTGGGCATAATCACGTACACGCTTCAAAAGTCGGTTTGCGATTCTCGGAGTACCTCTCGAACGGGACGCTATCTCCATTGCACCTT
>CAZRYW010000063.1:0-8713 GCA_964604405.1 uncultured Oscillospiraceae bacterium
CACGTTTTTGCTACTTTTGTCGCACAAAAGTAGATAGCCGTCACACTCTGTGACATCTTCATATTTTCATCGGAATTGGCTTTTTTGTGTAAACGAAACAGGCTGCGGAAGTCGTCAACCGTTTCCGCAGCCTGTTTTGCTTTATTCTTTTGTCACAAATATTGTCGTAGGTCCGTCTGCACCGCCGATAATGCCGATTGTCGAGTCAAAATCAAAAAGCTCTTCCGTCATTTCACTTTCCGTATAACCGGGATTGGGACGTATTAATTCAATTCCATACTCAGGAGTATCTAGTTTTTCGTACCAATCGTAATAGTTCACCGTCACGCTCGAAATCTCGGCACCCAAGACGCAGTTGAGCACATCAATTTTCGCAAAAAGCACACCGTCAACATTTTCAAACGGCTTGTTTCCCGCAATTGCCATGCCGTTGAGATAATATGTATCGCTGTTCACGTTGCCTGTCACTTTAACCGTGTCAAAATTGTCGCTCACAAAAGTCAAAGTAACATCATTCGCATCGCTCAAAGCAACTCCGCAATCAAGATTATCGGCGTCGCCGTTCCACTCCAATTGCATTTTAAAGTCGGGCATATTGACATATATACCGTTTTCGTTCTGCATACCGTTTGCATAGTTAAAAAACTTTTCGGGCTGATAAACAAATTCGACTTCGGCTTCTTCAGACGAAGTAAACAACATATCCAAATAATTTGTGCTGTTTTCCTCTGTCAATACGGGCATGTTGATATCAATATTCTTATTTAGGGAAATATATTCCGTTTTTTCAACTATTGTAAGGTCAATATCAGCCATATCTCGTGTAAGCGGATACACATCCTCTTCGTCCAATCCCATCACAGACAAAATATCGAAAATATTAAAATCAAATCTTACTTTCGATTCTTCCTGAATAACAGCTCCGTTTTTGTCGAACTTGTATTTTTCCACAACCGCATCATTATCCGCAAATATACCGAGATTCTTCACAAAGAACTTCACCTGAGACAACGATTCTTTTGTCAGTCCTATTTCCTGCAAAGACTGTGCAACACTTTCGTTTTCAAGAGCCGAATCCGACAAATAGAATTCATCAACAAGATCAAACAGCAAATCCACAAACGAATCGTTCGTGTAGCTTACAACAAGGCAATCTCCGTCTTTTTTTACCGTTGCATACTTTTCGTAAAGTGCGACAATCTTTTCTCTGAGCATCTTCACCGCATCCTGATTGATTGTGTCAATCATGGTGCTCATCATGCTCTTTACATCGCCGATATACTCTACGGCATTTTCATCAAAAAGATCCAAATACAAATATTTTCCGTCCATGGGGTTTTTCACAACCACTTCGTAGCACGAACCTTCTTCCGACAAATCAATCTTTACCCAAATTTCGGCATTCAAATCTGCGGAAAATTTCAAATCTTCGCTTATTTCAATCGGCACTACGGGGTTAATCTGCATATACCCCTCAGTCCAACTCATATCTGCCGCAGAGTTGCTTTTTGATACAACATTAATCTTCGATTTTAAAATGCTTTCAACAAGATACTGAACATCCAAGCCCACCTCTTCGTCGAAAATACTCAAAAACCGCAAAGGCTTATTCACTTCAACGCCTATTTCGCTTTTTTGTTCCGCATTCGTATAAGCATTCAAGAGAAAATCCAAGCTCCCCTCGTTCGTTTCGGATGCAAAAGCAGGTACGGCAAATCCCAAAATCATCGTAACCGCACAGAGCAACGCAATTAATTTTTTCATAAAAACTCTCCTTTATTTAATATCATATAAATTTTTTCACAATCCCAAATGCTTTTTCGCATTCAGACCGAAAAGTAAATCTGCATCACTCGGATATTTTCTTTTCGCCTTTTCGTATGCCTCATTCATGTTGCATTTTCTCGTCGTCAAATTATGCATATCGCTTGATATTATATATTTGTTATTACGCTTCATCAGTTTTTTCAAAAGTCCGCCCGACCAAAAATCCGTAAACCTCGATGCATTCACCTGATATATAACGTCAAGTCCCGAAAAATCATCCATCATTTTCTCCCATTCGGGATAACGGTCAACATGTGCCACAACAACCCTCAAATCTTTGCGATTCAAATTGTATATCCACTCCGACCACTCACTTTTCGCCTTGCCTATCGGAAACTCCAGCATTATACAATCTGTATTTTCCAAGCACAGCTTTTCTACGTTGTCATAACGGTTAATATCGTTGTCCAAAAAAATCTCCGCACCGAGAATAACTTTCGGATGTTTATTTTCGTCAAGCAAATCTTTGATTTTGTCAAATCCCGATTGTCTCTTTGCCAAAAACCTTTCCACATCTGCGTTTTTGTGAATCGTGCAATGCGGTGTCGCCGCACAAATCTCCACTCCCTGCAAAAAGCTCTCCGACAACATTGCCAACGATTCTTCAATGGTTCGTGCTCCGTCGTCAACATTCGGCAGACAATGCGTATGAATATCAATTTTTGTTTTCATTTACATCATCCTGATATTTATAATCATATTTGTAACCGTACTTGTATCCGTATTTATAGCCGTATTTCCCGTTATATTTATACCCGTATCCACCGACTTTACCCGGATCTCCGAGCATTATAACACCCAAGATTTTCGTTCCGATATTTTTAATAGTGGCCATGGTATTGTCCAAAAGGTCAAACGTTGTCACGTCTTCTCTTACAATAACGATAACACCGTCGCTCTCTTTCATCGCAAGAGCCGCATCCGTTACAACCGTAATCGGAGGTGTATCTATAAATACATAATCGTATTTTTCTCTCAGTTCCTCAATCATTTTTCCGAACTCGCCCGACTCAATGAGCTCTGCGGGGTTCGGCGGTATTTCGCCCGACGTGATAACATCGAGATTTTCTCTCACGTTTTTCTTAACGGCTTTTTCAACATTCGAAAATCCGCACAAAACATTTGTCACACCGTCTTCTTTTTCCAGTTTGAGATAACGATGGATTCTCGATTTTCTGAGGTCGCAGTCCAAAAGCACAACTTTTGCGCCCGTCAAAGCAAATGTTATCGCAAGGTTTATTGTAGTGGTCGTTTTGCCCTCTCCGGGAGTGGAACTAGTAACAACTATAGCCTTTCCTTTATCGCTCTTCGGAATAGAGAACATAATATTCGTTCTTACCGACTTGTATTTTTCGACAACTTCAAAGCTCGATTGTTCATTAAGTATTCTTTTCGCTTCATCGACTTCGTTAACCTGATTTTTCTTACCCAATCTGATTTTCATCCTCTATCCCCCTTACTGTGCGATTTCGCCCAATATCGAAACATTGTATCTTGTTGCAACGTCTTCCGCTTTATGTACCTTTGTATCAAACAGATTACGTATCACAACAAACGCCACACCTATAATAAGTCCGACAAGCGCACCCTTCAAAGCCTCTTTCATAGTTCCTTTTCCGACAGGTCCGTCAGGTATAACGACTTCGTCGATTATTTCAACCGAACCGTTTCTGAAAACGCTCTTGAGCGTATAAGGAGCATTTCTCACCATGCTTTCGGCAACAAGATATGCATCCTCGGGACTTCCCGCCGTAGCCGAAATCACCAAAAGCTCCGTATCGTTTAATGCCGATACCTTCGTCATAGATCCCAGCTGCTTCCAGGTGTATTTGTTTCCGATATCTTCGCTGACACCGGCAAGGAAAGTTCTCATTCCGAGAATTTCACGGCACGTGTCCGTCATACTTTTCGCCGTGTCGATATCATTCAAGCTGAGCTCATCCGAGCTGCCTTGCAGTCCTCTGTTGCTGACGTACAAAATCCCCGAAGCAACATATCTGTCTTTTGTAAAAAATTCAACTCTCACCGAAAACATGAGCGCCATGATTACCGCAAGTGCTATAAGCAAAAATTTATAAATCCATAAACCATGCACAATTTCCATCACGTCAATATATTCTTCTTTTTCCAATGAATTCATAATTCCACTCCTTTTGTGTATTTTAGCCGTATTCCGAGTCCACGGCTTCAAGAATATTCTATCTCAATTACAACATTTTGTCAATAATTTTACACAAACAAAAAGCACACCCAATTTAGGTGTGCTTTCAATAAATCCCTATGGAATTACTTCATCATGCTTGCAACTTCATCTGCGAAGTTTTCTTCTTTCTTTTCAAGACCTTCGCCTCTTTCAAGACGAGCGAAACATTCGATTTCGATAGTTGTGTCAAGGCTCTTAGCAACTTCGTCTGTATAAGCCTTTACAGTCTGATCGGGGTTCTTAACGTATTCCTGTTCAACAAGGCAGTTTTCCTTGTAGTACTTCTGGATTCTTCCTGCAACCATCTTTTCTGCGATAGCAGCGGGCTTACCTTCGTTAATTGCCTGAGCTGTAAGGATTTCTTTTTCCTTTTCAACAACTTCTGCGGGAACTTCTTCTCTCTTGAGGTAAAGAGGATTGATAGCGGCAATCTGCATAGCAACGTTCTTTGCGTAGCTTACAAATTCTTCTGTAGCGCAAACAGCTTCGTTACCTACATTGAACTTAACCATAACGCCGATTCTGCCTTCGCCGTGAACATAACCGATAAGGTTGCCTTCGTATCTTACGAAACGACGGATGTTCATGTTTTCGCCGATTGTAGCAATCTTTTCCTTGAGTGTAGCGTCAACGCTCTTGCCGTCTTCCATTTCAAGTGCGAGGAGTGCTTCAACGTCAGCGGGGTTCTTCTTGAGGATAACCGTAGCAACATCATTAACAAAGTTACGGAATTCTTCGTTCTTTGCAACAAAGTCTGTTTCTGCGTTTACTTCAAGAACAACGCCTGCCTTGCATTCGTCGCAAATGCTAACTGTTACAAGACCTTCGGAAGCGATTCTGCCGGCCTTCTTTGCAGCTGTAGCAAGACCTTTTTCTCTGAGGAATTCAATAGCCTTTTCCATGTCACCATCAGTTGCGGAAAGTGCCTTTTTACAGTCCATCATACCGCAGCCTGTCTTTTCTCTTAATTCTTTAACAATCTGAGCAGTAATAGCAGCCATTGTAATATCCTCCTTAATTATTCTACTGTGATTTCGATTTCTTCTGCGTTTTCTTCCGCAGCAGCGCCCATCTTACCTTCTCTGCCTTCAACAACAGCGTTGGCAATTGTGCTTGTTACGAGCTTAACGGCACGGATAGCGTCATCGTTACCGGGAATTACGTAATCAACTTCTTCGGGGTCGCAGTTTGTATCAACAATTGCAACAACGGGAATACCGAGCTTCTTAGCTTCGCTGATTGCAATCTTTTCTTTTCTGGGGTCAACAACGAACATAGCAGCGGGAGTCTTCTTAAGGTTCTTGATACCGCCGAGGTACTTTTCGAGCTTTTCCATTTCGCCGAGAAGAATGCTTACTTCCTTCTTGGGAAGAAGATCGAATGTACCGTCTTCCTGCATCTTGTGAAGCTGTTCGAGACGATCGATTCTCTTCTTGATTGTCTTAAAGTTTGTGAGCATACCGCCGAGCCAACGAGCGTCAACGTAGTGCATGCCAACACGGATAGCTTCTTCCTTAATTGTTTCCTGAGCCTGCTTCTTTGTACCTACGAAGAGTACTTCGCCGCCCTCCTGAGCGATTTCACGTACAAAGTCATAAGCTTCTTCGATCTTCTTTACTGTCTTCTGAAGGTCGATGATGTAGATACCGTTTCTTTCTGTGAAAATGTATTCTGCCATCTTGGGGTTCCATCTTCTTGTCTGGTGACCAAAGTGTACACCTGCTTCAAGAAGCTGCTTCATTGAAATAACTGACATGTTAAAACACCTCTCTTTTATTTAGTTTTTATACCCTCTCACCATGTCAAAATGAAAAGGCAGCCTCCACTCTCCTCAATGTGTTCGCCAACCCGAAAAGTTCGGGCACCGGGCGTCACTCAGAGAATGTGTGAATTTTTACGCTCCGATATTGTACCACACATCAAACAAAAATGCAACACTTTTCTCAAAAAAATTTGAAAAAGTGTTGCATTTTATATTTTACCCAGCTTTTAAATACCGATTTTTACAATTCAAACTTAAACTGCATCGCGAGCGACTCAAACAACGACTGCATTATTTTATTCGAAATCGCCTTTATATCAAGTGCAAGAACAAAATTTATCGCACCCTCTATTTCGTCGTCGGGCACATTGTACGCTCTCAAACTCATCGTCAAAAACCGTCTGAGTTTTTTCTCGAGTGTAAAATACTGATCGCATTTTCTCGCCATATAATTTCGCATAACGCCCGTTGCTCCGATATCCACCTCGTAAAAATCGCTTGCGGTAAAAGTCGGATTGTATTTTTCAAAAATGACCTCCAGCTCTTTTGCCGTTCTCACGCAAATGTATTCTGCAGCCTCGGGATTCGAATATGCCTCCACGTAAATTTGTCTCAAATTTTCGTTCAGCTCCGTGAGGGTTATCTGTATTGCGGTTTCCGCAGCATAAATATACACAGGATTCACATTGCTGTTTTCAATGCCTCTTGCCGCCGCAAACTGACTGTCGAACATTGTTTCCGTCAACACCAACAAAACTCCGTCCTTTGTTTTAAAAAAATTCTGAAAAGAGGAAAACGATACTCCCGCTTCTTTGACTATTTGCGAAAGAGTCGTATTGTAATAGCCCTGTTCTATAAAAAGTCTTACGCACGCTGCTATGATTCTGTTTTTTGTTGACATTTTTTCTTCTTTAATCATTTTTCATCCTCCTCACGTGCCCGCAAACAATCTAATCATATCACAAATAAAAAATAATTCAAGACATTTCCCTTTTTTTCGCAAAAAAACCGACACACGGTCGGTTTTTTAAAAGTTTAATCAGATTGCGTGAAGATTTTTAAGCGAAACGTCGAGTATCGGCGATGAATGTGTCAGCGCACCGCTCGATACAAAATCAACTCCGATATCGGTAATACGCTTGATGTTTTCGGCAGTCACATTTCCCGAGCATTCCGTCAATGCACGTCCGTCGATTATCTTAACCGCTTCTCTCATATCATCATCGGTCATATTGTCGAGCATTATGATATCTGCGCCCGCATTAACCGCCTCTCTCACCATATCGAGATTTTCGCACTCAACTTCGATTTTCGTAACGAAAGATATATAATCTCTTGCCATTTTTACTGCTTTTTCAACTCCGCCTGCGGCGCCTATATGATTGTCTTTCAGCATTACGCAATCGGAAAGATTGTATCTGTGGTTATTGCCTCCGCACTGTTTTACCGCATACTTCTCAAAAATACGCATGTTGGGCGTTGTCTTTCTCGTATCGAGAAGCTTTGTCTTTGTTCCTTCCAAAAGAGATGCCACTTTTTTTGTATATGTAGCTATTCCGCTCATTCTCTGCAAATAGTTAAGAGCCGTTCTTTCACCGGAAAGAAGCACTCTTATATCTCCTCTTACCGTTGCGAGAAGCTGCTTGTTTTTCACCTCGTCGCCGTCTTTCACATAAAGCTCCGTCACCGTATTTTCGTCCAAAAGCTCAAACGTTCTCTTAAAAATTTCCAGTCCCGCAATAACTCCGTCTTCCTTACAAATGAGCTGTACCTCACCCAATTTGTAATCGGGCATAACTGCCTGTGTCGAGATATCCTCACTTGTGATATCCTCTTTCAATGCCGCCAAAATCAACTCGTCGCAAACAAGTTTCATCGTAATATCATTCACGGTTTCTTCTCTCCTTTTCTATTTCATCGAGTACAAGCTTCTTGTATCTTTCCTTCAAAGCGTCAAGGTCTTTGTATTTTTCCTTGTCAGCCTCTTTTTCAAAGTCTACATCGACACTCTTTTCGTGTGCGTTTTTTACATAATAATCATACTTTTCCGCAATTTCCTTTGCCGCACGCTTCGCAAACACAATCGCTTCCAAAAGCGAATTCGACGCCAAACGGTTTGCACCGTGAACGCCGTTACATGCCGTTTCTCCGACAGCATAGAGGTTGTCCATCGTCGTCTTGGAGTTTTTGTCAACCTTTATTCCGCCCATAAAATAGTGCTGTGCGGGCGTTATCGGAATAGGTTCTTTCGTTATGTCGTATCCGTGCTTCAAGCACTTTTCGTAAATGTTCGGGAAATGACTTTTGATTTCATTTTCTCCGATGGGAGTCAAATCAAGCCAAACATGCTCGCTGCCCTCTTTTTTCATTTCAGCGAAAATTGCGTTCGCAACAACATCACGCGGCAAAAGCTCGTTCACAAACCTCTCCATTTTCGAATTTTTCAAAAGACCGCCCTCGCCTCTGCACGACTCGCTTATCAAAAATCTCCTGCCGTATTCTTTCGAATAAAAAGCCGTAGGGTGAATCTGAACATAATCCATATCCGAAAGCCCGATATCGTGTTCAAGACAAATTGCCTGTGCATCTCCCGTCAAATGACGGTAGTTTGTCGAATCCTTGTACAATCCGCCGATACCGCCCGTTGCAAAAACAGTACACGCAGCACGCACCGAAACTATGTTTTTATCTTTGTCAAATCCCACAATACCCAAACAAACATTTTCTCTCTCGATAATGTCAATCATCGTAAAATATTCGACAATCCTCACATTTTCGAGTTCTTTCACTCTTTCCAAAAGAGTCGATGTTATTTCTTTTCCCGTTATGTCTTCATGAAAAAGAATTCTCTCCGTGGAGTGAGCCCCCTCACGAGTATACTTCAAATTGCCTTCTTCGTCACGTTCAAAATCCACGCCCCA
>CAZRYW010000064.1:0-8703 GCA_964604405.1 uncultured Oscillospiraceae bacterium
GTTTGTCAGGGTAAGCGTTTCCTTGCAAAGCTCCATGCTGTCACAGCATATTTCAAGATTTTTAAAAACGTTAAAAGGATTGTCTCCGCGTCTCAGTCCGAGGTTCAAGCCTTTGTATTCGCCGTCGCTCACGCCTCCGTCACGCAGAGTAAACCCGTGTTTTGCTTTGATTTTTTCGCTCTTCAAAATTTTTATATTTCCCTTATTTACGATTTCCAAATTCTCTTCACCTCAGTCGCTTTTCCCGTTTTTTCGTCAATCGTTACACAAACTCCGCAAAACCGTGCTTTTCCCTCAGCCGATTTAAACGGATGGCTTTCGTTCGGCGTTACAAATCTTCCCACCGCCGTTTCAACCGCCATTCCGAGCACCGAATTTACCGCGCCCGTCATGCCCGCATCGGTAATATAAGCCGTTCCGTTCGGCAAAATCTTCTCATCCGCCGTCTGTATATGCGTGTGCGTTCCGAAAACCCCCGACACCTTTCCGTCAAGGAAAAACCCCATAGCTTCCTTTTCGCTGGTTGCTTCCGCATGAAAATCCACGATTATCGTATTCGTCACCTTTTTCGCTTCTTCGACAAGCTTTGTCGCACACTCGAACGGATCGGCTGCATTTTCCATATATACTTTTCCCAAAAGGTTTATTATCGCAATTTTTTCACCGTTTTTACATCTCACGATTTCCATTCCCGTTCCGGGCAAATCTTCGGGCAACATATTTGCGGGACGCACGATTGCCTCTTTTCTGTCGAGCAAAATCTTCGCGTCGTTCGCTTTCGAAAACGCATGATTGCCGAGCGTAAAAAAATCAACTCCCGCACGAGTCATTTCTTCAAACGTTTTCACCGTAATGCCGAGTCCTCCCGCGGCATTTTCGCCGTTTGCTATCGTAAAATCCACGTCATACTCGTATTTTACATCCTCAAGATACTCAAAAAGAGCCTCTCTTCCGCATCTTCCGCATATATCCCCAATAAAAAGTATATTCATATCTTTCCGTTCCTTTGTTGTTTTTTATTCCTTGTTTATATGTGCGTTTTTTCGGTACACATAAACAAAGAAACGAACCTGACGGCGTACATGGTACTCCGAGAGGTTCGTTTTTGTCCGTCGTTCAAAAATTATTTTGCAAAAGCAACAGTTCTGGTCTCTCTGATTATATTAACCTTGATCTGACCGGGATATTCCATGTCGCTTTCAATTTTCTTAACGATTTCACGTGCGATAAAGTCCATATCACCGTCACCGATACGATCGGGCTTAACCATGATACGCACCTCACGACCCGCCTGAATTGCAAAGCTCTTTTCAACTCCGTCAAAGCTTGTCGCTATTTCTTCAAGCTTCTGGAGACGCTTGATGTATGTTTCGATGTTTTCTCTTCTCGCACCGGGACGTGCTGCGCTGATTGCGTCCGCCGCCTGCACAAGACAAGCAACAACCGTTGTCGCCTCAACATCTCCGTGGTGAGCTTCGATAGCATGGATAACGCTTGCGCCTTCTTTGTACTTTCTCGCAAGATCAACACCTATTGTAACGTGGCTGCCTTCGATTTCGTGGTCAACCGCTTTACCTATATCGTGCAACAATCCGGCACGCTTTGCAATTGTCACGTCAACACCGAGTTCTCCTGCCATGATACCTGCCACATGAGCAACTTCGATAGAATGTTTGAGCACGTTCTGACCGTAACTTGTTCTGTAACGGAGACGACCGAGGAGCTTGATAAGTTCGGGATGGAGACCGTGTACACCCGTATCGAATGTAGCCTGTTCACCCTCCTGCTTAATCGTAGCTTCAACTTCTTTTTGTGCTCTTTCCACCATTTCTTCAATTCTTGCAGGGTGAATTCTGCCGTCCATAATAAGCTTTTCGAGAGCAAGACGGGCAACCTCTCGACGAATGGGATCAAACGAAGAGATAATAACCGCTTCGGGAGTATCGTCGATAATGAGTTCAACACCTGTGAGAGATTCGATTGTTCTGATATTTCTACCCTCACGACCGATAATTCTGCCCTTCATTTCATCGTTGGGCAAGCTTACAACAGATACCGTTGTTTCCGCAACGTGATCCGCCGCACATTTCTGGATAGCAAGACCGATAATGTTTTTAGCCTTCTTTTCGGCTTCTTCCTTTGCCTGAGATTCGATATCTCGAATCATCATCGCAGCTTCGTGTCTTACTTCGCTTTCAACGTTTTTGAGCAAGAACTGCTTTGCATCTTCAACCGACAAGCCGGAAATTCTCTCCAACTCTTCAAGCTGTTTTTCATGAACCTTTTCCAAGGATTCCTTCTGTGCATCGAGCTCTTTCATTTTTTCATTGAGCTTTTCGTCTTTCTTTTCAAGAGATTCAGTCTTTTTATCGAGGTTTTCTTCTTTTTGCTGAATTCTTCTTTCCTGTCTTGATATTTCGTTTCTGCGTTCCTTGTTTTCTCGGTCGGCTTCCACTCTGGCTTTATGTATCTCGTCTTTAGCCTCAAGCAGGACTTCTTTTTTCTTGTTTTGAGCGGCTTTGTATGCATCGTCAACAATGCGCTTTGCTTCTTCTTCCGCACTGCCTATTGCGGCTTCGGCAACTTTTCTTCGGTGATAACCGCCTGCGAAAAATCCCGCCGCAACGCCTGCGATAAGAGCAATCAATGCCGCTGCAATCGTCCAGATCACTTTTCATTCCTCCAATCTATATTAATATTGAATGTTGAATGTTTAAAAAAGATTTATTTTCCATGACCCATTCCGCTTATGAGCACAGTAATATTCCTTTATTGCACGGCGACTCGAAAAAAACGATTCCCCATTACAACATAAACATACAATAATACATTCCATATTATATAGCATTTTGTACTGTTTGTCAAGGAACACGTTATTGCCCGTTCCCATTTTTTTCGTCGCAAGCCGCCAATAAAAGCTTTTCGCAAAACGCCTCGTCGGGAGCCACGAGCGCCGAGTTGTACCCCTCGTACACCACCATGCCGCTTTTTGCTCCGTTCGGCTTTTTCACGTGACTCACCATGCAGTAATCCACTTCGACTTTCGGAGATTTTCTGCCTTTGGAATTTGTTGCCGCAATAACCGCCGCAGCTTCGATTACGTCGGGCGGAAACTCCTCTCCGTTGCTTTTTATCAAAACATGACTTCCGGGTATAGCCTTTGTATGCAGCCACAAATCGTTTACTCTGCCGATTTTCAACGTCAAATAGTCGTTTTGTATATTGTTTCGTCCCGCATAAATTTTGTATCCTTTATAAAAATACTCCGTCGGAGTCATGTTAACTTTTCGCTTCTGTTTCTTTTTTGCAAAAGTTGTTTTCAGCACTCCTCCCGCCGTCAGTTCTTCTTTTATGTCGTCAAGCTCCGACGGTGTTTTCGCCTCTTCGATTTCATGAATAACACTTTCCAAATATTCCGCTTCGCTTTTTGCTTTTTCAATTTGTTTTGCCGCTTCCACCTCGGCAACCTTTGCCTTTTGATATTTTTTATAGTATGCCTGTGCGTTTTCCGACGGCGAAAGCGCTTCATTCAACTCTACGGTGATTTCTCCGCAATTTTCATCATAATAATTCACCGCCGTCAACACCTTGTCGCCCTGCTTCATCCTGTAAAGATTCGCGGTTATTATATCTCCCGCCACACGATATTTTTCCTTTTTTGCGGCATCATCCAACGTCGTGTGCAAAACGGTCAGTTTCTTTCGTATTTTTTCAAGTCGGTTCGTCATGTTTTTCATCAACGCATACGAGCGTGAGCGCATTCTCTCGGCAGAGTCTCTTTTTCGGTAAAACTCTTCCATTGCCTCCGATATGCTGTCTCTTTTTTCTGTTTTATACCCCTCTCCGTACTGCGTTATATCAAAAGCCGCAAAATCCATCGGAGCGGCAACGTCCTCCTTGTACAAAACAACCGCTTCGAATATTCCGTTTTTGATTTTTTCCATCATATCGAAAAGCTCGGAGGCAACCGCTTTTTTCTCGCTTTCCGTCATTTCTCCGACGCTCAAATTGCATTTGCCTATGGCTCTGTACGCCGCCTCTCGGCACAAAAGCGGACTCAGTCCCATCATTGACGATGTCATCGCCTTTTCGATGCTCTTTCCGTCTCCGAATATGTTCAAGCACTCTTCGATTTCATCTTTTGTCATCTCAAGCGGATTTTTCCTGTCCGAATCGGGCGGCAAGTGATACGAAAGTCCCGGGAAAACATTTCTCACACGGCTCACCGTCAAATCGACATGCTTGACCGAATCAATTATTTTTTCGTTTTCGTCAAGGAGTATGATGTTACTGTTTTTTCCCATAATTTCGCACATTATGTGTTTTTCCACAGCATCTCCCATTTCGTTTCTCGACGAAATATCTATCCTGCACACTCTTTCGAACCCAACGCTCTCCACTCTTGTGATTTTTCCCGAGAGTATATGCTTTCGCATGAGCATACAAAACATGGGCGGTTCACTCGGATTTTCTTTCACTTCTTTTGTCAAATATATTCTCGGATTTTGGCTGTTTGCGCTTATTACAAGCCTATTTGCGTTCCCTTTGTTTTTCACAACCAGCACAATCTCGTCACGCTCGGGCTGATAAACTTTTTCGATTCTTCCGCCCGCCAAAATTTCGTTTATTTCAAATGCGGCACATCTCACCGCCGTTGCATCAAGTGGCATTTTGTTTCCTCTTTTCCTTTTTTGTGACATTTTTAGTATACTTGATAAAAAATTTTAATGCAAGAGTTTATTTTTTTGTTGACTTTTTACATTTTTTGAGTTAGAATAATTCTAATCTTAAAAATAAATCGGAGGTCTTTGATGTCAACACCCGAATCGTTTGATAATATGACGGACGAAATGCTTGTCTCTCTTGCACAAGACGGCAACGAA
The DNA here is from genome assembly GCA_964604405.1 of uncultured Oscillospiraceae bacterium. Taxonomy (GTDB): domain Bacteria; phylum Bacillota; class Clostridia; order UMGS1883; family UMGS1883; genus RGIG1927. The sequence goes on from CAZRYW010000064.1 coordinate 4,884, forward strand.
GGCGCATTGGACTTTATTTTGCACAAATTCCGTCCGCTCGTCGCACGCAAGTCAAATTCATACTTTCTTGCCGGTGCCGACAAGGACGACATCATTCAAGAGGGCATGATAGGGCTTTTCAAAGCAGTCAGAGACTACAAACCCGACAAGGATGCGGCTTTCCGCTCTTTCGCCGAGTTATGCGTCACCAGGCAAATTATCAGTGCAGTCAAGAGTGCCTCCAGGCTCAAGCATTCACCCCTCAATTCATACATTTCTTTGGACAAGCCTTGTTTTGAGGACAACGACGACTCCACTTTATTGGACATTGTCGCCTCAGGTGTTTCGGGCAATCCCGAAGACATTATAATCGGCAAAGAAAACATGGAGCGGGTCGAAATCAAAATGGAAGAAGTCCTCTCCCGTTTTGAATGTGAAGTTTTGAGTTTGTATCTTACGGGCAAGAGCTACAGCGAAATTTCCGTTATCTTGAAAAAAGATTCCAAATCCGTTGACAACGCTCTTCAGCGTATCAAGAAAAAGTTCGAAAAATTTTCCGATACTTTCAACTGACGTTTCGTTTTGCATGCGTCTTACACGACTTATGCATTCAGTATACCATATACCTCCACTCGGTGCAAGAACCGATAGAGGTGAATATATTTTATTTTTATCTAAGCGAGGAGATCAAACATGTACGAAGACAAGACATTAGTCTGCAAAGACTGCGGTAACGAATTCGTTTTCACAGCAGGCGAACAGGAATTCTATGCGGAAAAGGGCTTCCAGAACGAACCCCAGAGATGCAAAGAATGCAGAATTGCAAAGAAGCAGTCTCTCAAGGAAAACAGAGAGATGTACACAGCTGTATGCGCATCTTGCGGTGGCGAAGCAAAGGTTCCCTTCGTTCCCAAGAACGACAGACCCATCTACTGCAGCGAATGCTTTGCAAAAAATAAGTAATCTCCTTTTCTTAGAGGTCAGGTTATGAACAACAAAAGCGTGTCTTCGGGCACGCTTTTTTACTGTTTCGGGATAATATTTTCAGTAAAATATTATCCTATTTTTTATTTTGTCGCATATACTATCTACACCAAAATATAAGGATGTGGTATCATGTGCGCTATAGCGGGGATTGTCCAATGCAAAACGCCCGTAGATAAATCTTCCGATGTTTATTCGGATATGCTCCAAACCATGACAAACCGAGGTCCCGACGATTCGGGAACGTATTTTTCCGAAAACTGTGTCCTTTTGCACAAGCGACTTGCCGTGATAGATCCCGAGCACTCCCATCAACCCATGATAAAAAAATATCACGGAGAAACCTATATCATAGTTTACAACGGTGAGTTGTACAACACCCCCGAAATCAAATCCGACCTTTTAAACCAAGGTTTCACATTCACCACCGACGGCGATACGGAGGTCGTATTGACCGCCTACATACGCTACGGAGAAAAATGCGTCGATATGTTCAACGGAATTTTCGCATTTGCCGTTTTTCGCGAAAAAGCCTCATCTCTTTTTTTTGCACGTGACCCGATGGGTGTCAAACCTTTCTTCTATCATTGCGACTCATCGTCTTTTATATTCGCCTCGTCAATTCCGACGCTTCTTGCCCACCGACGCATCAAACCCAAAATCGACTCCGTTTCGGTTTGCGAGCTTATACTTCTCGGTCCGGGCAGAACACCCTCCAACGCTGTTTTTTCGCAAATCAAAGAGCTCCCGAGAGGTTTTTGCGGCACGTACGATTTTCAAGGCTTGCATCTTTATCAATATTTTTCATTCAAAGACTCTCCTCACACCGATACTTTCGAAGAAACCGTCGAAAAAATCAGATATCTTGTAACAGATTCCATCACACGCCAGCTTGTTTCATCGGTTCCACTCGGCACGTTTCTCTCCGGCGGTCTCGACTCATCTGTAATATCTGCCGTTGCCGCCGAAAAAATGCGTGAAAAAGGAAAAACTCTCGATACATTTTCCGTCAGCTACAAAGACAACTCAAAATACTTCAAATCATCGCATTTTCAACCGAACAGCGACGACTCCTACATCGAAACAATGGTTAACCACATACACAGCAACCACCACCATGTCACACTCGACACCCCCGAAATTATTTCATCTCTCTATGAAGTTGTCGATGAAAAAGGGCTTCCCGGTATGGCAGACGTTGACTCATCGCTTTTATCATTTTGCAAAAGGATAAAAAAGCACGTAACCGTCGCCCTTTCGGGCGAATGTGCCGATGAGCTTTTCGGTGGCTACCCGTGGTACCGTGATGCAAATATCCGCATGCGTGAGGGATTCCCGTGGTCTCAAAATGCCGCCTATCGTTTTGAGTTCATATCTCCGCATTTTTCGGATTGCATTTCTCCCGATTATGTAACAGACAAATACAACCTTGCAATTTCAAACATCGACTGTCTGCCCGATTTATCGCCCGACGAAAAGCGTATGCGTGAGATGTTCATTCTCAACACCGACCATTTCATGCAAACACTTCTCATGCGAAAAGACAGTTGCAGCATGCACGCCTCGCTCGAGGTTCGTGTTCCGTTTTGCGACAAAAGAATAGCTCAATACCTTTATTCCGTGCCGTGGTGTTTCAAGGATTACGAGGGCAGAGAAAAAGGTCTTTTGCGTCATGCGTTTGAAAATCTCTTGCCGCATGATATCGTTTGGCGTAAAAAAAGTCCATATCCCAAAACTCACAATCCGTATTACCTTTCAGCCCTGCGTGAAATTTTTTCTTCGATTTTGTCCGACAAAGACAATCCCTTGTGGGATATCGTCAACATCAAAAAAGCCGAAACATTAATGACCTGCGAAAACTCTCTCCCCTGGTACGGGCAATTGATGACAACTCCCCAAACGATAGCCTATTTTATCCAAACGGAATACTGGCTTCGCAAATTTTCCGTCACTTTTTAGGGAGGTATTTCGTTGAAAAAATTTTTTCTCATACTCACGGTTCTTGTACTCATCGCCTCCGTTGCCTACGGTGCCGCCGATTCGGGTGATAAAATCGTCTACATCACTTTTGACGACGGCCCCACCCCAAACACTCCCAAGATTCTCGATATTTTGGCTCGCCACAACGCCAAGGCAACATTCTTTTTGTTGGACGATCGTATATCTCAGTATCCCGATTTTGTCAAACGAATCAACTTTGAAGGTCACAGCGTGGGATTACACGGCAAAAGTCATGATGTCAACGTAATTTATTCCACTCCGTCGTCACCATTGGACGAGATGAACAGCGCCAACGAGAGCTTGTATAACACCTTGGGTTTTCGTTCCCGCCTTGTGCGAACCCCCTACGGAAGCTACCCCTACATGAGTTATGAGCAATACAAAATCCTCATATCCGCAAACTACAAACTCTGGGATTGGAGCGTTGATCCTCGCGACAGCGTGGGCACTCCCGATTTATCTTCGATTTTTTCCCACATCAAAACCGACCTCCGAGGCAATTCGATGCCAATAGTGCTTCTTCATGACCGAAAATCCACAGCCGACAAACTTGATTGCATATTGGACTATTTTTCCTCGGAGGGTTATCGGTTCGAAATCATTACCGAGTCCATGGACAGCGTCAATTTCATGGAGCTTTACGGCCCCGCAAAAAACAAAACCTAAAATACGGATTTTACACAAATCACAATTCACCCGCAATAGCGGGTAGTATTTCTAACCTTAATCATTACCGGCGGTGTACAAATGTGCATATTATAGACCTGCCGCTCATGCATTTATTGCTTGCTATCCACAAACGGGTTCACACTTTGCAATCAAAACAAATCTCATTTCACTTCAGCTGCGTTTTTTA
>CAZRYW010000065.1:0-8598 GCA_964604405.1 uncultured Oscillospiraceae bacterium
ACTCCGGAACATGACTGCTCTCCCTGAAAGGCAATTTAATTATAACCTATACATTTCAAAATTTCAATAGGAAAATGTGACTTTTTCGATAAAATTTTTCCGACAAAATCCTCCTATAAAATCTTGGTGTATACAGCTTTTTTCAGAGGCATCATTTTGTTCGAAAAGCTCCAAAAGAACGCTTTCACATATGCCATATCCTTATCGAACGGAAATGATATATCTTTTTTCGCCGTTACGGCTTTTATCAGCGTACCGTCTTTTTTGTATATACCCGCAATACATTCTTCATCTGTTTTTATAACGACATTTCCGTTTTCCACTTTCGCTTCAAAAGTCTCGTCATTCACATATACATCAACTTCCCAAAGTGAAACCACATTGTTCGAATTTTCCGTCGTATAAACCGTCACATATCTTCCCGTTGCATTCACGATTTCAAATTCTTCTGTTTTACCGTTTCCGCTCGTTCCGTAAGAAACCAAATTTTTCTTTGCGTATCCGTCGGGTGTAAATTTGCCGTTTTCAACAGTCGGCTCATCGCTTACATAAATATCATACACGCTTTTTCTGCCGTCTCCGAACCAATACGAACCTACCGCCGTAACCGTTTTTGTTTCACCCAAATCAATGCAAACAGCCTGATTTACGCCTTTGTTATATGCGCTCCATCTGCTGGACAAATCGTTATCCGCAACTTTTCCCGCACTGTAGCTTTCGTTTTCTTCATACGTTGCCACAGCGCCTTTTGCATCGCATATATCTCCCGTAACGATTTCAAACACCGCTCTGTGAGCTTTGTCTTCGGCAACAACCTCTATTTTGTCGCCGTAATTTATCAATCCGTCATCATTTGTGTCAAAATACGTTACGGTCGCTTTGCGCTCGCTTTTAATCAATTCTTCGAATTTGTCGCTCGAATCATTTCCCGTCACAAACAAAAGTTTGTTCTCATTGTCGATTTTCATGTCTTCGGCAACCTTCAAATCCGTACTGTAGTTATACAGCGTAATAACATCATATTCTGTTTTAACTCCGTTTTGATCCGTCACAACAAATTTTTCGCCTTCGTTTACCCACGTGTCATTGCCTCCGACAAACTCCACCTCGCCGAGACCTTCTATTTTCAGCTTCGCTTTCGCATCGCTTGTCGTGTCGCCGTCCCACACCGCAACGGTTTTATTTTCTTCGTCGATAATATACTCATCGCTCGTCAATCTCCAACCGTAAATTTCGATTTCGCATACCGTAGGACCGTATGCACCCTGCGCATCTGTTGTTTTCAAGCTTACAAATCTCGCATACTCATTCATGTTATCGGTTTTCAAACGCTCATTGTCGGTACTTCCCTTTGCCGAAAGATTATATCCCTGCATAGCAAAATCTCTGCTTCGGTTTTTGTCACTCCAATATTTTTCGGCATTGTGATCGGCTGAATAAATCTCATACGAATAACTTCTCTCGTCCCCTTTATAATACGTCAGGTCGATTCTCGTTATATGATAATCGTTTTCCAAATCAACCTCTATCCAGTCATTCCATACATAATTCTGCGAAAATCCCGACCATCTGGTTGAATAATCTCCGTCAACAGCATTCGCTTCGGGGTATCCCGACTGCGTATACGATGCTTTAACCTTTTTGTTCAACGCCAAACTCTCGCCCGTAATTTCAAAAATTTTCTGTGTCAGCTCATCTTCAGCCGTAACCTTTATTTTCATTCCGATTTCAAGGTTTGTATCTTCGTTTTCCACGACTTCGCCCTTTTTGTCCAAAAGCACATACGTCTGACCGTAAGTTGCGGTTATGCTGTCCAAAAATTCTTTCCAAGTCAATGAGTCTTTTATTTTTACTTTGTTTTCTACAACCGTTATCTTATCGCTTTTCGTGCTTATCGCAATATTATATTTAAACTCTTCATTTGCGATAATTTCAGCATCTTCGGTTTTCAATATAAATCTAAGCACTCTTTCGGCACTTCTCAAAACCTGCCATCTTTCAAGGGTACCGTTTTCGAGTGCCCAATATACATTGCTCGGATTCGGACTGTCCGCAGGAGCTTTCAAATCGTTGCCCGCCGCAATTTCTTCCGCATGTGAAACGTTTCTCGTTCTGAAATCCGTCATCACGAACCCGTCAAAGCCCCATTCGTTTCTCAAAATCTCAGTCAAAAGACTATAGCTTCCCGAGGTCTGCGTACCGTTTATTCGGTTGTACGACGACATAACCGACCACGGCTTTCCCTCCTTGACGGCAATTTCAAATCCTTTCAAATAAATTTCTCTTGCCGCTCTTTCGCTTATTCTGCTGTCGTTACCCCAGCGTCCCCTTTCCTGGTTGTTAAACGCAAAATGCTTTATCTGCGACGCAAACTTTCTCGACTGCACGCCTCTTGTAATTGCCGCACCCATCTTGCCCGTAACGTAAGGGTCTTCCGAAAAATATTCAAAATTTCTTCCGCAGAGTACATCACGATGAATATTCATTCCGGGTGCCTGCCACAAACTCATACCGAAATATCTCGCTTCATCCGCCATTGCGGCACCGAGCTGTTCAATCAGCTCTTCATTCCACGTCGATGCCTGCATCGTCGCGCAAGGATAAAACGTACTTGTCGTTTCCCATGTGCTGAGCGAACCGTTGTATTGAATTCCCGCAGGTCCGTTCGATGTTCCTATCACGGGGACATTGTACACGTCCAATCCGCCAATACCTGTCCTGTGACCTTTTCCCGACTGCGGAGTGGTGCATCCCGTCAGTTTGACAGCCTCTTCATCGGTCAAGCGTGCAACAAAAGCTTCCAACATTTTCGTATCGTCATCGCTTTCGCCGTCGGCAAACGCTTTCGCCAAATCGTTAAAAGTAATAAAATCATCAGGATATTCCGTTACGCTTTCGTTTGTATAAATTTTTTTGTATTTTGCGTCAACGTCTTTTCCATCATCATCCGAAACAGCTGCGTTTATCCTCTTTTCTATTTTTTCATAGCTTCCGTCGCTTTTCATTCGTTCACCCAAATTGTCGGTATTCGGAACAATTTGATGACTCAGCTGCTGCGTGATTTCGCTTTTTTCAAGATAAAAGCTTCCCGCTTCGTCTCCTCTCACGCTGTTTCCCAAATAAAACCTGTATTCGCCTTTTTCGAGCACATATGCCGCTTCATAGCCCGTCACACCAGTATCGTCATAACTTGCCAATTCGTCAAACGTAATTTCAATGCTGACTTTTTCGCTTTCGCCCGCTTTCAGTTCTTTTGTTTTATAAAATCCGCACAACTCTCTCTTCGGCTGGGTCAAATTCGTTTCGGGACTTGATGCGTAAAGCTGAACAACCTCTTTTCCGGGGTATTTTCCTTTGTTTGTGACAGTCGCACTCGCCTTTGCAACTCTGTTGCGACCATCTCCCGTCACTTCAACTTTTGCATCCGATATCTCAAAATCGGCATACGTCAATCCGTATCCGAACGGATAATTCACCTTTTCCGATGCGTTGGGTATCGTCTCAAAATATCTGTATCCCACAAAAATATCTTCTTTGTAATTCGTATAGCTTGAATTTCCGAAATTCGAAGACGACGGATAATCGGCATAATCCGATGCCCACGTGTCAACAAGTTTTCCCGACGGATACGCATCACCCATCAAAACATCGGCAATCGCTTCGCCGCCCATCATGCCCGGGAGCGAAACATACAACACCGCATCGATACCCTCGTCATCCAACCAATCCGACTCGATAACCCCCGTCACGTTGAGAACCACCGTAATCTTTTTAAACCCGGCGTTTTTCACATATTCTATCATGCTTTTCTCTTTCGAGTTCAATTTAAAATCGCCCTCTGAATTGCTTCTGTCGCTGTCCTCACCCGCAGGTCGCCCTATCGTGATGATTGCGCTGTCCGCATTTTTTGCCGCTTCCGTCACATCGCTTTCTTTCAGCTCCATTTCGCCCCAATATTTGATAACCGATCCTTGTCTTGTACCGTAACCGTATGTTCTTCCGTCCTGCGACCAATAGTTGTTATAATACGTTTCATACGATTTCATCAGTTTTTCATACAGCTCGATTTCGCCGTTGTCCGCTTTTTCTTTCAATGCCGCATAAAGGCTTATGTAATCGACTTTTTCGTTTTTACTGTTAAAATTACCGCTTCCGCCGCCTCCGTATATAAAATCAATTTGATTTATACCGAAAACAGCTATTTTCTCTCCTTTGTCAAACGGCAATGCTCCGTTGTTCTTCAGCATTACCATGCCTTCTTCCGCAACGCATTTTGCCATTTCCAAACCGTCTCTGTTTCCGGTCAGTTCGCTTTTTTCGGCATTGTACGCAAATGCAGGGATAGCAAAATTTGCTATCCCCAAAGCCACAATTCCCGCTATGATTCGTTTTTTTATGCTTCTTTTCATTTTTATCCCTCTCTCATGTACAATAATTCAACGGTTTTCTTCTCCTTATTATACATCAACGTATCGGTTTTTTAAATAGCAAAATATAATCGCAATTTAACAAAACGTGTTCATTTCGATAATTTGTCATTTTACTCGCTCTTTAAATATACCGTCTTTCTGTCCGTCGTGACAAGCATATCGAAGGCTTTCTCAAAAAATTCTTTCGGAGCATATGTTTTCCCGTCTGTAACCTTTGCTTCGGTATACATCGTTTTCACCATTTCGTCAACAAAAACGTGTCGGGCTCGCCGTCCGTCAAATTCATATCACAACACCGTCGCAATGGTCAATTTCATGTTGTATTATCTGTGCAGTATATCCTTTAAAATCGGCTTTGTGTTTTTCAAATGCCATATCGCAATACTCCACGCAAATCTCATTGCTTCTTTTTGTTTTTCTCACACCCAAAAGCGACAAGCATCCTTCTTCTGTTTCATATACGCCTCCGCATTTTTTCACGATTTTGGGATTAATCATCACACAGGCACCGAGCGGCGTCATAAAAGCTATAATCCTCTTGTTAAAACCTATCATGTTCGCTGCCATTCCGACGCAAATATCACGATTGGCATCAAGCGTCTCTTTCAAATCTCTCGCAATATGCAAGTCATCTTTCGTCGCTTCTTCCGCCTTTTTAAAAATATTTACACCTTTTACTATTTCCCGTATCATAATTCTCCTCCTATCCTTTATTAAGATTATACACTCACATCACACGTATTTCAATCAAAAACGACTTGACCTATGAGGGTTAAGTCGTTTTTGATATATCGTTATCCTATTTCTTCCGTCACATCACAAAGAAAATCGCGAATCTTGATTTTTTGCGGACAGACCGCTTCACACGCACCGCATTTTACGCAGTCCGACGGCTTGCTTCCCGCTTCGGCAATCTCTTCGAACTTTTCTTTCGCCTTATCTTTTCCGTCGGTTTTCATCATGTTGTATGCCTTAAAATATTCGGGTATTTCAATTCCCATCGGGCACTCGGGCACGCAGTAACGGCATGCCGTGCAGGGAACCAAAACATCGCTCCTCATCATGTCGGCAGCTTGCAAGACCATTGCAACCTCGCTGTCCGTAAGTTTTTCAAAATTTTCCATATAGCCCAAATTGTCATTAACCTGTTCTTCACAGCTCATTCCCGACAAAACCGTTACAACACCGTCAAGCGTTGCGGCAAAACGTATCGCCCACGATGCCACGCTCATCTTATCATTCGCATTTTCAAACATGCGACGTATATCGCCCCTCACGTTTGCCAAACTTCCGCCTTTTACAGGCTCCATCACCAAAACCGGTTTATTATACTTTTTCGCCGTCTCATAACACAATCTCGACTGCACGTTTTCATCCTCCCAGTCAAGATAATTAAGCTGCAACTGCACAATTTCCATTTCGGGTTCGTTTTTCAAAATCTCGTCCAAAACATCCGCTCTGTCGTGGAACGAAAATCCTATATGCTTTACCCTACCGTCTTCTTTGAGCTTTTTCATAAACTCGATTGCGCCCTTTTCCACCGCTTCTTTATATCCGTTTTTATTGATTGCGTGCAAAAGATAATAATCCAAGTAATCAACGCCGAGTCTTTCAAGCTGAGATGAGAAAAATTCTTCGAACTTGTTCCCCTCAACCATCCACAGCGACAGCTTGTCCGTAATCGAGTATGCCTCTCTGGGATAACGACTGCTCACCGCCTTGCAAAAAGCAGTCTCGCTCGCACCGTCATGATAACACGCCGCTGTATCAAAATATGTAAACCCTGCTTTCAAAAATTTGTCCGCCATTTTTTTAACGTGTTCAATATCAATACTTTTTTGGTCATCACCGTTCAAAAGAGGAAGTCTCATAAGTCCGAAACCGAATTTTTTCATTTCAATCACTCCTTTATAATTTCTTTGATTTTATCACATAATTAAGGCGATTTCAAGATTTTTACGCAAAAAGCCCCCGAGTCAAATACTCGGGAGCTTTTTCAAAACACATCAGTCCGAAAAATTCAGTCTTCTGTAATAGCAACTCTCTTTGCTTTCTGATTCCAGTTAACTTCACAACCAAAGCTTTCCGCAATAGCTCTCACGGGAATCATCGTTCTGTCGTTTATAATCTGTGCGGGTACGTCAATCGTAACCGCTTCGCCGTTAACATACAGCTGGTCGGAACCTATAGCAAGAGAAATTGTTGTATCGCCTCTTGTTGCTGTTACGCATCTTGTTGCATCGTCCCAAAGAACCTCTGCGCCCATTGCTTCGAATATCGCACGAAGAGGAACGAGTGTTCTGTCGTTTACGATAACGGGTTCTTGTCCGTAAGGCGTAAAGTCAATATTGTTCTGACCGTATCCAACCAAAATCTCCGTCTGTGCATCAAGGTCATAATATTCGGGAGTCCAACCCTCGGGCTTACCGTAAATCGCAACTTCCAAAGGCTTTCCGCCCCAAAGTGCGCTGTTGTTACCGCCCTGAAGATTATTAACTTCTCTCACGTCAACCTTAATGTATCTGTATGCTTTGTCCGTGTCTACCCAGCAAGAACGGAATGCGGGATCATCATCATCTTTGCTTGTTGCGTCGGCAAGAAGTTCCCATGTAGACTCATCGTTGCTTCCGTATACCTTAAAGTAGCTGCCGCAGTTCGAACCGTTGTAAATATCGTTCGTGAGGTTAACTTCGGTTACATACGTCGGAACTTCAAGGTCAACGATTATTTCATACGGCACATGACTCACTTCCGTAACACCCGTTCTCATCAACTGAACATTGTCTGTCAAATTGGGGCATTCTTTACCGTCGATTGTCGCTTTTTTGCCCAAAGAAACCGTCTCACCCGACTGAACCGCTATAGCGCCCCAATAAGGATGATATTCCATCTTGTAGCACCAGTTACCTGTTGCCACACCGTCATTTATTGCCATATGGAAGAAAATCTGATAGTTACTCTTTCTCCAACCGCCCGATTGACCCCAGTTATAACCGTGTCCTCTCTGAACCCATCTTCCGGATTCGCTTCCGTAACCCCAAACACCGTTTGCCTGAGATGCGAACGTACCTGCATTAGCAACCATTCTCATCGGGCTCCAAGGTCCGTCAATGCTTGATGCCGATGCATATCTTGCCTGAGATGCAAACCAACCGTTTGCCGTAGATGTATAAATATAATACGTACCGTTTGACTTAAACACCGCAGGAGATTCCTGTCTCTGACCCTTGAGGATTACGTTTTCAACCTTTTCGGGCTTTGTCCAGTTATCATCAAGTCTTATAACAAGTTTATCCTGGTTCATGTTTGTGGAAGAGAATGTGTACATTGTTTCCCCTTCCGTAAAGCGAACCATATCTCTCGAATCGTATCCGAACGGACGACCTATATAGAAGCTCGAGAACTGGTTGCTTCCCGCTTCATCACCGTAATTTTCGTACTGTTCCCAAGGCTGATCCTGAGGAAGAATAACATTTCCCGAAACCGTATATGCATAAGGTTTAACATCCGCATTATCCCTTCCGGGCTTAAATGCCGCAAAGAAAAGCTTTGCCACATTGTATCCGTTTGTACCTTCTGCGTGAGCGGACCATATAATAGTCTCGCCGTCATAATGCATTCCTACCTGCTTACCTTCGAATCTGAGGTCGATAAAAATGGGGTAAATGGGAGTCCATTCTTCGGGCCAATTAATACCGTCGTCACTTTCCATATAGTAGAATGCAACACAAGTACACTTGTTATCCCAAATCGTGGGGTCAAGTCCGAGAGATGCGAAAAGCTCACGCGAAACGCCTTCGTTCTTAACCTTGTAGTATTTTCCGTTTATTTCATAACCCGAAGGCTTCGGAGTGGGATCGTCGTCACCGTTTTCATCCGTGGGAACCCATCCTCTTCTTCGGTTATCATCATAGCCTGTAATTTCCGTAACATCAATCGCAAATGTTGTTACCGTATTTGTTGTACCCTCTGCGATTACGTTTTCTCCGTTATATGCTTTGATTGTATACTTAAAGTTTTTGTTCACGGGAAGATCATATTCGTCAACCGCATCGCCGATTGTTGTTCCGACAAGCTGACCGTCTCTGTAAACTTCATACTTTGTTGCGTTGGGATACAAAGGCCATGCAATTTTAATATTGTTTACCGTATTTTCGCCGTCAATTCT
>CAZRYW010000066.1:0-8537 GCA_964604405.1 uncultured Oscillospiraceae bacterium
TTGCCGCCCTTGCATTCCTCATGTTTAATCTTTTCACACCGCCTTGCTTTGCGGCTCTCGGTGCTATGAACTCCGAAATCAAAGACAGAAAATGGTTCTGGGGCGGTATAGCTCTTCAATTTGCGACAGGTTATGTTGTGGCATTTTTGGTATACCAGATCGGCACACTCATTACAACAGGTGCTCTCGGAGTGGGATTTGTTCCCGGACTTATCGCAGTACTTGTGATTGTGGGCATAATTTGTGCAATAACAATTAACAATCAAAAGAAATTTGCGAGCGAATATGCTTTGAACGGCAAAAAGTGAAAATAACTTGCAAAGAAAAATCATTAAAAGAGGTATTCGATTATGACAGGTACGGATATTGTTGTTATATTAATAGTGGCTGTAATTTTTACTCTGGCACTCAGATATATAATTAAAGCGAAAAAGAACGGTGCAAAATGCATAGGTTGTCCTTCGGGCGGATGCTGTTGCTCCGACAAAGAGTCGTGCTGTGGCTGTCAGAGCGAAGAAGACAATAAAGAATAATTCAATCTCCTAAAATTCATAAAAAGAAATCGCATATATTTTGTGCGGTTTCTTTTTGCGTATTGAAATTTGTATTTTAAGTGATATAATAGCTTTTGGGTGATATTTTATGGAAAATTATCAGAAAATGACCGATGAGATAATTGAACGGATAAAAGCATCGGGACAAAGACCGAAACTCTTGTTGCATGCGTGCTGTGCACCTTGCTCAAGCTATGTTTTGGAATATTTGAACAGATATTTTGATATCACGGCATATTTTTACAACCCGAATATTTCGTCGGAAAAAGAGTTTGACCACAGAGCGGAAGAACTGAGCCGTTTTGCAACAGAGTTCCCGTTGGAAAATGTTGCCGAGGTGAAAATCGAAAAATACGACCATGCGGAATTTATCGAAAAAGTTTTGGGAAAAGAAGATTTGAGAGAGGGCGGGGCAAGGTGCTTTGACTGCTATTCTCTCCGCATTGAGAAAAGTGCGAAATATGCAAAGGAAAACGGATTTGATTTTTTTACGACAACGCTTTCGATCAGTCCGCACAAAAATGCCGAATGGCTTAATGAGCTTGGTGGAAAATTTGCGGAAAAATATGATGTGGAATATCTGTTTTCGGATTTTAAAAAGAAAAACGGATATAAGCGTTCGTGCGAGCTTTCACGTGAATATAATTTGTATCGTCAATCGTTTTGCGGATGCGAGTTTTCAAAGCGAGACGCACTTTTGAGGGAGGAAAATCAGTGATGGAAGATGTCAAGGATAAGGGAATATTGACAGGTTCGTTGTGGAAAGGAATTTTGTGTTTTGCTTTGCCTATTGCCCTCAGTAATATGCTGCAACAGCTTTTCAACACGGCGGATGTGGCAATTGTAGGTAAATTTGCGGGCAAACAGGCTTTGGCGGCAGTAGGAAGCAACGGTGCCATAATCAATCTTTTGATAAATCTGTTTATAGGAATATCGGTAGGCGCAAATGTTGTGATTGCCCGTTATATAGGCGAGGGCAATGATGACAAAATCAAAAAAGCAACGCATACTGCGATTGTAATATCGGTCATAAGCGGAATTGCCGTGATGATTATGGGCGTACTTTTGGCAAGACCTATGCTTGAATTGATGAATTCGCCCGAAGATGTTATTGATTTGGCGACGGTATATTTGAAAATATATTTTATGGGTATGCCGTTTATGATGCTTTATAACTTTGCGGCGGCGATTTTGAGAAGCAGAGGCGACACAAAAAGACCGCTTATTGCTTTGGCGGTGTCGGGTGTTGTAAACTGCATTTTGAATCTTGTATTTGTAATAATATTCGATATGAGCGTTGCCGGAGTTGCGATTGCTACGGTTATATCGAATGTTATAAGTTCAAACATATTGGTTTATTTTTTGACAAAGGAAAAGGGCGCACTCAAGCTGAGTTTTAAAGACTTGAAAATAGACAAGCAGGTTTTGAAAGAATTTACCGTTATCGGAATACCCGCAGGATTGCAAAATGCGGTGTTCTCTTTGTCGAATATATTTGTTCAGTCATCGCTTAATTCGCTCGGTTCGGATTTTGTTGCCGGAAGTTCGGCGGCTTTGAACTTTGAGTTTTACGTATATCATTTGATGAGCGGATTTTCGCAGGCTGTTGTGACTTTTACGGGACAAAATTACGGTGCGGGAAATTTCAAAAGATGCAAAAAGGTCACATATTGGTGCCTGGGATTGGGACTTTCTCTCGGAAGCTTGCTGATTGTGTTTATGCTTCTTTTGTGCAATAAAGCCGTATATATTTTTACTACCGAAGAGGTTGTTGCAAAGATTGCAATCGTGAGAATGTTTTACATTTTGCCGTTTATTATGATTAATTCGACAAGTGATATGTTAAGCGGCGCAATGCGAGGCGTAGGTCATTCCGTGGCACCTGCCGTGATAACAATGCTCGGCGTTGTCGGAATCAGACTGGCATGGATTTATACTGTTTTTGCGAAATACAAAACATTCGAAATATTGATGATGATTTATCCGATAAGTTGGGCGGTAACCGCAGTAGGCATAATAATTGCATATGGTGTTGTTCATAAAAAGGTTTTCGGAAAAAAGGTTGCAATTTGAAAAGAAATGTGTTAAAATAATAAAAAAGTATTTAACTGCTACCGAGTAGTAGAATGTGAAGCATTCGTTTGCACATCGTTAGGTCTTAGAAGATGTGTATGCGGATGCTTTTTATTTTGAAAGGATTGTTGATATGAAGAAAATCGTAAACTATTTTTCAAAAGGAGAAATTTTGTTGTGGGGGGTGTCGATTGGGGCTATATTGCTCTCGTTTTGCGTATTTGACAGAGAAAATTATTTGACGCTTTTAGCGTCCGTAATCGGTGTGACGTCTTTGATATTTAATGCGAAAGGGAATCCTTTCGGACAGTTGTTGATGGTTGTATTCAGCCTGCTGTACGGCATTATTTCGTATACGTTTGCCTATTACGGAGAAATGATAACGTATCTTGCCATGACGATGCCGATGGCGATTTTTGCACTTGTTTCGTGGCTTTTGAACCCGTATGAGGGAAACAGAGCGTGCGTGAAGGTAAATCATATTAAAAAAAGCGAATTTGTTTTTTTGATGATAGGAGCGGTGATTGTTACCGGAATATTCGGGTTTATATTGCAATATTTTAATACGGCAAACATAGTACCGAGTACGATTTCGGTTACGACAAGTTTTCTCGCGGTATACTTGACGTTTAGGAGAAGTGAATATTATGCGTTGGCATATGCCGCAAACGATGTGGTTTTGATAGTGCTGTGGGTGTTGGCGAGTATGCACGACATAAAATACGTTTCTGTGGCGGTATGCTTTGGCGCATTTTTGATAAACGATATGTACGGCTTTTTCAGTTGGCAAAAAATGAAATTGATTCAGTCGAAAAATCGGTGATGCGGGAAGTGGTGAAAGTTTTTTGATAAACTACTTGAAAAAATCGGCGGCGAGTATTATAATTTAAAGGATAGTATGTTTATTAAAGGAAGGTTTCGCTTTGAAATATCATAGAGTGTATGCCGAGATTGACCTCGGTGCAATAAGAAATAACCTTATTAATATAAAAAAACGTGTAAAAAAGAAGCTGTTGGTCGTAATAAAGGCAAATGCTTACGGACACGGTGCAATGCGTGTAGCCGAGGCGATGTGCGATATTGCGGATTATTTTGCGGTGGCAACTATCGAAGAAGCAATACAGCTTCGGGAAAACGGCATAAAAACGCCTATTCTCATTTTGGGGTATGTATCTCCGGAATATTTTTCGGATTTGGTTAAATATGATATAGACCAAACGGTATTTGATTATGAAAGTGCCCGCCTTTTGGCAAAGGCGGGAGGAAAAGCACATATTGCAATTGATACTGGTATGAGCAGAATAGGATTTGCACCTAACGATGAGAGTGTGGAGATAATCAAAAAAATCAATGCGCTCGAAGGCATTAAAATCGAAGGCATATTTACGCATTTTGCGACTGCCGATGAAGAAGATAAGAGTTTTGCGAATAAACAGTTTGAGATTTTTGTCGATTTTGTGAAAAGGCTTGAGGAAAACGGCGTTTGTGTTCCGATAAAACATATTGCAAACAGTGCCGCAATTATAGATATGCCCGAGGCAACGCTTGATATGGTGCGTTGCGGGATAATTACTTACGGACTGAAGCCTTCGGACGAAGTGGGAGATATTGAGTTAACTCCCGCATTAAAGCTGAAAAGTCATGTCGTAAATGTGAAAACGGTTCCCAAGGGAACGCCTGTCAGCTACGGAAGAACATATGTAACGGATTCGGAGAGGGTTATAGCGACTGTTCCGGTCGGATATGCCGACGGATATCCGAGAGCACTTTCGAATAAGGGCAGGGTTGTTATAAACGGAAAATATGCACCTATTACGGGAAGAGTGTGTATGGATCAGTTCATGGTTGATGTTACGGATATTCCGAATGTGAAAGTCGGAGATACGGTGGGACTGATTGATGATATGATACCTTGCGAAGAAATCGCACGTATTGAGGGTACGATTAATTATGAAACCGTTTGCAAAATAAGTGACAGAGTAACGAGAATTTATTTGAATGAATGATGAAAAAACGAGATGTGAATGGCACATCTCGTTTTTTGATGTAAACGAAAATGTCGCAAAATAACATATATGAGCAACAATTTCGAATGTACAATACTAAAACGGTAATATATAATTAAATCGGAGGGGATATAAAAATGAAAAAGATTTTATCGGTAATAATGACTGTGATGCTTTGCCTGAACGTTTTTTCGGCAGTCGTTCGATGTGCCGGGGAGGAGTTTGATATGAATAATCTTAATGAATCAAAATTCAATTTAAATTTCGGATGGAAATTTTCGAAAGCACATGTGGCGTTTCCCATGGCAGATGCAATGGAAAGCATGGCAAAAGACGGAAAGCAGTTTTTTGAAATCGGTTATGACGATTCGGACTGGGAAAATGTATCGCTGCCTCATGCACCGAATGCAGAAGATTCTTTTGATAATTTGATTTTGGATGCGGGAGAAGCTTCGTTATACAGAGGCTATATGATGTATCGAAAACAATTTGAATTGAAAGATGTTAAAAACAAAAAATTCATTCTTGAATTTGAAGCGATTCGTCAGACAATATATTTGTACGTGAACGGAAAAGAAGTCGGCTATTACGAGCACGGAACGGCTCCCGTGGGATTTGATATTACAAACTTTGTAACAGAGGGAGAGAATCTCGTTGCGATTGTTACGGATAATGCGGCATACAGAGGAACAAGTTTTACGACGGTTGAAACCGTTCCCGGAAACACACCGGGCGATCAGTCGGGTTGGGGATATCAATGGAACCAAAAGGACTTTAACGAGGTACAGGGAGGAATTACAGGTAACGTAAATTTGTATGTGACGGGAAAAGTGTATCAGACACGTCCGTTGTATAATAATTTGAAAACGACGGGAAATTATATTTACGCATCGGATTTTGATTTTGAAAACAAATCGGCGTTGATTAACGTGGTGGCGGAGGTCAGAAACGAATCGGAGAAAAATGTGACGGGAACACTTGATGTGTACGTTGTTGACGGCGAAAACGTAATCGCTCGGGCAAAAAGCGAAAAAGTTGAAATTTCGGTAGCGAAAGATAAAAGCAGGGCTTTCAAAACGGTGGTTCCGTATGATGCCTATGAAGAAAATCCCGTGCCGACAAATGCCGATACGGTTGATGTTACATATATAAACGTTTCGTTCAGAGCGGAGAACATCAATTTTTGGAGTATAGATAATCCGTATCTTTACGATGTGTATACCGTTTTGAACATAGACGAAAACAAGGATGTGCAAATTGTTACAACAGGGTTCAGAGAAGTTACGTACGACATAAATGACGGAGGGTTGAAAATAAACGGAGAAAGCGTGTATTTGAAAGGCTATGCACAGCGTTCGACAAACGAATGGGCGGTAATAGGAGTTGCAAACGATTGGCTTACGGACTACGATATGAAGCTTGTGAGAGAGTCGGGAGCAAATTTTATAAGATGGATGCATGTATCACCCAAGCCTGTTGCGATACGTTCGGCGGATAAATACGGCGTTGTTTCGGTGTGCCCCGCAGGTGATAAAGAGGGAGACTGCTCGGGACGAACATGGGATATGCGAATGGAATCTATGCGAGATGCGATAATTTATTTTCGCAATTCTCCGTCGGTTATTTTTTATGAAGCGGGAAATGCCGCAATTTCGGCAGAGCATATGCGTGAAATGACGGATATAAAAAACAAGCTCGATCCCAACGGATGCAGGTTTATGGGATGCAGAAGCTTGACAAGTCCGGAGCAGATTGAAAATGCCGAATGGGTCGGAACAATGATTTACAGATATGACGAATGGGCAAAAAGTTCAATGGCAACGTGCGGTAATTATGTTCCGATGCTGGAGACCGAATACAAGCGTGACGAGTCTCCGAGACGTGTTTGGGATGATTTTTCACCTCCGAACTATGACTATGCAAACAAATGGCTCGGCGACGGTGCAAAGAAAAAAGACGGATACGATGTTTGGGATCAAACGCAGGAAGAATTTTCGGTGTACCAGGCATCGGCATATGACGGATATTCGTATTTTTACAATAATCGTGTGGGAGGAAACACGGGCAAGGATTATTATTCGGGTGCGGCGATAATGGTGTGGTCGGATTCGAATATGCATGGCAGAAATTCGGGTAGCGAAAACTGCCGTACATCGGGCAAGGTTGACCCTGTCAGAATAAAAAAGCCTGTCTTTTATGCGATGCAGGTGATGCAGTCGGACGTTCCTGCCGTTCATATAGTGGGTCATTGGAATTATCCCGAAAATACCGAAGAAAATTATAATTATTATACAAAAGAATGGAACGGAACATTTTGGGAAACAACAAACGAGACGGAAAGACGTGACCCTACGGATAAAACGGTGTATGTCTTCGGAAGCGAATCCGTAGCGAAAGTGGAGCTTTATGTCAACGGGGCATTGGTTGGCGAAAACAGCATGCCGTATGACAATTATATTTACGAATTTCCGCATATTGATGTGACACAATCGGGATATATATCGGCAATTGCATATAATTATGACGGTAAAGTTGTCGCAATGGACAGAATCGACAGTGCAGGCGAAGCAAAAAGTATTCGTTTGAGGCTTGTGACAGGTCCGGAGGGTTTGATTGCGGACGGAAGCGATGTATGCTTTTTCGATGTTGAAGTGGTGGACGAAAACGGAAACGTTTGCCCCTTGAACTATGACAGAATCGATTTTTCGATTGAGGGTGACGGAGTATTTTTGGGAGGCTACAATTCGGGATTGAGCGATGAAGAAAGCGTTATACATAAGAATTATTGTTATGCCGAAAACGGTGTTAACAGAGTCTTTGTAAGAAGCGTTCCGAACGGAAAATCCTTTATGCTGAAAGCGTATTCCGACGGCTTGGAGAGTGCAAGTATAACCGTAAAAATGACCGAAAATACAACGGCGGGCGGAATGATGGAAAAAGAGCAGCAAGCCGAAAGAAAAAATGCTTTTAAAACGGAGACAAAAAAGACTTTGTTTGCCGATTTGGTTGCAGAGAATGTGCGAAATACGCATATAACGACAAGAAAAGACGAAACGGTAAAGTACATTGTTAAAAACATAGGAACACAAAAGGCTTTGAGCATTAAGGACGGTAAAATTGTATTGGTTGATGTTGACGAACACGATGATAGCTTGATTTGGATGTTTGAAAAAGCGGGCTCGGATGCGTATTCGATAAAACATTCGGAGACTTCTTTGGCGATTGATGTTCCCGCTTTGTCGAAAAAAGTCGGAACAGAGCTGATTTGTTATGCGACAAACGGCGGTGATAACCAAAAATGGATAGTTCAAAACGAGGAGAACGGATTTGTAAGACTTATCTCCAAATGTTCGGATTTGTCGATGCAAGCACAAGATGATAAAATCATACAAAACAGCACGGATACGTCGTTAAATGCGGTCAATCAAAAATGGCAATTGATTGAGGTAAGAGAAAAGGATGTATATACAGTTAAGGTGAACGGTAATGTGATAAATTTCAAGACGGATGCATACAGACCCGACACGAATACGGGCGTACTTTGCGAAGTAAGAACGGTTTTGGATGCTTTGGGTGTTGATTATTCATATGAAATAACGGGAAAAGCGAAGCTGGTGATAAAAGACAGCGGAGCTAGTTTGACCGAAGGGGAAACCACGATTGCGATAGGAAACGAAACAAACCTGACAAATGCCGAGTTTTACGTTGAAAACGGCGAGATTATTGCCGAAATTTCGGCTGTGCTGGAGTATGTATCGGGTGCGAAAATATTGACAAATTCGGAAACCAAAACGGTTGAGATAACAAAATAACTTTTTTGACAAGCAGGCTTCGGTCTGCTTGTTTTTATTTGGTGTCTTTAGACGTGGGAAAAAACCCCCAGTTTTACTGGGGGAAGATAAAA
>CAZRYW010000067.1:0-8201 GCA_964604405.1 uncultured Oscillospiraceae bacterium
GGAAAGTACCGTATGGTTTGTATACGCAAATACGTTTGTACAAATATCCCATGCCTGATCCCAGCTCATGCCTTCCTGGTCCATCAAAAGTCTCATGAGTTCGGGGATAGCGATTGCGGGATGTGTATCATTGATGTGAACCGCAACGAAATCCGCAAGATGCGAGAGATCGTTTCCGTGATGACGCTTAAATCTGGAAAGAATCCATTGCAAAGTACACGATACAAAGAAATACTGCTGACGAAGACGCAATTCTTTTCCCTGTTCGTTGTTATCTTCGGGGTACAAAACCTTACTGATAGCTTCGGCCATAGCCTTTTCTTCAACCGCTTTTACATGATAACCGGAGGAGAAAGTATCGAATTCAGCCTGTATATCGCTCTTTGCTTTTGCCGACCAAAGGCGAAGAGTATTTACGAGATTTGCATCATAACCGGATATCGGCATATCGTAAGGAACACCTATAACATCCGTTGTGCCGGAATATTCGGGAACCATTCTTCCCGAGGGAGTTGTAATCATGTTAACATTTCCGCCGAAACGTACAATCTGCTGTTCTTCGGGTCTTGCGATTTCCCACATATCACCGTCAACAAGCCAATCATCATACATTTCCACCTGTTCGCCGTCCACGATTCTCTGTTTGAAAAGACCGTATTCATAACGGATGGAACAACCGAAGGCGGGAAGATTAAGGGTTGTAAGAGAATCTATAAAACAAGCCGCCAAACGACCGAGACCGCCGTTACCGAGACCCGCATCTCTTTCCTGAGATGAGATTTCGGGCAAAGAAAGTCCCATAGATTCAAGCACCGCTTCGTAATCTTCCGTAAGACCTATGTTAAGAAGATTGTTACCCAAAGCTCTGCCCATCAAAAATTCAAACGAAAGATAGAAAATTTCTTTATTTTGAAGCTTTCTCTGCTTTCTTCTGTATTCTGTCCATTTTGTTACAATTCTGTCTCGCACCGTAAGTGCCGTTGCCTTATAGATGTGTGCAGGCGTAGCGTCCTCAAGCGTTCTGCCGAAATTGCGGCTGAGCTTTCCGATAATTTCTTCTTTAAGCGCTGCCTGTGCTGCAGTAAGTTCTGTCTTACTCATTTGTTTTCAAACCCCTTTTTTGGTACTATCTTGTACCGAAATATATTTTTACATACATTCGACCATCGAACATTGTTCGGTGGTCGAACATTTTTATCCGATAGTGTGCGTCTTTGTCATTCTACATCAAACTTCTACATAAGTCAACATTCTTTTACATCATGCTGTTGTAAAGCTCAATGTATTCCTTTGCACTCTGCTGCCACGAAAAATCCGTAGCCATCGCTCTGCGGCAAATATTGTTCCATTCTTTTCTTCTGTTGTAATAAATGTCATGAGCATAGCGGATAATACCGAGCATTTCATGTGCATTGTAGTTTTTAAAGCTGAATCCCGTGCCCGAATCTTCGTATTCGTTATACGCTTCGACAGTATCACGAAGACCGCCCGTCTCTCTGACAATCGGTACTGCGCCGTAACGCATTGCGATAAGCTGATTCAATCCGCAAGGTTCAAAGAGCGACGGCATCAATACAGCATCGCTTGCCGCATAAATCTTGTGAGCCAAAGTATTGTCAAATCTTATCTGTGCGCTTACTCTTCCGTGATACTTCCAGTCAAAATATCTGAGCGAATCTTCAAATTCTCTCTCTCCCGTTCCGAGCACCACAACCTGAATGTTCTGATCAAAACACAAATCATCCATGATGCAGTTCAAAAGATCCAATCCCTTTTGACTTGTAAGTCTCGTAACAAGACTGATAATAAACTTTTCATCGTCTTCAATCAAACCGAGTTCTCTTTGGAGGGCAACCTTGTTTGCTTTTTTCTTCGAAATAAAATCTTTTGCCGAGTATTGTTCGTAAATCATCTCATCTGTTTTCGGATTATAGCTTGTATAATCGAGTCCGTTTACGATACCTTTCAAATTGTTGCTTCTCGCACGCAAAAGACCGTCGAGTTTTTCTCCGTAAAATTCCGTTTTGATTTCTTCCGCATAGCTGGGCGAAACCGTCGTGATATAATCCGAGTACGTCAATGCCCCTTTCATAAAGCTTGCGTCTTTGTAAAACTCGAGTTTGTCTGCCGTAAAATAATAATCGTCCAATTCACAAACATCGGCAATAACATCTCTGTCATAAATACCCTGGAATTTAAGATTATGAATGGTGAACATAGTCTTTATGCGGGAATATCTGGAATCGAATCCGTAATGTGCTCTCAAAAGCACACTCACCATACCCGTCTGCCAGTCGTTTGCGTGAATAACATCCGGCCAATAATCCACCACCTGCAAAAGAGCGAGAACGGCTTTGTCAAAAAACGCAAATCTTTCCACGTCTATCGCAATATCTCCGTAAACATAGTTTGCTCCGAAATAATACTCATTATCCACAAAATAATAAGTAACATTGTTCATTTTAAGCTCAAACACGCCGCAATACTGGCTTCTCCAGCCCATTTTTACATAAATATGATCTATATAACGCATCTGAGACGTATATTTATCGGCAATCACTCTGTATTTGGGCAAAATCACTCTTGTTTCAACGCCCTGAGCGATAAGCTCCTGCGGAAGCGAACCCGCAACATCGCCCAATCCGCCTGTTTTCACAAAAGGCGAGCACTCGCTCGTAACAAATAAAACCTTCATCTATTTCATTCCTTTCACACATGCTGACCACTACATAATACTCCAAAAGGCATTTCCTGTCAATCGGTAAATTCCCCGACAGAAAATGCCCTGAAGAACTTATATTAGTGTCCGTTTAGGCAGAATAAAGGGATATGTCGGCTGACCCACAAGCCTCTTTCCCGTCCTCAACGTACATTCTTTATCAATAACGACATTTTCCAGATCGCAGCGTTCGCCTATAACAGTATTTTGCATCACAATGCAGTTTTTAATCACCGCACCTTTTGCAACATGAACGCCTCTGAAAATAATACTGTTTTCAACTTCACCGTCAATAATACAACCGTCGGCAACAAGCGAATTTTTAACCTTTGCGTTATCAAGATACTTTGTCGGCACCTGGTCTTTTACTTTTGTATATATGGGATGTTCTCCCGCAAAAAGCTCATTTCTGACTTCGGGGCACAAAACTTTCATGTTGTTGTCGTAGTACGAAACAACCGAGTCGATTCTGCCCACAAAACCGTCATACTTGTATGCGTAGATATTCAAATGATCCATACTGCTTATCAAAATATCGTTTATAAAAGAGTGACTGCCCTTTGCGTAAGCTTCTTCTATCAACGCCTGGAGTTTTGTTCTCTCGATAATAAACATATCCATACCCGCATTGCGGCTTATCGGTTCGGAAAGGTTATAATGAATTTTCTCCACCTTGCCGTCGGGTTTAATATCATAAGTCGTGCAATGTTTAATCTGCGGATCTGTCAATTCCATCTCGTTATAAACAACCGTAATATCCGCACCGTTTTCCTCGTGGAACTTTACAGCTTCGTTATATGTCATGTTACAGACAACATTCGCACCGGTCAAAACAACATATTTCTGTTTGCTTCTGTGCAAATACGTCAAAACATTGTAAATCAAATCAACTTCGCCCGCAACGCCGAACGCTGCACCGCTCACCTGCGGAGGCAACATAAAGAGTCCGTAGTTTTTACGGTTAAGATCCCACGGTTTGCCGCTTCCCACGTGGTCCATAAGCGAGGAATAATTAACGTGTGTCGCAATTCCCACATTTATGATACCGCTGTTTACCATGTTGGAAAGAACAAAGTCGATGAGACGATATCTGCCCGCAAAAGGAAGAGCCGCAAGATCACGTTTCTGAGTAAGCTCGTTCATTTTTGCTTCCTGATTTCTTGTCAAAATAATACCCATTACATCTTTCATTGCTTTTTCCTCCTTCCTTACTCTTCTATGGATTTTGTGATCATAGCATTAACGCCGATTTTCGCATTGTCGCAAATTTTCAAATTTCCGCCCAAGAGCGTAATATCCGCCGAGCAATATTTGCTCTCGTATTCGGACGAATCAACATTTTTATCTCCGATTACAACATTATTTCCGACAACCGTATCCGAACCTATGATTACCTTTTTCAAAACCGTGTTTTCTCCGATTGTAACTCCCGGGAAAAGAATCGAGTCTTCGACAATACTGCCTTTTCCGACCGTAACACTCTCCGAGAGAATCGAGTTTTTCACATCGCCGTAAATATTACAGCCCTCCGTAATGCAAGTGTTTGTAATGCTTGCGCCGTCCGCAACATAATGCGGCGGTTTAACGGGATTACGCGAAAAAATCTTCCAATCGCTGTCATACATATCCAATACCGGCGGATCCGACAAAAGATCCATGTTTGCTTCCCACAAGCTCTGCACCGTGCCGACGTCTTTCCAATATCCCTCAAATCCGTATGCACAAAGCTTTTGTCCGTCTTCAAGCATTGCCGGAATAATATTTTTACCGAAATCGTTTTCGCTTCCGGGAGTTTTCTCGTCACGAATGAGATATTCTTTGAGTGCCGCCCAGCTGAACACATAAACGCCCATCGAGGCAAGGTTGCTCTTCGGTTCCTTGGGTTTTTCCGCAAATCTTGTAATCGTGCCCTCCTCGTCAGTCTCCATGATTCCGAATCTGCTCGCTTCTTCCCACGGTACGGGAATAACCGCAATAGTGGCAGCAGCGCCCTTTTCTTCATGATATTGAATCATTTTGTTGTAGTCCATCTTGTATATATGGTCGCCCGACAAAATCACGATATGTTCCGGATTGTACTGATCCACAAATTCTATATTCTGATAAATCGCATTCGCCGTACCTTTGTACCATTCGCCCGTTTCTTCTTTTTGATAAGGCGGCAATACAAACACACCTCCGTGGTTACGGTCCAAATCCCACGTACTGCCGTTACCGATATACGTATTGAGTTCGAGCGGCTTATACTGTGTAAGCACGCCTATGGTATCTATTCCCGAATGAACACAGTTACTGAGTGCGAAATCAATAATTCTGTATTTTCCTCCGAACGTCACCGCAGGCTTTGCGACCTTGCTTGTCAAGATTCCCAGTCTGCTTCCCTGTCCTCCGGCAAGGATCATTGCTACACATTTTGTTGCTTTCATGTTTCTTCCTCCCACATTTTACTTTTTCGCCGTTTTTCTTTTCGCCGGTTTGCGTTTAAAATACATTGTTGTCATAGGCGGCACGCACATTGTAAGAGTGTAGGGTTTGCCGTCGCAATCGTACTTATACTTTTTGGCTTTTAAAACATCTCGGTTGCCCGAACCTGTACCTCCGTAAATATCTCTGTTCGAGTTGAATACTTCTTCGTATTCGCCCGTTTTGTCAACTCCGATGGAGTACTCGGGATATTCCACAGGCGTAAAGTTACTTACAACAATAATTTCGTTTCCTTTTGTTTTTCCTTTTCTTACAAAAGATACAATACTCTTTTCGTTATCGTTTGCATTAATCCATTCAAAGCCGTCCCAGCTGTCTTCTATTTCCCAGAAAGGCTTGTTGTCTTTATAAAAATGATTAAGTTCTCTTATATATTCGTGGAACTTTTCATGGTGCGAATCTTCCAACAGATGCCACTCCAAGCCCTCATAAAATCTCCATTCCAAGAACTGTGCGATTTCTCCGCCCATAAACATCAGCTTTTTGCCGGGATGTGCCATATAGTAGCCGAGAAAAGCTCTCAAGGAATCAAATTTTCCTTCATAAAGTGCGCTCATCTTTCCGATAAGAGACGCTTTGCCGTGAACAACTTCGTCATGTGAAAGCGGCAATATATAGTTCTCCGAAAAAGCGTACATCATCGAGAATGTGAGCAGCGAATGATTTCCGCTTCTGAAATACGGATCCATCGACATATATCTCAAATTGTCGTTCATCCAGCCCATATTCCACTTGTAATTAAATCCCAAACCTCCCACATCACGGGGCTTTGTCACCATCGGCCACGCCGTCGATTCCTCCGCTATCATCAAAAAGTTCGGGAAACGTGCAAACATCGCTTCGTTCAGTCTTCTCAAAAACTCAACCGCTTCGAGATTTTCGTTTCCGCCGTTTTTGTTTCTGACAAAATCCTGTCTCGCATAATCGAGATAAAGCATACTCGACACAGCATCCACTCTCAAGCCGTCAATATGATATTTCTCCGCCCAAAACATTGCCGACGAAACAAGGAACGATACAACCTCCGTTTTCGAATAGTCAAAAACAAGCGTTCCCCACTCCTTGTGTTCGCCGAGTCTCGTGTCGGCATATTCAAACGTCGGAGTGCCGTCAAATTTCGCAAGTCCGAAAGCGTCTTTCGGAAAATGTGCGGGAACCCAGTCCATAATAACCTTTATTCCCTCTTTATGGCACTTATCCACAAAATACATAAAATCATGCGGTGTGCCGTATCTGCTTGTTGCCGCAAAATATCCCGTAACCTGATAGCCCCAGCTTCCGTCGAAAGGATATTCCGTAATGGGCATTATTTCAAGATGCGTATATCCCATGTTTTTCACATACGGAACCAATTCGTCAGCCATTTCACGATAAGTGTAAAAACTTCCGTCTTCGTGCATTTTCCAGCTTCCCAAATGGCACTCGTAAATATTCATCGGTTGTGAATAAGGCGGTGTAAGAGAACGCTTCTCCATGTATTTTTTGTCCGACCAGTCAAAACCGTCCAAATCATACGCAACCGATGCGTTTTCGGGTCTCAACTGTGCATATACCGCATACGGATCGGCTTTGTAAAAGCCTTCTCCCGCTTCGGGCGTTATGTAATACTTGTATATCGCCCCGTCTTCAACGTTCGGAACAAACGTCTGCCAAATTCCCGTTTCACCGAGTCTTATCATCGGAGTCGCCCATTTTTCCCATCCGTTAAAATCGCCCGTTACACTAACCGATTTTGCTCTGGGTGCCCAAACCGCAAATCTGTAACCTGCGATACCGTTGAGGCTGCATTTATGTGCTCCGAGGGTTTCGTAACTTTTAAAATTGTTACCCTCATTAAATAGATAAACATCAAAATCGTCATTAAAAGGGTTTTCTCGATAGGAAACGTCTCCGAAAAATTCCTTCTGCATATTCTTCCACCGCTTTCCAATTATTATTGAGTACATTTTACCAAATTTTTAGCTTTTAGTCAATTAATTTTTGTTAATTTTGCGTTATGATGTTTTAATTTCTATTTATTTTTTTGTTTTTAGGTTGCAAAAGACAAGAATTGTTGTATAATCGAATGTGCGAGGTGGTAAATATGCTTACTTATAATAATATCGAATCGGACGACGAACATGTTTCGGGCTCCGCACTTTCGCCGCCCAAATTTTATTCGCTTGCGGCAATCATCACATTTATTTTGATTCCCCCTCTTTGGATTTTGTCAATTCCCGCATTGGTTTTTTCTCAAGAAGCAAAAACAATGTACTCTTTGGGAAACATTGAGCTCTCCGAGCGTTTTTCCGAGCGCACAAAGCGTTTTTTAATATCGGCATGGGCAATTTGTGCAATATCGGCGGCAGCGGTTGTTGCCTTGCTTGCCGTGATACACTTGTCCTTAATATAATATGTGAAAGGTGGATAAAAAATGACAAAAGGTGAAATCGCATCAAACAACTTTACAAGCGGTATGAACTGCGCACAAGCCGTGCTTCTTGCTTTTTGTGACGAAACAGGCTTGGATTCCGAAACACTCCTCAAACTTGCGCTTCCTTTCGGCGGCGGTATGGGTCGCATGAGACTCACTTGCGGAGCCGTAACCGGCATGATTATGGCTTACGGACTCATTTGCGGCACGGGTACAACTCCCACCCACGAAGAAAAACTCGAAAACTACAAAGGCGTTCAACATCTGTGCGACGAATTTAAAAAACTAAACCGAGGCACCGTAGTATGCGCCGAGCTTTTGGGTCTCAAAGAACCCGAAGGCACCCACGTTCCCGAAGAACGCACCGAAGAATATTACAAAAAGCGTCCGTGCGGCGAGCTTTGTCGCATAGCCGCCGACATTTTGGACAACTATCTTAAAAACAGATGAGCGTGTCGAAAAATTCGACACGCAACTGCAAAGAAAGCCAAGGCAATCTTCGCAGTTTATTATTTTTATAAGGAATAAAATGGTGATTTCTCGTGCAAGAGGCTTGAAGCCTCCTTAAATCGCCACTTTCGGCGG
>CAZRYW010000068.1:0-8170 GCA_964604405.1 uncultured Oscillospiraceae bacterium
CGTTTTGGCAGGGGCAGTAGGACTTGAACCCACGACCTGCGGTTTTGGAGACCGATATTCTACCAACTGAACTATACCCCTAAATATTATGTTGTCTACTTGAATAAGTATACACTAAAACTGACGATATGTCAACAACTTTTTTGTAAAAATATTGTTCTTTGCGTTAACTGCAATGTTTACCGAATCTTTACCCTCAAAATGTTGACAAAGTCGGAATCAAAACATATAATATTAAAAAAGGGAGTAGCCGGCAATATTGTACCAGCAGCGTCAATACGAGCGTGAGCTCCGCGAACGGTTTAAACGGCGAGACTTTTGCACAAATTTTTTTTGCGCAAAAGGACTCGTTTTTTTTGCGTTTAGGGAGGTTTTTTTTATGGAAACGGTATGGCAAAAAACAAAAAAAGAGATTATGGACAGCCTTGAGGTGACGGAAAACGGACTTTCGTATGCCGAAGCCGAAAAACGAAAAGAAAAATACGGCGAAAACGTTATCGAAGAGGGACGGAAAAAAAGCGTTGCGGAAATTTTCTTTGAGCAGTTTAAAGATTTTCTTGTTATAGTGCTTATTTTTGCGGCGATAATAAGTGCGTTTTTGGGCGATGTCGAAAGCATGATAGTAATTTTGGCGGTAATTACGATGAATGCAATCTTGGGGACGTTGCAAAGCGTAAAAGCGGCATCAAGTCTCGAAAGCTTGAAAAAAATGTCGGCACCTATGGCAAAAGTTGTGCGTGCGGGAGAAACCGTTTTGATTCCCGCAAGTCATGTTACGCTCGGCGATATACTGCTTTTGGAAGCGGGAGATATGGTGAGTGCCGACGCAAGAATTATCGAATGTGCATCGCTGAAATGCACGGAGAGCGTTTTGACGGGAGAAAGTTTGCCTGTCGAAAAGAGTGCGGATGTAATCGACGGATGCGTTCCGCTCGGAGACAGAAACAATATGGTGTTTTCGGGATGTTTTGTAACATACGGCAGAGCACGTGCCGTTGTTACTCAAATAGGCTGTGATACCGAAATGGGAAAAATCGCAACGCTTCTCAAAAATACGGAAGAGAAGAAAACTCCGTTACAGGTGAGTTTGGACAACTTCGGGAAAAAGCTTACGTTGATTATATTACTGCTGTGCGCTTTGATTTTTTTTGTGAGTGTGTTTGTGCAGGGGAAAAACATTGCGGATACGTTTCTTTTTGCGGTTGCATTGGCGGTTGCGGCTATACCCGAGGCATTGTCGAGTATCGTGACGATTGTACTCAGCTTCGGCACGAGGAAAATGGCAAAAGAAAATGCAATAATAAGAAAATTGCAAGCAGTTGAGGGACTTGGAAGCGTGAGCGTGATTTGTTCGGATAAAACGGGTACTCTCACCCAAAACAAAATGACCGTGAAAAAGATTTATGCGGGAGGAATTGCTACGGATGAGACGGATGCGGATTTTGAAAATCCTGTTACAGAGCCTCTTTTGAGAAGCGCAATTCTTTGTTCGGACGCTGTTGTAAACGCACAGGGAGAAGTGGGAGACCCGACCGAAACCGCATTGGTAAGACTAGCACAAAAACACGGCGTGGATTTTGAGAGCGTGCGGAAAAAATATCCTCGAATATCGGAAATTCCGTTTGATTCGGACAGAAAAATGATGAGCACGGTTCACGATAACTCGGGCAATCTTTTGATGCTGACAAAAGGTGCGGTGGATGTGATGCTCGCAAGATGCATTATGGAAGATGAGGATAAAAGAGAAATCGAAAAAGTAAACGAAATGTTTTCAAATGACGGATTGCGGGTTTTGGCATTTGCCTGTAAGGGTGTTTCAAACGAATCGGTGACGGCAGACGACGAAAACGGTATGAACTTTTTGGGACTTGTCGCAATGATGGATCCGCCGAGAGAAGAAAGCAAAAAAGCGGTTGACGAATGCATACAAATGGGAATAACACCCGTGATGATAACAGGTGACCACAAGATTACGGCATCGGCAATCGCACGTGAGATAGGCATATTGAGAGACGGAAAGATTGCGATTGAGGGAGAAGAAATAGACTCTTTGACAGATGAGGAATTGGAAGAAAGCGTTCCTAAGGTTGGGGTTTATGCGAGAGTGAGTCCCGAGCACAAAATCAGGATTGTGCGTGCATGGCAAAAAAGAGGAAACATTGTTGCCATGACGGGTGACGGGGTTAATGACGCACCCGCATTGAAACAAGCCGACATAGGAGTTGCGATGGGAATTACGGGAACACAAGTGAGCAAGGATGCAGCGGGGATGATTCTCACGGATGACAATTTCGCAACGATTGTGGAAGCTGTAAAAAACGGCAGAAATTTGTATGCGAATATAAAAAAGGCTATAGGATTTTTGTTGTCGGGAAATTTGGCGGGCATTTTGACGGTGCTGTATGCTTCGGTTTTGAATTTGCCCGTGCCTTTCGAGGCTGTGCATTTGTTGTTCATAAATCTTTTGACGGACTCGCTGCCTGCAATTGCACTCGGTTTGGAGCCTTCTGTAGACAGCGTGAGGCATGATAAGCCGAGGAAAAAAGACGAGGGGATTCTCACGGGCGATTTTACAGCAAAAATTGCATGTGAGGGAATTGTAATTGCGTTGGCGACAATAGCGGCTTTTCACTTGGGACTTTTGATAAGTCCCGAAACGGGAAGCACGATGGCATTTGCAACGATTTGTATGTCGAGACTTTTTCATTCATTTACGTCAAAGAGCGATAAGCGTGTTATATTGACAAAGAAAATGTTTGACAACAAGGCTTTGACGGGTGCTTTTGCGGCGGGAGTATTGCTTTTGGGATGCGTGATGTTTGTGCCGTTTTTAAAAAGCATGTTTGCGGTAGCGGAGCTTGATGCAAAATTTGTCGGAGCAATCGGTATTTTGAGTATCGGAAGCATGTTGGTAAATCAAATAATAAGAGCGTTAAAAAAATAAACAAAAAGATAACGAGCGTGTCGAATTTTTCGATACGCTCGTTATCTTTTTGTAATTATTCGCCCAAAATTTTTACTTCCTGGAGCTGTGCGGGATATGTATTTGTTGAGCTGTTGCGGGGTTTTGCGTTTTCGACGGTCAATCGTACATATCTGCCGTAGCCGGAGATGTTGTCACAAGTGAAACCGTAGTCTGTATAACCCGAAGTTTTGTCGAGAACCGTTGTCCAGTTTGCGCCGTCAACGCTTGCTTCGAGCTTGTAGTTGTAATAAGGTTCGCTACCGTTCCAGATGAGCCACGAAACCTGAAGCTGAGTGAGGTGAGAAACTTTGCCGAGATCGGCTTCCCATGTATAGGGCCATACGTTTTCGCTCTTGTACCAGCTTGTGCGGTAATGAGCGTCGTTTGCCGCATTGCCTACGGCATAGCCTACGGTGTCTTCTGTTTTGACACCGACACCGTAAGAAAGGATTCTGCCGGTCTGAACGGGAATCAATACATCGTTTTCCCAATTGTACAAGAGTGCATCGAAGAAGTCGTAGAACGCATATCCGTTGGACACCTGTACGGGATAACGACGGTTTGTTGTTTGCTTTGTTGTGGCATCCTGCCAACCGAACATCCAGCGGTATGTTGCCATGATGTGGTTGTTGCCGCCTTCGTGAAGAGTGAACATTGTGCCCGACTGTGAAGAGAATGTTGTGGTGTTGCCCACGTGCTTTAATTCGCTCCACGGACCTGCCATGTCAGTTGCCGTGGCAACCATGCCTTGTGTGGGATACCAACCTGCCGTACCGGAAGAGAAGAGGTAATAAACGCCGTCTTTTTTGAGTACGCTGGGAAGCTCACGCCACTTGTACATGCTTACAAAGCAGAGTCTGCCTTCGATTGCCGACCAGTCTTCGTTGAGCTTGTAAATGCCCAAATTTGCGTTGTTGTTTGCCGCAGCAATGATATAACCTGAGGAATCGTTGTCAACAAATACGTTGAGGTCTCGGCAGTCATCGCCCTCGGGGCGGTATGCTCCGTGGAAAGTCATTCTTTCGTCTTCGGGGCTCATTGTTGCAAGTGAAATCATTGCCGTGCCGTAACCGCCGTCGGCTTCGAAATGTGCAATAAATGCGAATTTGTCCGCTTTGGAGTTGTATGTGAAGTTGACGCTTTCAAAACGGCATTGAGAGAAGTTTTGACAAGTTTCGTGAGAAAGAATTTCGTCGTAACGGAGAACCTCTTTCCATTCGGTGTAGGTGACATCGTCTTTACTTGTTTGCATCATTACTCTGCCGAATCCCGATACTCCGTCGATACCCCATTGCTGGAAGTGGTAGTATGTGCCGTCATTGGCACGGAGAGTGTTGGGACGTTTTATATCGGAAGAATCGAGGTTTGTGCTTTCGGTGAGGTCGGCGGGAAGAGAATAGGGTGTAAATGAATCCGTAACGGCATAATCAATCATCGTATCCTCTTCAACGGCATATACCGCATATGTATATGTTTTGCCGAGCTCTAAGTCGTAGTCGTCAATCAACTGACCTTTGGACGAAGTCAAAAATTCGAATTCGCCGTCATCCGTTTTGCGATAAATATCGTAGTGAGTTGCACCGTAAACGACGTTCCATTGAAGCTTGACACTCGTTACAAAGTCTTCGCCTCGAATGAGGAAGGGCTGAATTGCGGCACCTATCATTTTCTTTGTGCTCTCGCCCTTTTCTTCGAATGTGAAAATCTGGCTTGAATCGTCACGCTTTGCATACTGAGCGAAGGTATCGTTCTCGGTAAGCGTGAGATAGAGGTCGGAAACTTGGCATTTGATTCTGTATTCGCCGTCGGCAACCTGTTCGAGAGAATAAATCTGGTTGGAGCCGTAGTTGGATTCGTACTGAATTATTTCCAAACCTTCGTCTTTTTTGCCGTTGGGAACATCAAAAGACTGTATGGAAACTTTGTTGGAAATAACGTATTTTCCGCCGCCCATTGAGACAAGCGCCCAAACGGATGTGTCGGAGTCGTTGTCGTCGAGTGCTTTAACGAGGGCGTTTGTTTTGATAACATCTTCGGGAATGCCCATTACCTTGCCCGATTCTTTGTGTGTTATTTTGTAGAATTTGCCGCCCAAGGTATCTTTCTCGTAAGAAGATGTATTGCAGAAAGGCTCATCAAAGAAGAAAACTTGTGTGCTGTCGCCTCTGAAAACGGTTTCGATGAGAGAAGAGTAGGATTCGGTCAAATAATAGCCCGATTTTTTGCTCTTTAAATAGTAACCGTTATCTTCGGCTTGTTCGGCAATATAAATTTGGTCGGAATCGCCTGTGGAAGTGCGTGTACGCACGTTGCCGCCCGCACCTATGCCCGTGAGGGTGAGGTAAGAATCCTTGTTTGTAAACGTGTAGCCGTCTTCGACTTTTGTAATTTGCCAAACTTCGCCGTCAAAATCTTTTGCGTCTGCGACTTTTACTTTGCAGTCTGTATCTTTGGTGTCGGCAACGACAACGCCGACGGAATTTCTCAAGGTTACGAATTTGCCGTTTAATGAATCGGCGGATTCTATCTCGACTTTTTCGACCTCGGATGAAGAGGAAAGCGTAACCTCGGAGAGGATAAAGCTGTCACGTTCGGGGTCGTAGTCGTTATATTGAGCGATTGTGTTGTTGTCGGTAGCACCGAGGTACATCTGAGAATGATTCATGATAAAATGATATGTACCGTCGGAATTCAGCACGGGGCTTATCCATTGGTTAGTACCCTCGGTATTGCCGTACTGAATGAGCTCCAAACCTTCGTCGGTACGCCAGTTGGGCATATCCATACTGCGGAGGCTCTTTTGGTTAACGGGACGGTAAATATTTTCGCCGCGAGTTAAAAACTGCCATGTCTGTGCCAAGCTGCCGTCGGGCTCGACAAGACGAATGAGCGGACCGTCGGTTGTCTGAGCCGCTTCGGGCATCAGTACAAGACCTGTTGCCTTGTGGCGGATAACATAGTATTTTCCGTGAAGACGAGGCACCGAAAGATGCAATGTATCGGTTTCGTCATCGAATGAGTATGTAATATTGAAAACAGAAAGTGCATCAACGGGCATGAACGAATAATCGTCTCGGATTATGTTTTCCGTGGAAATGCTTTGTTTCATATTGTCTTGTTTTACCCATTTTTCGCCGATGGGAACTGTGACGTTTACGGTGGTGCCCGTTACGAGTGCACAGCGGGAATCGTTGTCCCACGCCGTTTGACATTCGAGCGCTTGGGCAATGCCCGATACGGGAACGTAAATGGTACCGTCTTTTTTGAACGGAGAAACGGAAAAATCAACCGCTTCGCCGTTTACGGTGACAAAGAATGCCTCTTGTGCCATTGCGGGAACCGCAGAGAGAACCATAGCGAGCACAACGAGGATGCTTAAAAGTTTTTTCATTAAAATTTTCTCTCCTTTAAAAAGTTTGTATATATTTTAACATTTTTGAGTGCAATAATCAACATATTAACGAAAAATTCACAAAATAAAAGCTCCTTTAAAGGGAGCTTTTGTGCATGTTTACGTATTTTGCGGCCTCTTCACCCGCTATTGCGCCGTCGCTGACGGCTGTTATAACCTGACGCAGGGGCTTTTTGCGAATATCGCCCGCCGCAAAGACTCCTTCGATTGAGGTTGCCATTGTCTCGTCGGTTACGATAAATCCGTTTTCAAGAATAAGAGAGTCTTTGACAAGAGAAGTTTGGGCGGTTATGCCGATTGCGACAAAAACGGCATCGGTCGGAAGAGAGAAGCTTTCGCCGTTTTTTTCGACGCAAACTCCCGTCACGGTCGAATCACCCTCGATTTTTGTGATTTTACTCTCTGTTAATATCTCGACATTAGAACAAGCCGAGAGCTTTTCCATCAGATGAAAAGAGGCACGAAATGTATCTCTGCGGTGAATCAAATAAACCTTTGAGGCAAGATTGGAAAGATAGATGGCATCTTCGACGGCTGTGTTACCGCCGCCGACAACGCAAACTGTTTTGCCCTTGAAAAAGTTGCCGTCGCATGTTGCACAGTAGCTCACGCCCTTGCCCGAAAATTCGCTCTCGCCCGGAACCGTGAGGTGAGAAGGTGTTGCACCCATTGCACAAATGACGCTTTTGGCTTCGAACTCTTTTTTCGATGTGATGATTTTTTTTATATCGCCGTCCAGGTGCAGCTCTTTAACGTCGTTGTAGCGGAAATTGACGCCGAAACGGCTGACGTGCTCTTGCATTTTCATGCACAAATCGCCGCCTGACGGATTGTCGGCAAAACCGAGGTAATTGTCTATTTCGTAAGTGGTTGCGGCTTGGCCGCCGATAAATTTTTTTTCGAAAATCGTGACGGAAAGTCCGCTTCTGGCGGCATAGAGAGCCGCTCCCATAGCAGCGGGGCCGCCGCCTATAATCGCAACATCAATCATGTAATTCACACCTTTCGGGCTCATTATACGACAAGACGGTTGAAAAGTCAACCGAGCAGCTCGCAAGGGTCGCAGCTTTCGCCGTAATAAGTTATTTCGAAATGCAGATGAGGCTCGGTGTCTGATTCTATCTGTGATGAAGAGCCGATATGTGAGATTACATCGCCTCGTAAAACGTTGTCGCCGACTTTGACTGCGGTGTTATCGAGGTTTTTATATATGCTGACGTATTCTCCGTGATCGATTTCGACAACATTGCCCCAAACGGGTGTGTTATACACTCCGATAACGGCACCGTCTTCGATTGCACAAACCGCATCTCCGATTTTGCCTTTTATGTCAATTCCGCCGTGTGCACGCCAATCTCCTGTTTTGCTACTGTATGTGTGCCGAAGCGAAAACGGTGTTAAAATTTCGCCTTTGATAGGATAAATCGGAGAAAAACCGTCTTTTGGGGTTTCGGAAGAAAGGGCTTCCGATGTGGTTTCTTCCGAAAGCTCGGGAACGGACGGCGCAGGTACAGACACGGCAACGACGCTTTCTTCTTCGTAAATTTCGGTGGCGAGAGTTTCGTTTTCGGGAACGTTGTCTTCGGTGGTGTTAACGTTGCTTATGGCGGTTTTGATGAGAAATGCGCAGTAACAAATGATTCCGCACAGAGAAATTGCGGCATAGATTTTGTGATTTTTTTTCGTCATGGTCAATCCCCCTTGAATTTAAGGATTGCCAAAAACGAAAAAATTATTCCAGACTGTCGATAAACATATTTTTAATGTAACAGCGAAAGGTTTGGGAAAGAAGG
>CAZRYW010000069.1:0-8151 GCA_964604405.1 uncultured Oscillospiraceae bacterium
TATGTTTTGAAGTAAAAAAAGTGAGTATTCATATATGAATACTCACCATGGTGCGAGAGGCGGGACTTGAACCCGCATGGTCTCCCACACGCACCTTAAACGTGCGCGTATGCCAATTCCGCCACTCTCGCATATTTATTCGTGTTTCTCACGACAAAAATTATTATAGCAGGTTATATTCTTTTTGTCAACAACTTTTTTTGAAAAAAATCGTTTTTTATTGCAAAAAAATTTAGAATGGGGAATTTAATGAAAAAATTGTTGACAAGTCAACAAAAATAAGGTATTATAAAACAAAAATTGTTGATGGCTCAACAATAGGGGAGATTAAAATGATATTGAGATTTGAAGAATTTACACGCAATATTTCGCAGGCATACAAATATATACTCAAGATAAAATCAAAAGAAATGGGAGAGTACGGATTGAAAGCGTCGAATGTAACGTGCCTTTTTCATTTGGGGCAGCATCCGGACGGATTGACGGCGACTGAGCTTTGCGAAAAATGCATGGAAGACAAGGCGGGAGTATCGAAATCGCTTAGCCTTTTGAAAGAAAAGGGCTTTGTGTTGCAAGATGACGAACGCAAATATAAAGCAAAATACACGGTTACCGAAGAGGGAAGAAAAGTTTTTGACGAGATAAAAACAGTAATTGAGAATATAGTTTGTGCGGTTGGAGATAATCTTACGGAGGATGAAAGAGAAACTTTTTACAGAGCACTCGGTATGATTGTCAAGAATCTTGAAAAGATTTGCGAAGAAACGGAGCAACGATATGAATTTTGTAAAAAAGATATATTGCAGGGCATTTCAGCTGTGCTTTAAGGCGGCAATACCGTTTTTGCCGTATCGAGACCCGATTGTTGTCACGAGTGTGGAGAAAATCGGGTCGATATTGAAAAAAGAGGGCTTTGGAAATCCGCTTATCGTAACGGATAAAACGATCCGCCAAACGGCGGCGTGTGAAAAAATGATAAAAGCTTTTGAAAGAGAAAACATGAGATACGATATATACGATAAAACCGTCTCGAACCCCACAATCGGGAATGTTGAGGAAGCGAGAAGCATATATATGAAAGACGGTCACGATTCGCTTGTTGCGTTCGGCGGAGGGTCGGCAATAGATTGCGCGAAAGCCGTGGGAGCACGTGTTGCGAAGTCAAACAAAACCGTCGATAAAATGGAAGGTATTTTGAAAATACGCAAAAAAATTCCTTTTTTAATTTCTGTTCCGACAACTGCCGGGACCGGCAGCGAGGTCACTGTCACGATGGTTATAACAGACGAAAAAACAAGACATAAATTCCCGATAAGCGATTTTTGTCTGATACCGTCCGTGGCAGTTTTGGACCCCGATACGACGGCATCGTTGCCGAGCAGTATTGCGGCAACATGCGGTATGGATGCTTTGACTCATGCCGTGGAAGCATACATCGGACGTTCGACAACGAAAAGAACGAGAAGAGACGCTTTGCTTGCGATAAAACTGATTTTTGAAAATCTCGAAAAAGTGTATAACGATCCGAGTGACGAGGACGCAAGGAGCAACATGCTGTATGCATCCTATGCGGCGGGAAGAGCGTTTTCAACGTCTTATGTGGGATATTGTCATGCGATAGCTCACTCTTTGGGCGGAAAATACAATACGCCTCACGGACTTGCCAATGCCGTGCTTTTGCCGTATACCTTGGAATTTTACGGAAAAAGCGTATATAAAAAGCTTTGGGAAATCGCAACGAATACAAAACTGTGCGATAAAAAGTGCTCATACGAGGATGGGGCACGCATTGTTACGGAAAAAATCAAAAAGATGAACAAAAATATGGGAATCGGAGATAAAATAGGCGGAATATGCAAAGAAGATATTTCGCTTCTGGCAAAATATGCCGACAAGGAAGCGAATCCTTTGTATCCGGTGCCGAAATTGGCAGATGCGAAAGAACTCGAAAAATTGTATTACCTTGTAATGGAGGAAAATCATGACTAAAGACGAAATAAAAAATATTGTTGAAAAGCAAAGAACGTTTTTTAAAAGCGGTCAAACATATGATATAAAATACAGAACGGATGCATTGAAAAAACTGAAAAGAGTTATTGAAGAAAACGAAGATAAAATAAGCGAGGCGATAAAGCTGGATTTGGGGAAATCGTGCTTTGAAAGCTATATGTGCGAAACGGGACTTGTTTTGTCGGAAATAAGTTATATGATTCGGCATTTGAAATCGTTTGCAAGGGACAAGCGTGTTTTGTCGCCGTTGGCACAGTTTCCCTCGAAAAGCTATGTGAAAAAATCGCCTTACGGAGTATGCTTGGTGATGAGCCCGTGGAATTATCCTTTTTTGTTGTCGATGGAGCCGTTGGTTGACGCAATGGCTGCGGGGAACTGCGTTGTTTTAAAGCCGAGTGCATATTCGGAAAATACAAGCCGTGTAATAAGTGAGTTGATAAAATCGGCTTTCGGGGAAGAATATGTATGCGTTATAGAGGGCGGAAGAGAAGAAAACGCTTGCCTTTTGGAAGAGAAATTCGATTATATTTTCTTTACGGGAGGGAAAACGGTGGGAAGACTTGTTTTGGAAAAAGCAAGTAGATTTTTGACACCCGTGACTCTTGAACTCGGCGGGAAAAGTCCGTGTATCGTAGACGAAAGCGCAGATATAGCACTTAGCGCAAGGAGAATTGTGTGGGGAAAATATTTGAATTCGGGGCAGACGTGTGTTGCACCGGATTATGTTGTTTGCCATAAAAATGTGAAGAGTAAATTGATACGGGCTTTGAAAAGAGAAATCGGTATTCAGTTGGGAAAAGGGACGGAAAACGAAAATTATCCGAGAATGATAAACAAAAAACATTTTGACAGAGTGATGGGACTGATAGAGCAAAAAAAGGTTGCCATAGGTGGTTTTGGCGATGCGGAAAAACTGAAAATCGCACCTACGGTTATGGATAACGTTACGTGGGAAGATAAGGTGATGGGAGAAGAAATTTTCGGACCGATATTGCCCGTGCTTGAGTTTGAAAATATTGAAGAGGTGATAGACGTTGTAAATTCGCATCCGTCACCTTTGGCACTTTATATTTTTTCTTCGAACAAAAAGAATATAGATTCGGTGACAAAAAGGTGCTCTTTCGGAGGCGGGTGCGTTAACGATACGGTGATTCATCTTGCGACAAGCCGAATGGGATTCGGCGGAGTGGGAGAAAGCGGAATGGGGGCGTATCACGGAAAATACGGATTTGACACTTTCAGTCACGAAAAAAGTATTGTGGACAAAAAAACGCAAATTGATTTGCCGATGCGCTATCAACCGTTTACAAAGTTTAATGAAAAGCTTATACGTATGTTTTTAAGATAGAGAGGAATCGAATGGCAAAAAGAGTGAGAAAAAACATTTTGATAATTTTCGCGGCAATTGTTTTGATTGCAGCTTTCGCATCGGGAACATTTGTCGCAATTTGGAAAAACGAAATCGCAACGATTGCGAGTATATGCGAAATATCGCAAAGAAACGACGCTCATCAAGACGGAAGCGTGTATGTGATAAAATATAAGGGAGATTATTATTTTGATGAATTCTTGGAATCGGGAGGCGCAGAAGACGACAAGGAGCTGATAGGTTTTATAACCGAAAAAATAACAAAAGGAATTATTCCGATGAAAATAGAAGAAAGTGATATTGCATGCTCGTCGTTTACGGCGGAAAAAGAAAACGGGGACAAGCTTTTTGCGAGAAACTACGATTTTAAAAAGACGAACACGGCTATTGTTTTTACCGAAAAAAGCGAGGGTAGATACGCAAGCGTTTCTACGGTTGATTTGCAGTTTTTGGGGATAGACAACGATAAGGGAATAGAATCTTGGTATGATAAAATATCTTCGTTGGCGGCGGTGTATGCACCGCTTGACGGCATGAACGAAAAGGGCGTATGCTGCGGAATTTATATGACTTATCAAGGGGACGGAAAAACGGTTGCCACAGACCAAAGAACCGAAAAACCCGATATAACGAGTACGACGATGCTGAGACTGATTTTGGATTATGCGGGAAGCGTTGACGAAGCGGTGGAGCTGGTGAAAAAATATGATTTGCATGACAGCGCAAATACATCGTATCACTATATGGTTGCCGACAAAACGGGAAAAAGTGCCGTGCTCGAATGGGTGGGAGAGACTGACAAAACAGACAATGACGGAAAAAAGCGAGAATTGATTGTTCGATTTAACGATGAAAAATACCAATGCGTTACGAATTTTGTTTTGAAAGACGGATATTATTCGGGTGAGAAAAGCAGGATGAAAGGTCTGGACAGATATGAAAAAATTTCAAAAGAACTCGGAAGTATAAACGGGGTTGTAAAAGATGAGGCGGAAGCGATGGATATACTTTTGAGTGTGGGAAGACGAAAATGGGATAACGATGATATGAATTCGATAACGGTACATTCGGTTGTGTACAATATGACAAACGGAAATGTGTATTGGGTGGCAAATGAAAATCATAACGATGCGGGGACTTTTAAATTTAATATTTCTGACTAAAAAAACCTCGGTCTGCACAATAAGCAAACCGAGGTTTTTTAGTCAGAGAGCGGAGTATTTTCGATATGCGTTTGCGACACACTCTTCGTCGGGATAAGTTATGGGAGAAGCAAGAGATTTGTCTGTCTCGTAATTGAGCCAATCTATGATATCACATTCTTCGCGGGCAATTGCAAGAAAATCTATTCTCAGATTGGGATTTGTACATTCGGACGCATGGTTATAGTATTCGCATCCCGAGTGTTTTTGCAGGGTTTGAAGCTCATGTATTAAATCTGTTTTGTTCATTGTTATCCTCCGATTGTTATCTTAAATATCCCAAAAGCGTGTTGTAGTGCTTTTGGTGAACAGCGGCAATATCGGCGAGTTTGTCGCCGAAAGGAGTGCCGACAAATTCATCGGCACACGAATGGTATTTTTCGATGAGCATTTTTTCGTTTTCGAGTCGATTTTCTATAATATATAATTCTTTTAGGGAAACATTTACCATGGTGGTCACCTCCGCTCTTTTTTTGTTATTATTGCCGATTGTCGGAGGGATATTCATAGCTTAAAAAGTTTTTGCCGTCGGTTAAAACTATCATGTAGCCTTTGTAATATACCGAATATGCCGACAGATGAACGAAAGGGTGAGGCTCTTTTTTGATATCACATTCGATTGCGACGGCTGAAAGATTGTCCTTGGTTCCGTAGTAGTATTTGCCGTGGGTTACAAATGCGTTGTAAAAACATTTGTGACTTAGTATGTAGCGAACGGAAAGAGATTCCGACGGGAACTTTCGTGTTGTTATTTCTCGCCATGTGAAGCCGTCGTTGAAACTTGTTATCGAGTCGGATTTTTCAATGGGTGAGGTTGAGGCGGAAGCAAGTTTGCCGTAAAACATCTGCCTGCCGCTTTGGGTTAAAAGAATTCCGTCATACAAAGAGGTGTCGATTTGTTTGGAAATTGTTCCGTTGACAAGATTGCCGAGTTCTACGGTGTTTTTGCCTGTAAGCCACGCTTTGAGACAGCCCGATACACCGTATACCTTTACCGTGACGGATTTTTCATCGACATATGCTTTTGCTATCCCGAAGGAATTGAGACTTTTTAATTCGATTTCAGTTTTTATCATATTGTCACTCCTTTTGTACATAAATATGTATAGAAAGTTAAAAAATATGAACAAAAGTTTAAATTAGTGGTAAAAATATTAAATAGGGGTTGAAAATGGAAAACGGGTGTGTTATTATGTTAGCAGTCACAACGAGAGAGTGCTAACAACTCTCATTGAAATATTAGGAGGTAATACAAAATGACAATTAAACCATTAGCTGACAGAGTGGTCGTAAAGATGGCCGAAGCCGAAGAAAGCCAGACAAAGAGCGGCATTGTTTTGACGGGAAGCGCAAAAGAAAAGCCTCAGTATGCCGATGTTGTTGCGGTAGGCCCCGGCGGTGTGGTTGACGGCAAGGAAATCAAGATGGAAGTTGAAGTAGGAGACAAGGTTATACTTTCGCAGTATGCAGGTACGGAAGTAAAGATTGACGGCGTTGAATACAAGATTGTTAAGCAGTCCGATATTCTTGCTAAATTGGCCTGATTTGTTTATCGACTGAAAGAAAGGAATGATAGGTTATGGCAAAAGAAATTTTATACGGTGAAAACGCAAGAAAAGCACTTGAAAGAGGCGTTAATCAGCTTGCGGATACAGTAAAGGTAACTCTCGGACCCAAGGGTAGAAATGTTGTTTTGGAAAAGAAGTTCGGTGCACCGCTTATCACTAACGACGGTGTTACGATTGCAAAAGAAATCGAATTGGAAGATCCTTTTGAAAACATGGGCGCACAGCTTATCCGTGAAGTAGCGTCGAAGACTAACGATATCGCAGGCGACGGTACGACAACGGCAACTCTGCTTGCTCAGGCACTTGTGCGTGAGGGATTGAAAAATGTTGCGGCAGGCGCAAACCCCATGGTTGTAAGAAGAGGTATTCAGAAAGCTGTTGATTTCTGTGTTGAAGCCATAAAGGCAAACAGCGAAAAGGTTAACGGCAAAAAGGATATCGCACGTGTTGCGGCTGTCAGCGCTGCCGATGAAACCGTCGGCGAATTGATTGCGGACGCTATGGAAGAAGTCGGCGAAGACGGTGTTATCACGGTTGAAGAATCAAAGACAAGCAAAACGGAAAAAGAAGTTGTAAAGGGTATGCAGTTTGACAGAGGATATCTTTCTCCCTATATGGTAACGGATACGGAGAAGATGGAAGCTGTTTTGGAAGATCCGTTTATTCTTCTTACAGATAAAAAGATTTCGAACATTCAGGATATTTTGCCTCTTTTGGAACAGATTGTACAGAGCGGCGCAAAGCTCTTGATTGTTGCCGAAGATATCGAAGGTGAAGCTCTTACAACACTTGTTGTAAACAAGCTCAGAGGTACATTTACATGTGTCGGCGTTAAGGCTCCCGGATTCGGCGACAGAAGAAAGGCAATGCTTCAGGATATCGCTATTTTGACGGGCGGTACGGTAATTTCCGATGAACTCGGTCTCGAACTCAAGGAAACAACGATGGATATGCTCGGTCGTGCACATCAGGTAAAGATTGGCAAGGAAAACACGGTTATCGTTGACGGTTACGGCGATGCTCAGGCTGTCAGCGACAGAGTAGGTCAGATTCGCAAGGAATACAACGAATCGACAAGCGAATTCGATCGTGAAAAATTGCAGGAAAGACTTGCAAAACTTTCCGGCGGTGTTGCCGTTATCAAAGTAGGTGCTGCTACGGAAACGGAAATGAAGGAAATGAAGCTTCGTATCGAAGACGCACTCAATGCGACAAAGGCCGCTGTCGAAGAAGGTATTGTAGCGGGCGGCGGTACGGCTTATATCAATATTATCAATCCTCTTGCCGAAATGATAGAAACATTGGACGGCGATGAAAAGACAGGTG
This sequence comes from uncultured Oscillospiraceae bacterium, assembly GCA_964604405.1. Taxonomy (GTDB): domain Bacteria; phylum Bacillota; class Clostridia; order UMGS1883; family UMGS1883; genus RGIG1927. The sequence goes on from CAZRYW010000069.1 coordinate 7,476, forward strand.
CGAAGATTGTGCTCAAAGCATTGGAAGAGCCCGTTAAGCAGATTTGCGCTAACGCAGGCGTTGAAGGTGCGGTTGTTGTCGAAAACGTTAAAAATGCCGAAAAGGGCGTAGGATATAACGCACTTTCAGACAAGTATGTTAACATGATCGAAGACGGTATTGTTGACCCCGCAAAGGTAACAAGAAGCGCACTTTGCAATGCCGCAAGTGTTGCAAGCATGGTTCTTACAACGGAAAGCTTGGTTGCGGATAAACCCAAGGAAGCTGACGCTGCGGCAGCGGCTGCTGCGGCTGCGGCACAGGCTCAAATGGGCGGCGGAATGTATTAATTTGAAATTGAATAAAAAATACGGTGCGATTTGAAAAAAATGAAGCACCGAAGAAAACCGCTGTCAAGTGACGGCGGTTTTTTGCGTGGACAAAAACCACGCCATAGTGGTGTGGTTCAATATAGGCAATGTCGTGGAAGGTGTCACAGGAGTGTGACGGGTAATGTACTTTTGATGCCAAAAGTACCAAAAGCACCGGGGTTCCGATTCCCCGGACCCCAAACGGCCTCGCAGGGCGAAGATTGAAGTAGACTTTTCTGTATGGAATGAGTGGGTTTTGTTTTTGCGAGATTGTTCCCCTTGGTGTTACCGTCGTTCGATGTTTGCATTTAGCAAACCGAACGACT
>CAZRYW010000070.1:0-8039 GCA_964604405.1 uncultured Oscillospiraceae bacterium
ATAACGGTTGTCGGGGAAATATTGAAAACGGTAATAACGGCTTTTTTGGTGACGGTTATACTGATGGCGATTTTGGCACTTGTTGTCTGTTATACTCCGCTTCCGGAAGAAACCGTGACGGGATGTGTATATGTGTTGAATTATTTGTCGGTTTTTGCGGCGGGAATGTTGTCGGCGGCAAAGACCGGTAAAAAAGGATTTTTGACGGGAGCGGTTTCCGGCGGATTGTATATGCTTGGGGTATATCTTTTGGGGTGTGTGCTTTTCGGCGGAGTGAGCTTTACCGCAGCAACCGCAAAAACCGTCGGTTTTTGTGCTCTTATTGGTATGGCGGGAGGTATAGTGGGAATTAATATGTCCAAAAGGTGAAAAAAAGATTGCAATTTATCGGAAGATGTGCTATAGTATAATAAATACTATATTCGGAGTATTCCGATTTTATAAGGAGGACCTTTTTTATGAAGCACGTTAAGACTTTGAATGAAGCTAACCTTTCCAAAAGCGTTGAAAACGGCGGTTGCGGCGAATGTCAGACATCTTGCCAGAGCGCTTGTAAGACTTCTTGCACAGTTGCTAACCAGAAGTGCGAAAAGAAGGGAAAGCGCGGCAGATAATCCGGCTTTAAGCTTGATTTTTAAGACGATGATAAAATCTCAGGAACGTTCCTGAGATTTTATATTGTATAGGAGATGAAATAATGGTACATAAATTTGAAAATCTGGGCGTGAAATGTGCGCTTGACGTGTGCAGCGGAAGTGTGCATGTTTTGGATGATATTTCATACCGTATGCTGGACTTTTTCAATGAAGACGGAGAGTTTGACGAAAATGCCGCAAAAGAGGCGGGCTGCTTTGAAAAAGAGCATAAAGAAGCTTTTGAAGAACTTTTCGAGCTTCGTGAAAAGAACCAGCTTTTCACGAAGGATATCTACAAATCACTTGTTGAACACAAGGAGAAGAAATCCGTTATAAAAGCACTTTGTCTTCATATAGCGCATGACTGCAATCTTCGTTGCCGCTATTGCTTTGCTCACGGCGGAGAATATATGGGCAAACGTGAAATAATGAGTGCGGAAGTCGGCAAAAAGGCGATTGATTTTGTAATAAAAGAAAGCGGTTCGAGACGAAACATTGAAATCGACTATTTCGGCGGCGAGCCTTTGATGAATTTTGAAGTGGTAAAAGAAATTACCGAATATGCAAAAGAAGAGGGCAAGAAGCACGATAAGAATTTCCGTTTTACAATCACGACGAACGGCATTTTGCTCGATGACAAAAAGATTGAATACATAAACGAAAACATGGGCAATATTGTGCTTTCAATCGACGGAAGAAAAGAAGTTCATGATAAGGTAAGAGTGAGAGTTGACGGTTCGGGCAGCTATGATTCGATTGTGGACAAGTTTAAAAAGGTTGCCGAAAGTCGCAATCAGGAAAATTATTACGTGAGAGGTACGTTTACACGTGATAATCTCGATTTCAGCGAAGATGTTATGCATTTGGCGGATTTGGGATTTGAACAAATAAGCGTTGAACCCGTTGTTGCGAAAGAGGAAGAAGATTACGCTTTGCGTGAGGAAGATTTGCCTCGCATCTTTGAAGAATATGACCGTTTGGCGGAAAAAATTCTCGAATCGAGAAAGAACGGCAAGTGGTTTAATTTCTTCCATTATATGATAGACTTGCATGAGAGTCCGTGTGCGTACAAGATGCTTTCCGGATGCGGTGCGGGTCACGAATATGCGGCGGTTACTCCCTCGGGCGATATTTATCCGTGCCATCAGTTTGTTAACGACCCCAAGTATAAGATGGGCGATGTTTTCGAAGGCGTGGTTGACAAAGATATTCGTGATGTTTTCGTGAAGAGCAATATCTATACGAAAGAGGATTGCGGTAACTGTTGGGCGAGATTTTATTGCTCGGGCGGTTGTGCGGCAAATGCAATCAGCATGAACGGTTCAATCAACAAGCCTTACAAGATTGCTTGCGAAATGGAAAAGAAGAGAGTGGAATGTGCGATTGCGATTAAAGCACGTGAAGCTTTGGACGAAGAATAAATTGTATCTTTGAGGCGAAAAGTCTAAAAAAACTTGACTTGAAGGGATAAAATTTATATAATATAAGTTAGTTATTTAATAACATAAATTACAAGGAGGAAAAACAAATGAAAGCAAAAAACATTATTTCATTTGCGCTGGTTATGATTATCATCGTTGCTATGGCGGTTGCTGTATTCGGCGATGTATCAATCGGCAGTTTCAGAATTCCCGCTATTGACGACGCGGAATTGGGCGTTAAGCAGGGACTTGAACTTGTCGGCGGCAGCTATATCGTGTTTGAACCCGATGTTGAAGACGTTGACAAAGTTACGGCAGAGCAGGTAGCGGCTGCCGAAGGTATTATCAGAGCGAGACTTGACAGTATCGGTCAGAGTGAAGCTACAATCGCTCAGCAGGGTGGTTACTCTCTTCGTGTGGAGCTTCCCGACGTGAACGATTCGAACGAAGCGGTTGAACTTATCGGTCAGACTGCGGCTCTCCAGTTTATGAACGCCAACGGAGAAGTTGTTATGGAAGGTGACAGCGAACACGTTAAGAAAGCTGTTGCAACTTTCGGTCAGTTGGACTCTATGGGCAATCAGGGCTACATGGTTCAGCTCCAGCTCACAAAGGAAGGTCAGGAAGCATTTAAGACGGCTACGGAAAACGCAGTTGCACTCACATCTTCCGGCATGAACTACATTGCGATTTGCTTGGACGGAGTTCCCTACTCTATGCCCAGAGTAAGCGAAGTTATCGACTCGGACAGCTGTGTTATCACAGGTGATTTCGATCAGGAAACAGCGGAAAATCTTGCAAACGTAATTAACTCGGGTAGACTTCCGTTCTCTCTCAGAGTTGCGGAACAGCAGACTATCGGTGCAACACTCGGTCAGGAAGCATTCTCTTCTTCTGTCTTTGCTGCATTGATCGGTATGATTATTGTTATGATTTTCATGCTTTTGGTTTACCGTCTTCCCGGTTTGGTTGCAGACGTATCGCTTATTACTTATGTTTCTGTTGTTTGCCTTATTATGACAGGTTTCTACAGAAATATTCCTTATGTTACAACACTTACACTTCCCGGTATTGCCGGTGTTATCCTTTCTATCGGTATGGCAGTTGACGCAAACGTTGTTATTTTCGAAAGAATTAAGGACGAGCTTCGTGCAGGCAAGAGCGTGGGCGCATCCGTTGATTCCGGATTTAAGCGTGCGCTTACAGCCGTTATCGACTCCAACGTAACAACTCTCATCACTTGCGTTGTGCTTTACTTCTTCGGTACAGGTACAATCAAGAGCTTTGCGGAAACACTTTTCATCGGTGTTGTTGTCAGCCTTATTACGGCAGTATTGCTCACAAAGTTCCTTCTCAAGATGATGGTTGGCTTTGGTATTAAAAATCCGTGGATGTACGGTGCATCGAAAAGGAGGGACGCATAATGTTTAAAAATCCTTGTGCAAATAAAAAAGTATTTTTTATAATTTCTATCGTCCTTATCGTGGCTTCTGTTTTGTCGATGGCAGTCAGAGGTTTCAATTTGGGTATTGACTTTACAGGCGGTACAACGTTTAATATTGACGCACTTCCCGAAGGTTTCGAATATAACGATGCTCTCGAAAATGATATGGAAGGTCTTGTTAAGGCTGTTAATGCCGAAGCTGACGCTCAGGTACAGTCTCTTAACGGCGGCAAAGGTTTGTCTCTCAAGACAAGCGTTCTTACGGACAGCGAACAGATCACTCTTGAAGAAAGCATTGAAGCTTACTTTAAGGGCGAAGATAAAATCGAAGATGTAACAGATGTTGTTTTGGCAACGGAAGAAGTTACGGAAGTTGTTTTTGAAGAAACAACAGAAATCGCAACAGATGTTGCAATTGAAGAAGCAACGGAGGTTGCTGCCGAAGAAGAAATTGAAAGAGTTATCACAAGCATCAACTCTGTTAAGGGTACAACATCTTCTCGTCTTATTGCGGATACGTTTAAGGCTGTTGTTATCGCTATTGTGCTCATGCTTGTTTACATCAGTATTCGTTTCGACTTCAAGAGCGGTGTTTGTGCTGTAATGGCCCTCTCTCATGACGTAATTTTGATGTTCGGTTTCTATGCTTTGTTCCAGCACACAATGAACACAAGCTTTATTGCGGCAGTTCTTACGATTATCGGTTATTCCATCAACGCAACTATCGTTGTATTTGACCGTGTTCGTGAAAATTCCAAGTTTATGAGACAGGCTTCTTGCGATGAAATCGCAAACAAGTCTATCACAACAAGCTACACGAGAACATTGTTCTCTTCGCTTACGACACTTTTCACAATCGGTGCACTTTATGTGTTGGGTGTAACTTCTATTCGTGAGTTCGCTCTTCCCATCATTGTAGGTATCGTATGCGGTGCTTATTCGTCTTTGTTTGTTGCTCCCACATTCTGGGCATTTTGGAAGAGCAAAGAAGAAAAGTAATTTTTGTGAATAATTTTGTAAACACCTCGTATTATAAATACGGGGTGTTTTTTTGTTGTTAAAATTAATCGTAATACTTTTGTGTGTGGTTTTGTCGGGATGTGCGGGAGTGCAAAAAGAGGCGACGGAGAGCACAGAGGAAATGACGGAGGAAAAAAGCGAGTGGGTGTTTTTTGAAAAAAGTTATTTGGAGAATTTGTCGAGAGAGAAAAAAGGTTGGGGAATGAGACGTAAAGCACCCGATAGACCTGAGTTTACGGACGAACAAAAGGAAATGATGGATAAATACGGATGTATATACATGGGGTCGGAAGAGGAAAAATATTTGTATCTTACATTTGATGAGGGGTACGAAAACGGTCAAACGGGAAAAATTCTCGATGTGTTAAAAGACAAAGGTGTGAAAGCGGCATTTTTTGTTACGGGAGATTATTTGAAAAAGGAAGACGAGTTGATAAGACGGATGATTGACGAGGGGCACATCGTGGGGAATCATACGATGAATCATCCGTGTGTGCCGAAAATCGAATCCGTTGAAAAAATTGAGGAAGAGGTTTTGAGTTTGGATCGTGCGTTTTATGCAAAATACGGAAAACATATGAAATATTTCAGACCGCCTGAGGGAAGCTACAGCGAACAGAGCCTGGCGGTGGTTGATTCGTTGGGGTACAAAAACGTTTTTTGGTCGTTTGCGTATGACGATTGGTATCGTGACAGACAGCGGGGGAAAGATTATGCCTATAATAAAACGATGGAAAATATACATTCGGGATGTGTGTTGTTGCTGCATGCCGTGAGCTGCGACAATGCAAATGCACTCGGAGATATTATTGATGATGCGAGAAGAGCGGGATATGAGTTCTTGAGTCTCGATGAGTACATAGGACAATAAATTATTCTTTCCTATGTGGAAGGATTTTATAAATGAAAAAGGCAAGAGCAATAGGAATAGTTTGTGCGATTGTGTTGGCGTTAAGCTTTGTGTGGGCATATGTGAGCGTGCCCGATACTTTGATTTTGTATAAAGACAGAACATGGAAAAGCGAAGACGTGTCGAAGATAATATTTGAAGATGACTGTGTAGAGACGATTCATGACGCAATAGTTCCCCGAAAGAGCGGGGACTATCGTGCGTCGGCTACGTTTTTGGGAATACCGTACAAGGCGGTTACGGTGAAGGTTTTGGACGATGATGAAGTGATTTTGGGCGGACAAGCTGTCGGGATAAGGTTGTATTCGGACGGTTTGGTTGTTGTCGCAACGGGGAAAATCAGCGAAAACGAAATATCTCCGGCTGAAAAGGCGGGAATAAGATCGGGAGATGTGATAGAGAAAATCAACTCGGAAAAAGTGGGCTCTCCCGAAGAGTTTGCGAAAAAAATCGCAGAAAGCGAGGGGGAGATTGTGCTAGAAATAAGGCGAGGAGATGCGACGACTGAAATCAACGTTTTGCCGCAAATAAGCGAATATGATAATGTGAAAAAAATCGGACTCTGGGTGAGAGACAGTACGGCGGGAGTCGGGACGCTTACTTATATTGATCCGAAAAGCAAGACGTTCGGAGCGTTGGGACATGCCGTGAGCGATGTGGACACGGGAGTGAGGTTTGAAGTGTTGAAAGGGAGTATTGAAAAATGCGAAATAAGCGGTATCGAAAAAGGCGAAAAGGGCGAGCCCGGAGAGTTGAAAGGAGTGTTTTATCAAGATGCGGAGATCATCGGTTATATAACGAAAAACAAGAATGAGGGAATTTTCGGAACGGCGGTAACGGATGCGGAAGGCGAATTTGTCAAAACGGGACATAAAAACGATATAAAAAAAGGCAAGGCATACATCAGAGTGAGCCTTGACGGAATAAATACGAAAGATTACGAAGCGGAAATTGTCAGAGTGGCGACGAAAAGCAAAAATCCCTCGAAAGGAATCTGTATAAAAATAACGGACGAGGAGTTGCTTTCGAAAACGGGAGGTATAGTGCAGGGGATGAGCGGCAGCCCGATTATACAGGACGGAAAGCTGATTGGTGCCGTAACGCATGTTCTCGTGAATCAACCTGACATGGGATACGGAATTTTTATTGAAAACATGCTTGATGCGGCAATGTGAAAAAAACCGATTTAATTGAGCGGGAAACTCATTTAAATCGGTTTTGCAAATTTAGGAAAGAATGGTCAGTTTTCCTTTTTGAGTTCGTAAAAGGCAACGGCGGAAGCTGCGGCAACGTTCAATGAATCGACACCGTGGTACATCGGTATTTTAACCGTGTAGTCACAGGAGGAAATTGTACTTTGGCGAAGCCCGTCGCCCTCCGTCCCCAAAATGACGGCGAGCTTTTCCTCGCTTTTTAATATGGGAGAGTCAATGGGAAGGGAAGAATCGCAAAGTGCCATCGCAACCGTTTTGAATCCCGCATTTTTAAGAAACTCTTTGGCTGAGTCGTCCCAAGTGGGGAGGATGGTCCAGTCTATTTGGAAAACCGTGCCCATACTGACACGGGCGCTGCGTCGATACAGAGGGTTTGAACAACCCGGGGTCAAAAGCACGGCGTCCATTCCCAAGGCGGCAGCCGAACGGAAAATCGCACCGACGTTTGTGGGGTTCATGACGTCTTCGAGAATGACGATGCGTTTGGCATCGGAAATGACATCGCCGACTTGTTTTAAGGGCGGGCGTCGCATGGCGCACAAGAGTCCGCGTGTCAAAAGATAGCCTGTGAGATTTTTTAAAACGTCCATGGGAGCGGTAAATACGGGAATGTCGCCGACTCTTTGCAAAACGGATTCGCTTTCACCTTTGATACAGCTTGTTTCGACAAGAATCGAAACGGGCTCGTAGCCTGCATCCAAGGCTCTTTCGATAACTTTGGGGCTTTCGGCAATGAAAATACCTTTTTGAGGAAATTCTCGGTTTAAAAGTTGGGCTTCGGTTAAACGTGCGTAAACATCCAATCGAGGGTCGTTAAAATCGGTTATGTGAATTATGTTTGGCATTGTAGTCTCCTTAAAACGATAAAGATGAGTTTATTATATTCCGAAATGCGAAATATGTCAACAAAAGAGCGGTTTTTGTTGATTTTTGTGTTAATATATGGTATAGTAGTATGGATTATATAAAACGAATGGAGAGAGAAAATGGAACAGCAGAAAAAAAGCAGCTTTTCCGGCTCGCTGGGGTTTGTGCTTGCGGCAGCGGGGAGCGCAGTAGGGTTGGGGAACATTTGGAGATTTCCCAATCTTGTGGCAAAGCATGGCGGCGGATTGTTTATTATTGTGTATATAGCACTTGTGTTGCTCTTTGGATTTGCACTTTTGATGACGGATATTGCAATCGGTCGAAAAACCGGAATGAACGCCGGAAACGCTTACGGTGCAATCAGTAAAAAATGGAGATGGGTAGGTCATTTGACATTTTTGGTACCCTCTATCATTTTGACGTATTACACTGTTATAGGCGGATGGATACTGAAGTATTTTGCGGAGTTTGTAACGTTTAACGGTGCAAAGATGGCGGAAGACGGCGCTTTCGGCTCGTTTATAGGTT
>CAZRYW010000071.1:0-8021 GCA_964604405.1 uncultured Oscillospiraceae bacterium
AACATTTGCATCTCAAACGAAGGATTATTGGTCAGAACTCCCACAGTATTTTCAAAAATTTTTATTCCGTCTTTTACGCTCTCGACAGTTAACGAAGTTTTATCATCCGAAATTATCCAATGTAACGGTGACAAGGGAAGCGTATCCGAAAACGGAATGTTTACCAAATTTGCATTTTCAAGAAGCGCTTTCACTTCACTCAACGATTTGCACTTTGATAAAACGTACGGGATAAATTCAAATGGTGAAATATTTGTTTTTCCGTCGGCTTTTTCGTGATAGTATGCATTTTTCGGAAAATTCAACCCCGCAATTGCAACTCCGTATTCATTGACAGCATCATAACAGAGCGGATAGCCGTCTTTCACATAAGCCATACCGATAATCGCAAAATGTTTGTTTGACTTTTCCCCGTTTGTAAAATCAAATACAAATCGTCTCGGCACAATTACAACTTGCTCACTATACGAATATTCCAAATCAAGATTTCTTCCGAAATATCCGTCTCTTGCTTTATACATTATCGCGGTACACATAACATCGTTCCTTTCGATTTAAAAAAGCTTTTCCAACGCTTTCCTCTTCCGCAATCTTTGATGACGATAAGGCAAGCTTATATGATAAAATTATTATTTGTATTTTTCGCAAAACTACTATAAAACAGTTCATATAGCCTTATCAAACTCGTTTTTCATTGATTGAAAGATTCGCACATGTATACCGATGCAATGCAAAAGCCGACAGAAAAAACTGTCGGCTTCTATATATCAATATTAAATTATTTCATCATTCAACTCGTTTTCGTCTCACGATAACATTCCGTAATCTCTATCTAAACTCAAATTTAAACTATAAAGTAGTGGTTGCCATCAATTAACTGTTCAATGGAAAATCCTCCTACACACCCGGATTTAATAAGATACGTACTCTCTGTTTCACTGAAATGAATTTTAACATTTTCTCCATCCTCCGTGCGAAACGAAAACCCTTTATTCAATTGTGCCTCTATCCAAGTCGGCACCACAACACTCTATGATATCAACTCGGACAATCAAAACTGACCCATCGGACCGTCCTCCATCAATTATTCTCTGTTAAAGTATACCGCTCTGATCATTTTCATTTCCAAGCACATCCTTCACTATTCTTCGGGATTACTTACCTAACTGCTCTGATCATCCTCATACTAAAAACTCCTTTTCGCAAATTCCCTTAGCCGATTCATTCGGCTTTATCTTTTTATCTGTTTCCTTTGCTCAATTACAATATAACACCTTTGTGCATTATTGTCAACAATAAATTTTAATTCTTTTGATTTTTGTGTATTATATACAAAAATAAACTTAAATTTTCTGTATTGACAAAACTCGAAATTTGTGGTATTATAAAAAAGTAATTTGAATTCGGCCTTATAGTCTAGCGGTCCAGGACGTCGCCCTCTCACGGCGAAGACCGGGGTTCGAGTCCCCGTAGGGTCACCATTTATTATCCGAACTTTTTATGTTTGTGACAGTCAAAAAACTCAGCGATAAGTAACATATCGCTGAGTTTTTTTGTGTGCTTTTTTCAATCTTATACTATTACGGTTATTATTGTATACACATCAAAATCCGAATGATGTTTTAATTCGTCTTTTTCTTTGCTAAATTTGCGGCAAAATCATGCAAGTTTTCATCTGAGGAAGAATACGTTTTTATTTCGTACCCGTTCCGCTTTGCCATAATTACTCCTGCCTCTTCCGACATATTTTCAGGGACGTATAACAAAACCGTTTCGGAAATATTTTTTATATCCGAAAGTACGGTCGAATCAAGTTTTACATCTTCACTCACAACCAAATAATTAATTTCATCTGCCGAATAATTTTCTTTCAAGTCAGAATAAACATCAAACAAATTATCACGTGCAAGCAAAACCGTTCTGTCTTTTTGCATCAAGAGAGAATCGTTTGCCAAAACCGTTTCTCTTATTCGCACATTATCAAAATACGCGCCGAAAATCAATACCGCAATGCAAATCATCATAACAGCCGACAGTAAGTACTCCCAGATTTGTTTTCTGAACAAAAAAATTCCGACTGCGATATAATAGACAATATGTTCATACACGTTAAACGCATCGACATAGATAACATTAAACGGCAGCACGGAAAACAGTCCGGCTACATTCACAACCGCATCAATCAAAACGCCCGTTATCATCGCTACAAAAGAGTTGACATATCCAAATGCCGATATGGGAACCAAAACGATACACATGCAAAGCGTCGCCATAAAAAACACCGAGACAATAATGTTTGCGACAACCGAATACACCGAAATCTTTCCGAACATATTTGTCAACGCCGGCAGCGTCATTATTTGAGCAGACAAAGTCATTGCAATTGATTCCGCAAGAAATTTCGGCAAAAATTTGAGAGATTTATTAATCGGTGCGTAAAATATCAATATTCCCAGCACACTCAAAAACGAAAGAATAAATCCCCAGTCGTATATAACATACGGGTTTAATGCTGTCAAAATCATTGCCGAAAAGCAAAGCGATGTAACCGAATCGTTTTCTCGAACAGACATTTTTGAGAAAATATAGCTTGCAAACATCAACGTTGCTCTTAGGGTTGACGGCGATGCACCGGTTACAAGAGCAAACAGAACAGCCAAACCAAGAGACAACACCGTTGCAATAATTCTGTTTTTCTTACATAGAAGATTATATAGCGTCAGCGAAAGAATCGACACATGCAAGCCCGAAACAGCTGCAATATGACTTATACCCGCGACACTCATTTTGTCGGCAAGTTTTTTGGAATATGAAGACTTATCTCCTGCCGTCAATGCCTTAAACATCATAGCCGTTTCGCCGTCAAAGAATCTATCGCCGACATCAAGTATATAATTTCGCAAATTCGATACAATACTCCTCGGAAAAGCAGCGTCTTTTTTATCGAGCAAAACTTCAACCTTTGCCTTTAACGGAGCGCCTTTCGAAACAAAAGAATAATTCGATTGCTTTTTATATGAATAACTCTTGGAACAAAGTGCATTAAACTTTACCCTGTCACCGAATTTTATTGAATAATCACCGTAAAGAGTTGTATAAATCTTTGTTTTGGAGGTAACGGTTTCTTCGTGACAACAAATTTTTTTGGTATCGACATAAAACGACACCGAGTTTTCCGCAAAAATCGGCACCGAGCTGACCTTTGCATAAATAAGTGCACTTTCCCCGTCCAACTCATCAATCAAGCGTCTGTTTTTCGTAACATGATATGATGAAACACCTATTCCGAAAAATGTCGAAAGCGAAATAAACACGGCAATAAATCCGTTGATTTTGCCTTTCAAACGCAAAGAAATAAAAACAAAACATACCGCAAATGCAATCATAACAGATGCAACCGACGTTTTATACAATCGCATGACTGTAAATACAAAAGCCAAAACGGAAAATACCGCAAGCGGTCTTGTTCTCATGTGCTTTGCTATAGTATCTTCGGCACTTTCAACAAAATTAAACATCTTACTTTATCCTATCGTAAATACCGTAATACTGCACGGCGGAAACGTATGCTTTATCGTCGTATCCGAAAATTCGACTTCTATCTCGCGCGGCGACACCTTTTGGGGTTCTTCAAACGAATTTTCATCGTCCAAAAGAGCGGTTATTTGATGCGCCTTAACATAATTAATCTTCATTTCGGTGTCAATAAGTGTCTCATACGGTTCGTTTCGCACATTAACGGCTTTCAAAATAATCTTACCGTCTTTGTCTGCACAAGTCGATATGTATATGGGTTCAATTACTGTAGGATTAACCGTCACATCATGCAACAGTTCTCCGTCAACATAACAGCAAATGTGATTTTCTTTTACGGTCAATTTCAGTTCGTATACACGGTTTTGTTCCACGCTTTTCAACTCATGATCAAGTACCGCTTCACGATTGTTCGTGTGAGAACAAACTGCGCTGTCCTGGTTTTGCCATCCGCCGATTTCCCATCTGTAATATATGTTGTCGCCCACACCAAACCTTATGGTAAAGCCTCTGATTCCGTCAAGTTCTTTCGCTTTACACTCCAACTCAAAATCTCCGTATTTGTCGCCGTTTTCGAGTTTTACAACACTTGAATTCGTGTTTTCTGTTGTAAAGTTTTTCTCCTTTACATATCTTCCGTTCAATTTCACGTCGGTGAACTGTGCGGATGTATGTATTGTTTCAATCCAGATTTCTCCCGCTATGGAATCTGAAAGAATTTCTCTGTCTTTGTCGTTTTCCAGACAATGCTCGATGGCATAGTCGCCATGATTTTGCATAAAAAGTTGTTGCACATAATAATTCGGTGTTCCGTATGCACGTTTTCCGTCAAACCAAATCAAATCCGGTCTCCAGTTGACATAATCGCTGTTGCACAAAAGCGGAGCATAGCAAGCAAGTGCAACATTTCCGCTCATCTCCATACTCGTCATATAAGCACTTTCACACAATGCGTTATAGAATGTATTTCCCCAAGATGCATACTCTCCCAAAAACACCTTCGGTCCGTTTTTATCATATTCAAAATAACGATGATTGTTTGCAAGCATCCATTCGGGTGCAACATAGTAATGTTCATCAACCAAATCCGATTTATTATCACGTGCACATTTCCATCCCTTTTCGAACTCTCCGCCGCAAGGGAAAGGTCCGGATGAGCCTATCAGCTTAATTTTCGGATATTTTTCTTTTATTGCCTCGTGAAAATAAGGATATCTGTCAAAGAATCCGTCTCCGACCTCTTCGTTTCCTATTGCGAGATATTCAAGGTTAAACGGTTCTTTATGTCCCAATTCACACCTTTTCTTTCCCCACAAGGTATCTTCCCCGCCGTTGGCAAATTCTATCAAATCGAGTGCGTCATCTATCCACGGCTTGAGTTCGTCAAAAGGTACGGCGTCCTTGTGATGGGGATTATACGCCGCAGGCAGTACGGGAAGCGGCTTCGCTCCGATATCTTCACAAAACAGGAAATATTCGTAATAACCAAGCCCCAGAGTCTGATTGTATCCCCAGTTACTTTTCCTTGCAGGTCTTTCCGAAACATCTCCCAATGTGTTTTTCCAACGATATAAAGAGTTTCTCGCATGAGGATCCAAATTGCCGTCATGTACAAGACAGCCACCCGGAAAACGCATAAATTTGGGTTTCAAATCGCAAAGCAATTGAGCCAAGTCACGACGCATACCGTTTTCTCTGTTTTTGAAAGTCGGAGGAAACAACGATACATCGTCCAAATACACCATGCTCTTTCCGCTCGTCAAAACAGACAACTCACAAGTTCCGCTTTCTGTTGCATTTAACTTACATTCATATTTTTCCCAATCACAGCTTGTGATTTTGAGGCTGTTGCAAGCGATTTCGGCTTTCGTATTTTTATCCGTCAATACAATCTTTACTTCTTTGTCAAAACCGGTATTTCTCCGTGCATAAAAAGAAAAACGGTACTCTTCACCCTTTACTATGTTCATACCGTCGTTAAATCCGAGATTTTTAACCCCGCACGTTTCTTCTCCGACTCTCAATGCCAAGTAATGAGTATTGTTTCTGTTTAACGGATACTCATTCAAAACTTCGGCATCACATTCTCCTATTTTCTCCCACGCAGTAAGCGGGTTGTATTGCCAATTGTCAATCTTGTCAAATTCAAAAGACCTGTTTCGAACCAATTCGGCATACAGCCCTCCGTCTGCCGCATGGTTGATATCTTCAAAAAATATTCCCCACAAATCTCCCAAATCATGCATTTTTCTGTCCGGATACAATGTGATTTTATTCATATAGATACCTCATTCAATACTTTCATTTCGAAATCATATATCGTAAATTTTCCGTCTTCATATATCATAAACGTCGGAGGATTGTTCTCTTTCGGCAAAGAAACACTTCCCGGATTTATATATAAATTATCTTTAAATTTTTCAATTTTCCGTACATGTGTATGTCCGTGTATGAGTAAGTCTCCGCTCTTCAGTTTTGGCGGATTTTCGCAGTTAAACAAATGGCCGTGTGTCACAAAAAACATTCTTCCTTTTTCAAACATGATAAAATAGTCGCTCATGCACGAAAAATCCAACACCATTTGGTCAACTTCCGCCTCGCAGTTACCTCTGACCGAAATTATTTCGTCACTCATATCGTTCAAAATTTTTATAACACCCTTAGGATTGTATCCTTTGGGCAAATCGTTTCTCGGTCCGTGATAGAGTAAGTCGCCGAGAAGTATCATTTTATCGCAAGAAAGCTCACGATATTTATCTGTGAGCTTTCTTGTATAGTATTCACTTCCGTGTATGTCCGATGCAAAAAGTATTTTCATATTATATCACTTCAACTTCTTTGTTTTATTGTAGCCTTGGGTACTTGTACAAATGCAAAATCCAAAGTGTCGTTTTCTACAATTTTATAAGAGTTTCAAGCTTCGGTGTCACATGCAGCATCTCTTTAAGCTTCAAATACTCTTCTTTTGCTTCCTTTTGCCTCTTTCCGTCACGAAAAGCCTTAATCAAAAGATTTTTCGGAGTTTCAACCGGTGAAATATACTCCTGTGCGGTCACGGTATATCCGCTCGCTTCAAGGAGCAAACACCTCAAACTGTCGGTCAGGAGATCGGCCATTCTCGCCTTGAAAATTCCGTGTTTTAAAAGCGGAGCAAATTCATCGTAAGAGTATTGACCCAAAAGCTCCTTGTGACAGCACGGAACCGCAAATATCGCTTTTGCTCCGTTATTGATACCT
The DNA here is from genome assembly GCA_964604405.1 of uncultured Oscillospiraceae bacterium. GTDB lineage: Bacteria > Bacillota > Clostridia > UMGS1883 > UMGS1883 > RGIG1927. Next base: position 6,772 of record CAZRYW010000071.1, read on the forward strand.
GCCGCAATAGCCATATCGGTTGCCGTATCACACGCATGAAGACTCAAAACCACATCCGGAGGAGTCGTAACCGTATACGTTGTCAAATCCGCTTTCACAAACGTCATATTCGAATATCCCATATTCTCCGCGCTTTTCTTTGATGCATTGATAACAATATCCGAATAGTCAACACCGGTTACGTGGCAATCTTTTTTCAATACATCTTTCAAATAATAATTCAACGCAAATGAAAGATAACTCTTGCCGCAAGCACAGTCCAACACTTCCACCTTGCCGTCAAGTTTATTCAAATGATCTGCCACAAGCTCCACAAAATGGTCAATCTGGTTGTATTTTCTGACCATATCGTTTTTGATTTTTCCGTTTTCTCCCATTATACCTATTTCTTTTAATAAGGTGTTTGCCTTGGGCGGTTTTATCAAATAATCTCTATTGCTTTTAACGGTCGAAGTTATGTTGTCTTCCGCATCTTCTTCTGCCGAATCTTCATATTTCAGCGTAACATTTCTGTCACTTGCTTCAATAACGGCATTTGTGCCTCTTTCTTTGTATACAAGTCTCATGGAATCATAATTTGTCATTGCTTCCGTTATCAAATTCCAACTGAACGAATTTTTTTCCGCATTATGAACAAACACCAAATCTTCCCCGACTTTCAAAACCTTTGCGGGAAATGATTTTGTGCCCGATTTAAACAAAATATCGATTCCGAGAAAATATTCCTTTCCGTTCCGAAATCTTTCATCCAGAACGGTAAGGAAAAAGTTTGTTTTACTAAGTGTATTCTTATTCATAAAATCAACCTATCAGTTGTATTTTTTGATACCTATATCTTTTCTGTAATGCATTTTATCAAAATGTACTTTTTCAACGCCTTCGTATGCTTTCTTTATAGCCGCATCAAGGCTATCGGCAACAGCGGTAACACCCAAAACTCTGCCGCCTGCCGTGACGATTTTACCGTCAACATTTTTTGTTCCCGCATGAAATACCGTTATATCTCCGAGTGCTTGTGCATCTTCGATTCCGGTTATTTCATAACCCGATTCATACTTAACGGGATATCCGCCGCTCGCCAAAACAACGCACACGGCACCTCCGTCACGCCACTTTATGTCGATTTCGTCAAGTCTCTCGTCGATTACGGCATCGAATATTTCGTACAAATCGGTTTCAAGTCTGGGAAGTACAACCTGTGTTTCGGGATCACCGAAACGGCAATTGTATTCTATGACCTTTACGCCGTC
>CAZRYW010000072.1:0-7943 GCA_964604405.1 uncultured Oscillospiraceae bacterium
AAAAAGCTGAAGCCTCAGAAAGCTCCTTTTCTGAGGCTTCTCTACCTATATCGTTTAAAAGACCTTTGGTGATTGTGTCGGGCATTGAAAAACGCTGACTGAGATAACGTAACGAAGCACCCAATTCACCGTCGGGACCGCCGTATTGAGACAATATGACTTGTGCCATGCGGGGGTCGGGCTTTTTGATTTTTACGGGATATTGCAATTTTTTTTCGTAAACCCACATTAAGAGTCACTCCTTTCCCATACCCAGGGGTTTTGTATCCATTGCCAGGGGGTTGTTTTGGCGGAACTCGATGCCGTGAGAGGACCGTATTTTGATTCGTATTCGTTGCGGAGAGCTGTTGCTTCTTTGACTTTTTCTTTGTAGAGAGTCAGAGTGCTTTGACAGCAGGGATGAGTGTCGAGGTAGAGCATGAGGTCATAGACGGCAAAATCGGCGGATTGAAGTTTGTAGAGAAGTTCTGTTCTTTCATTCATCGGTCAAACACCCCAAATCCGTAGCAAAAGTGGTAAAATCTTTTCCGTAGACGTCCTTTGGTTTATACAACTCGGGGAAAATTGTTCCGTGACCGAGGGCTGTTTCGTTATCGTAAACGGTGTCTATTTGTTGAAGAGGCGTATACGAATATGCCAAAGGAAGCGTTGAAAGACAGGTTGTGCATTTTTCGTTCAATTGTTTTCATCCTTTCTAAGTGGTAAACCACTCAATGAATAATATGCCGAAAGATGTAGTATTGACACAGAAAATTATTTGTGGTAGCGTATTTAAGGGTGATGAAAAAATGGTAGAAAAGCTTTTTCTTTTGCAGGATTTGAAATACAGAGATTTTCATGCAAAACTGATGCCGACGGTGGATAAGGAAAAAATAATAGGTGTGAGAGTGCCGCAGTTGAGAAAATTCGCAAAGAGTATGTGCGGACAGGAGGAAGCGGAGAAGTTTTTGCAAGAGCTTCCGCACGAATATTATGAAGAAAACAATCTGCACGCTTTTTTGGTGGAAATGATTAAAGATTTTGACGAGGCAATCGCCGAAACTGAACGGTTTTTGCCTTATATTGACAATTGGGCAACGTGCGACATGTTTTATCCGAAAGTTTTTGCTTTGCATCCCGAGAAAATGAGAGAGGCGGCGAAACGCTGGATTGAAAGCGGGAAAGAATATACGGTTCGTTACGGTATAGGAATTTTGCTGAGAATGGATTTTAAAAATGAGGATATGAATCTTGTCGCAAGAATAAAGAGCGAAAAATATTACGTGAATATGATGATAGCGTGGTATTTTGCGACGGCGCTTGCGAAAAATTATACCGAAGCGGTAAAATATTTGCGTGAAAAAAGGCTCGAAGCACACGTGCACAACAAGACGATACAAAAGGCTTGCGAAAGCCTCAGAATAGACTCGGAGACGAAAAAGGAACTGAGGGGGATGAAACGATGAACGTTTTTAAACCGAATTATTATGACAGGTTTGAATGTATTGCGGATAAATGCAAACATAATTGTTGTATCGGATGGGAAATAGATATTGATGATGAAAGCATGAGAAAGTACAAAAAAGCAGAAGGTGTGACGGCAAAAAAATTGAACGAATGTATTTTGTCGGATCCGTGTCCGCATTTTGTGTTGACGAAAGATGAGCGCTGTCCGTTTTTGGATGACAGAAATCTTTGTGAGATTATAACGAATATGGGCGAAGATTTTTTGTGCCAAATTTGTGCGGATCATCCGAGATTTGTAAACTGCTCGGACACTCGTGAAGAAATAGGGATAGGAATGTGCTGTGAGGAAGCGGCAAGAATTATCGTTACGAATAAGGAAAAGGTTGAAATTGTCGGAGCGAAAGCCGACGAGGATGACGCTGTTTACAATATGCGAGACAAGATAATTTCATCTTTGCAAGACAGAACAAAAAGCATTGACGAGAGAATCGAAGAGGTGCTGGAATTTGCGGACATTGAAATGCCGAAACTCAATTTGAAAGAAGAGTTTTCAAAGCTTGAAAGACTTGATGAAAAATGGAGCGACAGACTGGAAAAATTGGACTGCGAACTGAAAGAACGCCGCAAAAATTGGGATACGGAGTTTGAGCAGATAGCGGTGTATTTTGTGTATCGTCATTTTGCGGAAGGTATGTTTGACATGATGTTTAAAGGACGGCTGTTGTTTGCGTTTTTGAGCCTTGAAGTGATAAGGGAAATTTTTGAAAGAAGCGAAGAGGACGAAGAAGAGCTGATTGATATATGCAGAATGTACTCTGCGGAAGTGGAGTACAGCGAGGAAAACACACGAATGTTAATAGAAAAATTGAACGGCTGACAAAAAGGGGATTTGTTCGAAAAGGACGAATCCTCTTTTGCTATTCTGTGCTACTGATTTCGGAACGGATATGTGATACAAGTAAAGCGGGAGGTGAAATATGGAGAAATATATTGCGATTTTTGTTTCGGTGGCAACTGCCGCAAGCGTTTTTGTGGAGGTTTCGAAAATAAGGCTCAATCCGTGGAAACGATTGTTCGGATTTGTAGGGGAGTGTTTTAACGGCGACGTGAAAAAAGAGCTGGGGAAAATCGAAAAGGCTTTGCAGTCGCAGGGGAAATATCTCAAAGAAATCGAAATGACGGTTGATATGAACGAAATAAAAAGGATAAGAGCGGAGATTTTTGCATTTGCGGATTCGTGTAAAATGAACGAAAAACATACGGAAGAAGCGTTTTTGCATATAATCGATATTCACGAGGATTATGAAGAATTGATAGAAAAATACAATATGACAAACGGAAGAATAAACGTGGATTATGATTATATCATGGAGGTTTATCGCAAATGCGTGAAAAACGGTGCGATTTGAGAAAGGATGAAAAGGATGAATGTTAATTTTTTGACGGATTTGGCGGCTGTGTGCGGAGTGTGCATTGTCGGAGTGAACATTATTGTTGAGGTGTTGAAAACGTTTTGGCTGAAAAAAGAAACGAGCAGACCGATAGCGGTGCTGGCGGTGTCGGAAGCTTTGTGCTGCTTTTTGATGTGGGTGTATTGCGAAAAGGCAAATGTCGTTTTTGAACCCATGATGGCGGCGGGAACTTTTGTGGGCGGATTTTTTGTGGCTTACGGTGCGATGTTCGGCTACGACAAGCTTTACGGAGAAATTATCGACAGCGTGAAAAAAATCGGAAGAAAGGACGAAGAAAATGATAGAGAAAATGATTGAAGCGGCGGAGGGCGAGATAGGAGTGTGCGAACCGCACGGGGATGACAAATATATAAAGCATTACAACAAAAAAACAGGAGCGGGATTTTCCGACGAAGTGCCGTGGTGTGCGATTTTTGTGTCGTGGTGCAAAGATGAGGTGGGAATCGGAAATGATGTAATACCGAACTTTGCGTCTTGCGATGCGGGAAAAAACTTTTTCGAAAAAAAGGGACTTTACGAAAAAAGCTTCGCTTACGGAGGAAATTACACTCCGAAAAGAGGCGATATAATATTTTTCAGCTCGGGATATACGCAAAAAGACGCAACGCATGTGGGGATAGTGACGAGTGTGTCGGCGAGTGCCGTGTCTACAATCGAGGGGAATACGTCGGATAAGGTGGCACGGAGATCGTACTCGATGAAAAGCAAGTATATTATCGGATACGCTCGACCGAAATATGATGACTGCTACGAAACGTACAAGGTGCAAAAAGGCGACAGCTTGTGGAAAATAGCAAAGAAACTTTTTGGCAGAGGCATGGAATATACAAAGATAATGGAGATTAACGAGATGGATGATACAAAGATATATCCCGGGGAAATATTGAAAATTCCCAAAAAATAAAGAAACCGCGGGAGTGTAATTGTTTCCGAAAAATGAATTTGGGTATAAAATTAATGGCATAAAAAGTTGAGAACCGAAAATATTAGCGTAAAGAGGTGAAACAAGATAAAAATTTGGGTAAAATGCGGTTGACATATCGGAGTTTAGGTATTATAATAGTAACAACGTTTAGGACGTTAATTTTTTTTATTTTCAGGAGGCAATTACTATGAAAAAGACTTTGAGTTTGATTCTTGTACTTGTTTTGGCTGTTATGGCTTTTGCGGGCTGCGGCAGCAAAGGTTACACGGCAGGAAACACAGAATATGTTATCGGCGGCACAGGTCCTCTTTCCGGCGACGCTGCAAGTTACGGTATTTCCGTACAGAGAGGTGCTACGGTTGCTGTTGAAGAAATCAATGCAAACGGCGGTCTCAACGGTGTAACGTTTAAGTTTGACATGAAAGACGACCAGGCAACGGCAGATAAGGCGACAGATGCTTACAACCAGCTTTTCGAAGCAGGCATGCAGGTTGCAATCGGTTCCACAACAAGCGGTTCTTGCGAAGCTTTCGCTACGGCATCCAAGGATGACAACGTGTTCTTCATGACACCTTCCGCATCCGCAGATATCTGCATTAAGGAACCCAACGGTTTCCGTGTATGCTTCGGTGACCCCGATCAGGGTAAGCTTGCGGCAGCTCAGCTTGCTGCGGATTATGAAGCAATCGGCGTTATCTATGACGAAAGCGATCCTTATTCAAACGGTATTTTCACAGCATTTACAAGCGAAATGGAAAAGCTCGGCAAGAGCTTTATTACACAGACATTTACAGCTGAAAGCAAAACAAGCTTCAGCACACAGGTAAGTGCTCTTAAAGATTGCGACGTAATCTTCCTTCCTATTTATTATACGGAAGCAAGCCTTATTACAAAGGAAATTGTAAGCCAGGGTAACGACGCTGTTGTTTTCGGATGTGACGGATTCGACGGTATCGAAGAACTTATCACAGGCGTGCCCAACGATGTAATGTACATTACACCTTTCGACGCAGCAAGCGAAGAAGCAGTAACAAAGAAGTTTGTTGAAGCTTACAGAGCAAAGTATGACGGCGAAACTCCCGACCAGTTTGCGGCAGACGCTTACGATGCGGTAATGGCAATCTACAAGGCAATGGAAAAAGCAGGCGTTGACGATGTAACTATCGATCCTTCGACTCTTTCCGATATGCTTCAGCAGTCTATTGTTGAAATTACATACGAAGGTGCTACAGGCGAAATGACTTGGGATGCATCCGGTGCGGCTTCCAAAATGCCCATTATCAAGAGACTTAAGTAATTTATTTACAATTGTTTAACATTGTTTGGTTGGACATGGACAACGTGTCCAACCATTCTTTGGTTTACGAAAGAGCCTCTTTTGTAAAGCAAAGAGCGGTTGGGCGAAGCTTGACTCTCTGAAAAATATAAGAATTAGGAGAAATATTTATGGTAACATTGATAAACGGACTCAGCCTGGGCAGTATTTATGCCTTGATTGCGCTGGGCTACACAATGGTATACGGTATTGCGAAAATGCTTAACTTTGCACACGGCGATATTATCATGGTCGGTGCTTATGCGGTTACGGTGACTCTTGCCACCACAGCATCGCCTCTTGCGGCTGTAGTGGTATCGGTTGTTGTTTGTACGGTTTTGGGTATTTTGGTTGAAAAACTGGCGTACAAACCGCTCAGAGGCGCATCGCCTCTTGCCGTGCTTATTACGGCAATCGGTGTGAGCTACTTTTTACAGGGTGCGGCACAGATTATTTTCGGTTCGAAGACGATGCCCGTATCGAACAGCTGGCAGTTGCCCGCAGTTGAAGTGTTGCAGAAACACGGTATTACGACGGCGGCGGTTGTTACGCTGGTTTGTTGTGTAATCATAATGGTTGTTTTGACACTTTTCATCAACTGCACAAAAACGGGTAATGCGATGCTTGCCGTCAGCGAAGACAGAGGTGCGGCTGTTCTCATGGGTGTGAACGTTAACCGCATCGTATCGGTTACTTTTGCGATAGGCTCCGCACTTGCGGCATTTGCTGGAATGTTTTATCTTTTCCAGATACCCGCAACAAGCCCCACTCTCGGTGCGATGCCCGGTATAACGGCATTTACGGCTGCCGTTATAGGCGGTATCGGTTCGATTCCGGGTGCGATGGTCGGCGGTGTATTGCTGGGTGTTATAGAAAAGTTTTGTCTTGCAACACCTGCGCTCGCATCGTATACTGTTGCGATTAAATTCAGCTTGCTTATTTTGATTTTGCTCTTTAAGCCCACGGGCTTGCTCGGCAAGGTAACGAGAGAGAAGGTGTGATGATGGGAAATAAAGCTCAGGTAAAAGAAAAAAGAAAGCTTAATATTAAACCTAAGTTTATGCTGAACTATTCTCTCGTACTCGCACTTTTGCTGTACGGCATTGTGATGAGCATGACGGGCGGATTGAAGCTTTCGGTTGCACAGCTTTTGACAAAAATGGGTTACAGCATAGTTTTGGCGGTATCGCTTAACTTTGTTGTAGGTTTCTTGGGAGAATTGAGTCTCGGTCATGCGGGATTCATGTGTATAGGTGCTTACATAGGCGGTTTTTGTTCGATTATGCTCAAGCAGAGTGTTGACAGTAAGCTTTTGGTAATAATATTAGGCATGATTGTGGGCGGTCTTGTAGCGGCTGTTTTCGGACTTGTTATCGGATTGCCGTCGTTGAGATTGAAAGGCGACTATTTGGCGATAGTTACGCTTGCTTTCGGTGAGATTGTGCGTAATATTTTTATGAACCAGGAAGTTTTCGGCGGTGCGATGGGTATGAGAACCGCAGATATTATTTATGACTCCAGACGTGAAGCGGGACTTTTCGTTGTTGCGTTGGCACTTGCGCTCGTGATGCTTTTTGTTATTCAGAATTTGATAAGAAGTAAGCACGGCAGAGCCATCACGGCTATCAGAGACAATGAGATTGCCGCAAAGGCAATGGGCATAAACGTGACGTTTTACAAGCTTTTGGTGTTTGTGGTGTCGGCATTTTTTGCCGGATGTGCGGGCGTAATTTACGCACACACAACAACACCCGTTTTGTATTCGTTCTTCTCGTATAACTATTCGATAGAAATTTTGGTTATGGTTGTATTGGGCGGAATGGGCAATATTTCGGGTTCGATTATTGCGGCGATGTTTATTTCGTTTGTAAACTATACTCTTCAAAATCAGCTTTCGGGTGATTTGGCATCTTTGCGTAACCTTATTTATGCGATAATATTGATTGTTGTCGTAATTTTCGGCAATGCACCCGCACTTAAAGATTTCAGAGAGAAATATTCGCTCAGAGCATTTATGGCAAAGCGTTCCGCAAAGAAACGCTTTGAACCCTCAAAGAGAAAAGACGATGAGGCGGCTTGGGACAGAGTACCCACCAAAATCAGGATGGATGCGCTTCTTTCCACGGATTTGAACGTAAATGACACACCTGCACGTCCCGAGGACGCAATGGGCGGAAAGGAGCAAAGATAAGATGAGTAATGACAGAAAAGTAATGCTTAAAACCGAGAACTTGGGAATTACTTTCGGCGGTTTGAAAGCAACACAGAATGTGAATATAGAAATTAAGGAAAAACAGCTCTACGGTCTTATAGGCCCCAACGGTGCGGGAAAAACAACGCTTTTTAATCTTCTTACGGGAGTTTATAAGCCCACGGCGGGCAAGTTTTATCTTGACGGAAACAATCTGACGGGCAAAAGCCAGGAAGCAATCAACCGCAGAGGTATTGCGAGAACGTTCCAAAATATCAGACTTTTCAACAATATGACGGTTATTCGTAACGTAATGGTGGGATTGCACAACAATCCCGAGTTTAAATGCACTCCGATAGAGAGCATGTTGCGTCTTCCGAGACATTTTAAGACGGAAAAGAAAATGAGAGAAAGAGCAAAAGAATTGCTCAGAATTTTCGATTTGGAAGAAGAGAGAAATGTTTTGGCATGCAATCTTTCCTACGGTCAACAGAGAAAGCTTGAAATTGCGAGAGCTCTTGCGACAAACCCCAAGCTTTTGCTTTTGGATGAGCCTGCGGCAGGTATGAATCCGAACGAGACGGCTGAACTTAT
>CAZRYW010000073.1:0-7867 GCA_964604405.1 uncultured Oscillospiraceae bacterium
TACGTTCCGTCGATGGTTGATGTGCTGATGCTTTTGGTGCCGTACAGAGACCTCGACGTTAAGGAAATATACAAGATAGACGACTATATTCAAAGAGGCGGAAGCGTTGTTGCGGCACTTCCTTTCGGAACAAAGCTCGAAAATCTCGAAAGTTATATCGAGTCGTGGGGAGTAAAGGTAAATAACGACGTGGTTTACGAAATGAACTCCGACGCAAGCTACGGTGACACGGGAGTGATGTTTTATCCGCAAAAGGACAGCGAAAGCTTTGCGGGCGATATAGACCGAAATATTGTCGCTTCGTATGTGAGAAGCATGACGTACACAAAAACCGGCGATATCGAATGTACGAGACTTTTGTACACAAGCAAAGAAAGCGTTGCCACGCCTCCCGTTGACGCAAACAAGGTTGTCAGCGAGGATATTACCTACGGTCCGTTTGATATTGCATATCTTCTCGAAAAACCCGTGGGAGAAACATGGGAGAATACGGGAAAACTGATTGTAACTACGACGCCGAGTGTTTGGGGCGTCGAGGGAATGAACGGAGTGCTGGAGGAAAGCAGATTCGGAAACAGAGAGTTTTTGTCAAATTCAATCAGGGAATTGTCCGATAAGGCGGTGGCGAGTATTGCCGTGCCGAGAAAGACGGCTACCGAAAACATTATGGATATATCCGACGCAAAAGCGGGCGTGCTCAAAATTGTGATTTGTATTTTGTTGCCGTTGGCGGTTCTTGTTTGCGGAGCGGTTGTATGGCTCAAGAGGAGAAATAAGTAATGAGCATAAAAAGCATTATTGCAAAAACGATTTTCGGGGCGGTATTGATAAGCTTGTTGGCAGCTGCTGTATTCTACCTCGGAAAAAACGATGCCGATGACAAAAAAAACGACGGCTCGGATGAAAACAAAATCGAAGTTTACAGAAAAGAATCTTCGGAAGACGATGCCGTAATAGAGATTGATTACGACGAAGGATATGTTTTGACGAAAACGGACGGCGTTTGGGAAATGACGGGGATGGAAGGAATAGAAGTGAAGTCGGCTTATGCCGATGCACTTTTGAAAAGCTTGAGTGAGATTTCGTCCCCGATGATTGCCTGCGAAAATTGCACCGACTTTTCCAAATACGGTCTCGATAACCCTACCGCCACGGTGAAAATGACCGTGGGTGACGAAAAAATCGAAATGATTGTGGGTGATGAGAGCGGAGAATATTACTATTTTGCGTTGGGAAATAACAACAATGTTTATATAGTGGCTAAAGAAAAGCTGACGATGATATTTAAGGACAAGATGAAATATCTTGACACTTATGTTGTAAACGTTGATATGAATGATATTTTGAGCGTGGAATATGCCGATGTAAAAATCGAAAAGCAGGGGGACTATTGGTTTGAGACAAAACCGTATGAACGCCTTGCCGATGACGAAACGGTGAAAACGAAGATTTTGAATGCGATAAGCAGCATTAACGCAGAAAGAATAGTGGAAAAAAGCAGTATTGTTCAAAAAAGTTGCGAAAGAGCGGAAATTGTGACCGAAAACGAAAAAATCGAATTTTCGGTCTGCAAAAAGGACGCTCACTACAGCTATGTGATAAAGGGCGATTCGAAGTACGCTTACGAAGTGAAAAACACAGCGGTGGATTTTTTGAATGTTACGGGATTTGAGACAATCACAAAGTATGTTGCGCCGATTTATATAAGCGAAGTTGAAAAAATCGAATTGACGATGCCGCTCGGAAAACACGTGATTGAAATCGAAGCACGCGAGAGCGAAGCGGCGGTGTTTTATCTTGACGGATGTGAAGCGGAAGAGAAAAGCATGCGTGATTTTTATGCAAGCTTGGTGTCGCTGACTTTTAAAGGAGAGGGCAAATCGACGGAAAAAGCCGAGTATGCGGTTGTGTTTACGCATACGAGCGGAGAAAAGACCGAATTGAAATTTTTGCCTTATTCGCAAACGGATTATGCGGTGAGCATAAACGGAAAAACAGAGTTTACGGTTACGAGAAAATCGGTAAGCGATGTTTTCGCAAAATTGAGAAGCGTGAAAACAATGTGAATATGAGGTATTAACAAACTGCAAAGATTGCCTTGGCAATCTTTGCAGTTTGTTGTTTTTTCCCAAACCTTTAGCCGGTACATTAAAAGTATGTTTATCGACAGTCTGTAATAAAAAATTGCTTTTACTCCGTTTTTTTGTCGGAGGGCACGAAACGGCGAATTTTGTTGACAAAAGACGAAAAAACATATAATATATGATAGATATATAGTGTTTTTGGAGGACGATATGCTTTTTAATTCGATTGAATTTTTGATATTTTTTCCTGTCGTAACGCTTTTGTATTTTGCGATACCGCACAAGGTGAGATATATTTGGCTTCTTTTGGCAAGTTATTTTTTCTATATGTGTTGGAATCCGAAGTATGCTCTTTTGATGGGATTTTCGACGATAAGCACGTATTTTGCGGGATTGATGATTGAAAAAAGCAAAAAGAACGTGCATAAGAAAATTTGGGTGGGCGCAAGCTTTGCGATAAATATTGCGATTTTGTTTTTCTTTAAATATTTTGATTTTGCGCTTGCAAACATCAATTCGGTGTTGAGCTCTTTTAATGTTGAACTGATAAATCCGACGTTTGACGTTGTTTTGCCGGTGGGAATTTCGTTTTATACTTTTCAGGCACTCGGATATACGGTGGATGTTTACAGAGGCGATATAAAGTGCGAAAAAAATGTTTTGAGATATGCATTGTTTGTTTCGTTCTTTCCGCAGCTTGTTGCGGGTCCTATAGAAAGAAGCGGTAATCTGATAAAGCAGCTGAGAGAAAGACATTATTTTGATACAAAGCGTGTTGCGAACGGTCTGATGCTTATGCTGTGGGGATTTTTCGAAAAGCTTGTAATTGCCGACAGAGCCGCATATATTGTGGATACGGTTTACAATAATTATACAAACTACACGGGCATTGTGATAGTTTTGGCGACGGTTCTTTTTGCGTTCCAGATATACTGCGACTTTGCGAGTTATTCGGACATTGCACGCGGTGCGGCACAGGTGATGGGATTTGATTTGATGAAAAACTTCGAGACGCCGTATTTTGCGAAAAGCGTTGCGGAGTTTTGGAGAAGATGGCATATATCGTTGTCGAGTTGGTTCCGTGATTATGTATATATTCCGCTCGGCGGAAACAGACGCGGTAAAATAAGAAAATATTTTAATATTTTTGTTGTGTTTTTCCTCAGCGGACTTTGGCACGGAGCAAGCTGGAGTTTTGTTGTGTGGGGAGCATTGAACGGATTGTATCAGATTATAGGAGACGCAACAAAGAAAATGAGACTTGCCGTTTCGGAAAAAATGGGACTTGACAGAAATGTTTTTTCGAACAAGCTGTTGAAGGTTGCGACGACGTTTGCGTTGGTGGATTTTTCGTGGATATTTTTCCGTGCGGGAAGCTTTACTGCGGCGTTGACTGTTATAAAAAACATGTTTGCCGAATTTAATCCGTGGATTTTGACGGACGGTACGCTTTTTTCACTCGGGCTTGACCGTGCGGATATGTTCGTGCTCCTTTTGTCGCTCGGAGTGCTGTTTGTTATGAGCGTATTGAAGTACAAGGGAATAAACATCAGAGAGACACTTGCAAAGCAGGGGATTTGGTTTAGGTACTTTGTATATTTGGCGGGTGTTTTCGCAGTTTTGATTTGGGGTGTTTACGGTCCTGCTTACGATGCTTCGCAGTTTATATATTTTCAGTTTTGATAAAAGGACGTTGTTATGAAGACTAAAGCTTTTGAAAGTGTGAAAAAAATATTGAAAGCGGTGTTGTTTGTCGCATTGTTTTTATCTTTGTATACATACACAAGGGATGTTCTCAGAGACAAAAGCGAGTCGGAAGCGCTCGGGGTGATAATGCAACAAAAAAACGAAAACTATGACGTGATACTTGCGGGGTCAAGTCACATTCAGTATTCCGTTCAGCCGAAAATATTGAAAGAAAAATACTCGGTGAATGCGTGCAATACGGCAACTGCCGCACAGAGTGTCCCGACAAGTTATTTTGTGATAAAAGAAATGATTGACCGTCATCAACCCAAAGCGGTTGTGCTCGATTTGTTTTGTATGTTCTATCCCGAAAATTATTTTACGGATACGAGATTTCATCAGGCGATAGATAATTTTCCTATCGGAAAAACGAAAATCGAGGCTGTAAATGCACTCTCGGGGGATAATAAAAGCGAATTTTATTTGAACTATATGCTCTATCACGGAAGATGGAAAACTCTGACGAAATATGACTATACAATACACGATGAATTTGACGAGACGATGCAGGTTTTGGATGCGACGGAATCTTTTGAAAATGATTTTGTACCGCTGGACGAGAATATAAAAGGGGAAATTCCGCAAATCGCACAAGAGTACCTCGAAAAAATCATCAAGCTGTGCAAAGAAACGGATACCGAATTGATATTGACGGTTATTCCGTACAGAGCGGACACGTTTAACAATTCGGTTACGGGAGAGTATCAGCAGAGTGTGTATAATTCCGTGAGTGATTTGGCGAAAGAGTGGAATGTGGACTACATTAATCTTTTGCACAAAACCGATGAGCTGGGCTTTGATTTCCAAACGGACATGGCGGAATTCAGCCATGTGAACAGATCGGGGTCGGAAAAGGTATCGGATTATTTCGGAAAAATTTTGAAAAATAAATTATCGTAGAGGCTTAAAAAATGAAAAAGAATGAAATAAAATATGTAACGCCCGGCTCTATTGCAGAAGAGATCGGACTTGAAGTCGGAGACGCAATATTAAAAATCAACAACCAAGAAGTGACGGATATTTTGGATTACCGCTTTTTGATGAGCGATGAAGAAATTTTGCTTACGGTTTTGACAAAGCAAGGGGACGTTGAAGAAGTTGAAATCGAAAAAGACGCCTATGAGGATTTGGGTATCGAATTTGAATCGGGACTTATCGACGGAGCGAAAAGATGTGCGAACGGCTGTGTTTTTTGTTTTATAGATCAGCTGCCGAAAGGAATGAGAGAAACTCTGTATTTTAAAGATGACGATACTCGCCTTTCGTTTTTTCAGGGGAATTACGTCACGCTCACAAACGTTGCGGAAAAAGACATTGACAGATTTATCAGCATGCACGTGAGCCCGATAAACGTTTCGGTACACACGACAAACCCCGAATTGAGAGTGAAAATGCTCAAAAACAAAAATGCGGGCAACATTTTCGAAAGACTGAAAAAGCTTTCCGACAACGGAATACTTTTGAACACGCAGATTGTTTTGTGTCCGACGTTAAACGACGGAAAAGAACTCGAAAGAACGTTTGAAGATCTTTTGAGTTTGGGACATATCAGAAGCGTGTGCGTTGTTCCGATAGGCAAAACAAAATACCGTGACGGACTTTGCAGCATTCCGTCGGTAACACGAGAAAAGGCTTGTGAGGTTATAGATTGCATTGAAAAATGGCAGAAAAAGGCTCTCAAAAAGGTAGGAACGAGACTGTTTTTCGCATCGGATGAGTTTTATCTGAAAGCGGAAAGAGAATTGCCGAGTGCGGAGGAATACGAAAACTTTCCGCAGATTGAGAACGGAGTCGGACTGATTGCGAGCATGAAGGAAGAATTCGAAGAAGCATTGAAAGCCGATTATGTTTTGGACAGAGAACGCAAGGTGAGCGTAGCAACAGGTGTTTCGGCGCATAATTTTATTAAATCTATTGCAAAAAAAGCTGAAAACAGGTATAATAAGTTAAAAGCGGACGTGTATGAAATTCGGAACGATTTTTTCGGAGAAGAGATTACCGTGGCAGGTCTTTTGTGCGGATGTGATATAATAAAAAATCTCAAAGGCAAAGACTTGGGAGAGGAACTTTTGGTTTCGAAAAGTATGCTTCGTGATTCGAGCGATGTGCTTTTGGATAATGTTACTATCGAAGAGTTGGAAAAAGAGCTGAATGTGAAAGTTCGTGCGGTCGAAAACGACGGATATGAATTTTTGGAAGCTCTTTTGGGAATATAACAGGAGGTGATTGTGTGGCAAAACCGATTATAGCTATCGTTGGCAGACCCAACGTCGGAAAATCCACACTGTTTAACAAAATAGCGGGCAAGCGTATTTCCATCGTGGAGGATACTCCCGGTATTACGAGAGACAGAGTTTATGCCGACGCAGAGTGGTGCGGCAGAGAGTTTACAATGATTGATACGGGCGGTATAGAACCGTATTCGAAAGATATTATTCTTTCGCAAATGAGAAGACAGGCAAACCTCGCAATCGAAATGGCGGATGTTATTATTTTTATGGTAAATGTGAAAGACGGCATGACGGCTGCGGATCAGGAAGTTGCGACGATGCTTCAAAAGTCGAGCAAGCCGATTGTGCTTGTGTGCAACAAGGTTGATGCTCCCGGTGATGTGCCGATGGAGCTGTATGAGTTTTACAACCTCGGTCTTGATGAGCCTATGGCGGTGAGCAGCGTTCACGGCAGAGGCGTTGGCGATGTTTTGGACAAATGCTTGGAATATTTCCCGCCCGAAACAGAGGACGAAGAGGAAGACGATACGATAAAAGTTGCGGTTGTCGGCAAACCCAATGCGGGAAAGAGCAGTCTTATCAACCGCCTTTTGGGAGAAGACAGAGTTATTGTATCCAATATTGCGGGTACAACAAGAGACGCTATTGATACTCATCTTGAAAAAAACGGCAAGAAATACACGTTTATTGATACCGCAGGCATGAGAAAGAGAAACAAGATAGACGATGCGGTTGAACGTTACAGCGTTATCCGCTCGCTCAATGCCGTTGAACGATGCGATGTGTGCATTGTTATGATTGACGGTGTTGAGGGAATAAGCGAACAGGATACGAAAATCGCAGGATATGCTCACGAACAGGGCAAGGCAACTGTTATTGTCGTGAACAAGTGGGACGCAGTCGAAAAAGACGACAAGACCATGGAAAACATGAGAAAACAGATTTACGATGTTTTGGGATTTATGCCGTATGCTCCGATTGTTTTTATCTCGGCGCTTACAGGTCAGAGAGTGGACAACCTTTTCACAAATATTGATTTTGTCGCAAACCAAAATGCGATAAGACTGCAAACGGGTGCATTGAACGACGTTTTGACGGACGCCGTGGCACGTGTTCAGCCTCCGAGCGACAAGGGAAAGCGACTCAAACTTTTCTATATTACTCAGGCATCGACAAAACCTCCGACGTTTGTTCTTTTCGTAAACGATGCGGAGCTGGCACATTTTTCGTATGTGAGATATATCGAAAACCAGATTCGTACTGCGTTCGGTCTGACCGGAACACCCGTGAGGTTTATTATAAGAGAGCGTAAATCCGAAAAATAATTTTTAAGGAGAAAAGTTATGCAATCAATTATTAATGATTTGACGAGTATTAACATCGTGTATTATTTGGTGGCGGCAGCTCTGGGATATCTTATCGGTTCGGTAAATCTTTCGATTGTTATATCGAGAAAGAAAGGCAAAGATATACGTGAGATGGGAAGCGGCAACGCAGGCACGACAAATACTCTCCGCACGATGGGCAAAAGCACGGCTGCGGTGGTGTTTTTGTTTGATATTTTGAAAGGCTGTCTCATTCCGCTGTTTCTGATTCTTTTCGGAAAATGCGACTGGATGCCGATTGAGAAAAACGTTTGCGACTGCATGGCGTACATATATGCGTTTTTTGCGGTTGTGGGGCATTGCTTTCCGATTTATTACGGTTTTAAAGGCGGTAAAGGCATAGCAACGGCTGCGGGAGCACTTTTGGTGATAAGTCCTTTGGCAACGCTTTTGGCATTGGGCGAGTTTGTTGTGCTGATGG
>CAZRYW010000074.1:0-7831 GCA_964604405.1 uncultured Oscillospiraceae bacterium
CAAATCTTGCCAAGGCAATCTTCGCAGTTTGTTATTTTTATAAGGAATAAAGTGGCAATTTTTCGTGCAAGAGGCTTAAAGCCTCCTTAAATCACCACTTTCGGCGAGGCAATGCGATTTACCTCGCCGATTTTCTTTGGGAAACCTTCTTTCCCAAACCTTTCGCTGTTACATTAAAGTATGTTTATCGACAGAAAAACAAGAGACAGGTAAAGAGACAGGTATTTGTCTCTTGTTTTTTTGTGCGGACTTTGTTAGAATGAATGCAGGTGATAAGTATGAAAGAAGTTGTAAGTGTGGCCGTTATGCGTGAAAGCGACGAGAACACAATAAAACACAAAACCGACTCTTTGACGTTGATGAAAAGAGCGGGCGAAGCGTTGTATAATGCGTATGATTTCGGAGGGAAAACGGCGATTGTTTGCGGAAAGGGCAACAATGCCGGTGACGGTTTTGTTTTGGCGACGATGCTGAAAGACAAGTGCCGTGTTTTTTTGACGGAAGACGTGTTTTCGAATGACGGGAGATATTATTTTGAAGAGTGTGCCAAAATTGGCGTGAGTTATTCGTTTGTTGATGAAAACACGGATTTTTCGGAGTTTGATACGATAGTTGACTGTATTTTCGGAACGGGATTTCGAGGCGAGGTCAAAGGAATCGAAAAGATTGTTATAGACAAAATAAACGCAAGCGGTAAATATGTTATAAGCTGCGATATCCCGTCGGGATTGAACGGAGATACTGGAAAAGGCTACAGCGTTGTGAGCGATTTGACGGTTTCGATAGGAACAATCAAAACGGGGCTTGTATTGAATGAGGCAAAAGATAAAATAAAAAGATTGGTGAATTGCCCTATCGGAATTGATATAACGGGCGAGAAATATTATCTTTTGGAAAAGGAAGATTTTGAAGGGGTTATTCCGAAACGAAAGAACTTTTCGCACAAGGGAAATTACGGATATACTGCCGTGTGGGGCGGGTGCGAAGAATACTCCGGCGCGGTGAAGCTTGCAAATTTGAGCATGGCACAGCTAAAGAGCGGATGCGGAGTGTCGAGGGTTGTGGTAAATGAACGCATTGCGCCGTTTGTTGCACCGTATCTTTTGGAAAGTACGCTTTTTAAAGTGGGAGACGGATTTGAAAAAGATAAAACGGATGAGGCGCTGAAAGGAATAAAAAGCCTTGCGATAGGCATGGGCTGGGGAAAACAAAACGATAATGAAAAGATTTTGGAATATATTTTGAGAAATTGTGAGCTGAATCTGGTGATAGATGCAGACGGACTCAATACGCTGGCAACGATGGATTTGGATATTTTAAAAGAGACGAAATGCAACGTTTGCCTGACGCCACATGTGAAAGAATTTTCGAGGCTTGCGAAAATCGATATGGGCGATGTGGATTTTGTGAAAGCGAAAGAATTTGCGAAAAAATATTCGGTTGTTGTGCTTTTGAAAGGAACTGTTACGACCGTGACGGACGGCGACAGAGTGTGTTTTGTGGCAAAAGGATGCCCGGGCATGGCGACTGCCGGAAGCGGCGATGTGCTCTCGGGAATACTTTCGGGTATCGGAGGATATATGCCGTTTGATGTTATGAGCGTGAGCTTGGGTGCATATGTTGCGGGACGAAGCGGAGAAATTGCGGAGAAAAACAGCAATGCGGTGAGCATGACGGCGAGTGATACGGTGAGAAGCATCGGAGAAGCAATCGGAGAAATATTGTGAAAAATAACAAACCGCAAAGATTGCCTTGGCAAGATTTGCAGTTGCGTGTCGAATTTTTCGACAAACACAAAAGACGACTGAAAAATCAGCCGTCTTTTGTGTTTGTCATGTATGCATGTTGCGAAATTGAAGCGGAGTCATGTTTTCGAATCGGCGAAAAACGGAACAGAAATAACTTTCGTCGTTGAATCCCGATAAATATGCAACCTCTTTTACGAGCATGGACGTGTTAAAGAGAAGATATTCCTTGCTTTTTCGAATTTTGACAAGGTTGATGTATTCGAAAACGGTATGCGAAGTGAGTTTTTTGAACAGAGTGCAAAGATGCTGCGGAGTCATGTTGACTGTTTCGGCAAGATGCGAAAGCGTGATGGGTTGAGTGAAGTTTTTGTTGATGTAATCGACGACGGGCTCAATCTTTTGGAAACGTTCGTTGATTGAAGATGATTCGGACTTTGATGTGAGCGTGAAAATGTCGAGTAGGACGTTGTATGTTAAAAACGAACATTGAGCCGAAGACGAGAGGGTGGAACCTATTGACGAAAAAAGCAAATCGAGATGAGATTGGATGACGGAAGGATCGGAAATGTAGAGTATTGTCGAAGAAGAAAAATCCATTGTTTCGGTTAAAAATTGTTTGATTCCTTTGCCGTGAAAAATAATCCAATCCACAATCCATTCGCCGCCGACAGCATGATAAGAATGAGGCTCGGACGGGAAAAGGAGCATACCTTGTCCTTCGCCGATATTGTAATGCTTGCCGTCGAGGTTGACAACCCCCGAACCTTTGCGGGTTTGTATCCATTGGAATTCGTCATGACCGAGAGGACGGAAGATATCTTCCTGCTCGTAATTGATTCCCACGCCTTTTGCGTAGAAAGGGAAACGTTCTTCGATTTCGGTAATAACGGAAAAAATCAAGTTGGGCATAGAATCACTCCTCAGTGTGAGTATAACTCAAAGAAAGAAGCAAGTCAATCTTAAAATCCTTATATAAATATTAAAATGCTATGATTGACCTAGGAGGAAAAGAGTGTTAGCATATTGATATAGATATGGGAGGTAAATGAGAAAATGAAAAAATTTGTAAAAGCGATTATGTGTATTGCAATTGGCACAATGTGCATTTTGGGGGGAAATACGGGGGTTGAAGCAATGGAAAAGGACAGAGAAGTATTGAATTTTAATACGGGGTGGCTGTATTCGCCGATGGATTATACGAATGCGTTCTTGAAAAATTTTGACGACAGCGGATTTGAAAATGTTTGTATACCTCACGCAAATACCGTGTTGACAAAACATAAGGGCGGCGAAGAGAGCTTTTTGAAGCAAATAGCGTCGTACAGATTTGTGAGCTGGTATCGCAGACATTTTACATTGGGTGAAGAATACAAGGGCAAAGTTGTGATGGTTGAATTTGAGGGCGTTGCGAATGTTGCCGAAATTTACGTTAACGGCGAAAAAGTGAAAGAGCATAAAGGCGCATACACATCGTTTTCGTGTGATGTGACAAAGTATATAAAAATCGGAGAAGACAACGTTATCGCGGTAAGATGTGACTCGACAAAGAGAAGCGACGTGCCTCCCGAGGGCGGAAACGTGGATTATTGCCTTTTCGGAGGCATTGTGCGTAATGTGAAAATGGTTATTACGGACGAAATTTATGTGAAAGACGTATTTGTAACAACTCCCGAAGTATCGAAAGAAAGAGCTGTTGTGAATGTGAGCGCGGAGTTGTCGGAAGATGCGGAGCGATTTGTAACGTTGACGGATGCGGACGGACGTGTTGTTGCAAGCGGTACGGATAGTTTGACGGTGGAAAAACCGCATCTTTGGAGCGTGGATGACCCGTATCTTTACACGGTGTGTGTGCAGGCGGTGAAAGACGGAAAAGTAAGAGATACGTATGACGTGAAAATCGGATTGAGATGGTTTGAATTTGTGAATGACGGGTTAAAGCTCAACGGCGAAGTTGTTAAAATAATGGGAATAAACCGTCACGAACAATGGCCTTGGCAGGGAAGAGCGGTTCCCGACAAATTGCAGAAAAAAGATGCGGATATGATAAAAGAAACGGGATTTAATGCTGTCAGATGTTCGCATTATCCTCAATCGCCCGCTTTTTTGGATCGTTGTGACGAAATCGGCTTGATAGTTTTCGAAGAGGCTCCCGGCTGGCAGCATGTCGGAAATGTGCAATGGCAGGAGCTTTACAAGGAAAATATACGTGAGATGATATTGAGAGACAGAAATCATCCGTCGATATTTTCGTGGGGCGTGAGGGTAAACGAATCAAACGATTCGGACAAGCTGTACAAAGAAACAAACGAGCTTGCCCGCTTACTTGATCCGACGAGACCGACACACGGTGCAAGAAGACAGGATACATATCAGTCGAGTACGTATTATGAAGATATTTATACGGCGCATTATACGTATCCCGAAAACCCCGTGCATACTCCGTTTTTGGTGACGGAACATTCGTGGGATTGCTGGACAAACGGATACGGATATGCGTGGGCAACGGACGAAGAGGCGCTTGCTTTTACGAAAGATTTTGCGGACAAGGTGAATTATTACTACGGAAACGAAAACTGTGCGGGCGGGTTTGCCTGGAGTATGTTTGACTATAACAACGAGGTGAACTACACAAGAACAAATCACGTTTTTTACAGCGGTATGTATGATATTTTCAGATTGCCGAAAATGGCGGCGAATCTTTATATATCGCAAAAAGATCCCGAAAAATACGGGGGAAATATTTATATTGCAAACTACTGGGACGATGACAGCAAACCTTTGACGGTGAAAGAGGTATCGGGAGATATCGCTCAGGGAAACAATACCGGTGGCGGCGTTGTGACCGGAGATAAGTTCTCCGTGACGGTAATGAGTAACTGCGAAACGGTTGAACTTTATATTAACGGAGTGAAAGTAGATAAAGAGCCCGTGAGACAGTACACGAATTTGCCCCATCCGTTTTTTGTGTTTGAAGATGTTCGATACGAAGAGGGAGCTGTTACGGCGGTCGGATATATCAATGGAAAAGAAGCGGCACGATACACTCAAAGAACTCCGAAAAAGGCATGCAAGCTTGTGTTGACACCTGATTATGAGACGATTGTTGCCGACGGAAGCGATATGACACAGGTGAGTGTTACGCTCGTTGACGAAAACGGTACGACAATACCCTCAGCCGACACGACTGTAAAGCTGTCGCTTGTCGGTGCGGGAGAGTTTATCGGAGAAGAAACAATTGCCTTGGAGGGAGGCAGATGTGCGTTTATCGTAAAAAGCAAATACTTGCAGGCGGGAGATATTTTTTGCGAGGCAACGGCAGAGGGGATTGAAAGCGGTAAGTGCACGATTGAATCATTGGAATATGAAGAACACGACAACGTACCTTTCTCTTATGCGCAGGGCGATATCAAACCGATAGAAGTGAAAGATTACAACGACACGAATAAAGTGTTTGAATATTGCGGAGATTGGCAGTATATTTCGCAGTCGGGTTGCTATCAGAGCGACAACCATTACAGCGATACGAAAGGAGACAGCGTCGTTGTGAAGTTTGAAGGCTCGATGATTGAATGGTATGGCTCGACAAATTCGAATCACGGAATAGCATCTTTCAGCATAGACGGAGGAGAAGAAATATATATCGACTGCTACAGCGAAAAGAGAAAAGATAACATATTGCTGTATTCTGCCGATAATCTCGAACCGAAAGAACATACTCTGTGCGTGAGGGTGACGGGAAAGAAAAACTCGAAGGCTTCGGGATATTATATAAATGCGGACAGGGTAAAAGTGACCGATAATGCAAAACTGCATCTCGGAGAAAATCAGGAGCTCAAATACGAAAAAGGATGGGTTGAGCACGGCGGAAAATGGGTTTTGACAAACGAAAAATATAATCAAACCGAGACAAGCGGAGACAGATTCGCAGTTTACGAAAACAAAAAATTCGAAAACGGCAGAATAGAAACCGAGATATCCGTTCCGACAAAAGAGGGAGCGGGAGTTGGCGTAATCGGTAGATATGTAGACGATAAAAACTTTTATCTTGCCGAATTGAAAAAAGTAGATTCAATTCTTACGTGGGCTATATGGCTTAATGAAAACAATGTGTGGACATCGCTTGCGGCAGGTACGTTTGACACAATCGCATTGGGAGATACGGCAGGGATAAGGTTTGATATGAACGAAACGAAGCTGACGGTTTCGATACGAGACGAAAACAAAGTTTGGTATACTCTCGGCTCGTGCAATGACTTGTCTTTGGAAGCGGGATATATCGGTGTGCGGACTCACAATACGGAAGCCGTCTTCGGAAAAGTGTTTTTTGCGGAAAAATCGGATTACCGCTATGAGATAAAAGAGGTTAAGACAGACGGTGATTTGATAAACGGTATCGTGATTGAAAATATAGCCGGTGAAACAAAGGACGAAGATTGTGTGTCGGTTGCGTGTTACATGGATGATGTGCTCGTAAAGTGCGACCGGATAAAACCTGACGAGACCGAGAATGCGAAAATTAAAATCGAAGGTAATCGAGTAAAAGTTTTCGTTTGGGAAAACATGGATGCCGTGAGCAAGGTTTATGAGATGAAGATTTGAAGATGAAAAAGCGGGTGCGCTCTTAAAAAAAGAGTGCACCTGAGCGTGTCGAAAAAGTCGACACGCAACTGCAAATCTTGCCCATGGCAATCTTCGCAGTCTGTTGTTTTTCTGTTGAACAAAGTGGCGATTTCTCGTACAAGGGACTCAAAAGTCCCACTAAAATCGCCACTTTCGGCGGGGTGAATGCGATTAACCCCGCCTATTTTGTTTTGGGAAACCTTCTTTCCCAAACCCTTCGCGGTTGTTCTATAAATAAGTTTATCGACAGTCTGAGGTACACTCTTAACAAAAGAGTGTACCTGCTTTTTGTGTGTAATAAATGGGACGAAATGAAACGGAAAAATGTGATAGGTTGTAAAGGGAGGTGGAAAAATGTTTTGCATTGAAAACAACAACATAACAATGACAAAGGGAGACAGCGGATTTTTTGAGGTGAAACTCGAAAACAGAGACGGAAGCGAGTTTGTGCCGAGTGAAACCGATGCGGTGATGTTTTGCGTTAAAAGAAAAAAAGAAAAATTTTGTCCGATCGTATTGAAAAAGAGGGGGACGAAAATAGTGCTCGACACGGAAGATACGCAGAACATTCCCTCGGGAGAATATGTGTATGACATTGTTGTTGAAAGAAACACGGGAGAGAGATTTACGGCAGTTGAGGGACGAATGGTTATAAGAAAGGCGGTACATGATTTTGAATGAGATTAAAGGTTGTATAAATATGCCTTTTCACGGCGAGAGTGCATATGACATAGCTGTAAGACACGGCTATGAGGGCGATGAAAAGGAGTGGCTCGAAGAACTCGGAAAAGTTGACGAAGCGGATTTGGAAAATATAATGAGAAATTTTTCGGACAGGCTTTGCGGATATACGTGGTATACCGATACGGACAAGGTTGCCGACGATGAAAAAAACGACTGCGGAACCCTTGAGGATTGCATGAACGAAAATTTTGTAGGCTCGTGGTTTTTTGTGAGGACGAGTGAAAGCGACGTCGGCAGCTGTGTGTATCCGGAAAAATATGTAATAGACGGAGCAAACGGATATTTGTCGTTGCGAGATTATGTGGTTTGGACAGGCGAAAGGCTTGTACATATACCGACTTTTGAGGCAAAAAGTTCGACACGGAAAAATTCGGACGGAAAATACAGTCCGAAGAGCGGTGTTGACGGACTGATGAGTTCGACCGATAAGGCGTATTTGACGGATTTGATAAATTCGTATTGGAATAAAAACAAAATGAATTTGTTTTCCGAACCCGACCCTGCCGACGGATGGATGGTTAACTGGTGCCGTGAGGACGGGATTTATCTGGGCGGAATCAGAAAAGGCTGCGGAGGGCATCCGCCGGTTGTGGGAGAAAACCACACGAGTTGGGTTATTATGGTTTTTAACGGAATGAACACAGGGGACGGAAATCGTAACCACAGATTGCAGGTGGCATTTGATGTTGTGAACTCGAAAATCTATATGCGTCGAGGCT
>CAZRYW010000075.1:0-7549 GCA_964604405.1 uncultured Oscillospiraceae bacterium
AAAACGGCATTCGCCGGATGCAACGTTGAAGTTGCGGCAAAGTCGGGTTCGGCGCAGACAGGTAAATACACGAACGGTATTTATGTGGCGTATGCTCCTTACGACAATCCGCAGATAGCCGTTGCGGTTGTGATAGAAAAATCGGGCGGCGGCGGCAATGCCGCACCCGTGGCGAGACGTGTTATTGAAAAATATTTCGCAGGCGAAGTTGATTATGACGGCTTTAAAGGCAGAAATATGCTGATAGGTTAATCATCCTATGCAAGGAGAGGATATTGTGGGAGAATCAATAGTAATTACAAGCGGAAAAGGAGGAGTCGGAAAAACCTCGCTTTCGGCGAATTTGGGATGTGCTCTTGCACTTAACGGAAAAAAGACGATTGTTTTGGACACCGATATAGGACTGAGAAATCTCGATATTGTTCTCGGAGTGGAAAATCGCATTGTATATGATATAGTTGATGTGTGCGAGGGCACATGTGATTACAAAAAAGCGATGATTAAAGATAAGAGATATGAGGGGCTTTATATTATACCTGCGGCACAGGCAAAGGATAAGGATGCGATAACCCCGTTGCAGATGAAAAATTTGACGAATATCCTGAAAGAGGAATTTGATTACGTTATAATCGACTGTCCCGCAGGAATGGAGAGAGGGTTTGAAAACGCCGTTGCGGGTGCGGACAGAGCAATAGTTGTGGTAATGCCCGAGATGTCGTCGGTGCGAGATGCCGACAGGATTATCGGACTTTTGGAAAAACACGATATCGTTGATGTAAAGCTTGTGATTAACAAAATAAGACAAAAACTGACAGATACGGGAGAAATGCTTTCGATTGAAGAAATATTGGATATTTTGTCGGTGGATCTTATCGGTGCGGTACCTGAGGATGAGAGGGTAATAGTAGCGGCAAACAAGGGAATACCGTGTGTATCTGATGAAAAATCACTCGCGGGAAAAGCTTACGGAAACATTGCATTGAGGGTAATCGGCGAAAAGGTTGACTTGGTGGATATGAACGGAAAGAAAACAATCGGAGAATTTTTTAAGAGCTTGATAAAAAACATAGAGAGAAATAAGAAGGAGAGATGAGATATGCATATCGCATTGATAGCGCATGACAAGAAAAAAGAATTGATGGTTCAGTTTTGTATGGCATACAGAAGTATTTTCGCAAAGCATCACCTCTGCGCAACGAGAACGACGGGCAGTCTGATTGCGGAAGCAACGGGGTTACCTGTGGAGAAACTTTTGGCAGGTCATCAGGGCGGTGTTCAACAGATTACGGCGAGAATCGCATATGATGAAATTGACCTTGTGTTATGTTTCAGAGATCCCGTCACGGCGAGAAGATACGAACCCGACGTAAGCAATCTGATGTCGCTTTGCGATGTTCACTCCGTGCCGATTGCCACAAATTCGGCAACTGCGGAAGTTCTCATTCAGGGATTGGAACGAGGAGATCTCGATTGGAGAAATATTTTGAATCCCAAAAACAATACAGACAGGGAAAACGGATAAAGAATATTGAAAAAACAAATTTTTACTGTTGAAAAGTGGGATGACAACTGCTATAATGCAGTAAGTGATATGAAAAACGAAACAGAGGTGACAACGTGAGCAAAAATGTATATGTCTCCGTTACGGGTATAACGACGACGGACGGTGACAGCGACAAAACCGAATTGGTTACCGAGGGTGAGTATACTGTTCGAAACGGTAAATATATGCTCAAATACAGCGAAAATTTGGATTCGTTCGGTGATGATTGCTCCACGGTTATAAAAATTGACAAGCAAAAGGTTGTTATGACACGTATGGGTGCGGCGAATACACAGATGATATTCGAAGAAGGCAAGAGATACCTCAGTCATTATGAGACTCAGCTCGGAAGCTTTACCATAGGCGTAAGTACCGACAGAGTCGATGTGGAAATAGATGAAAACGGCGGAGTGGTCGAGATTGATTATGTGCTCGACATCAACTCGTCGGCGCAGGTCGAAAATAAGCTGAAGCTTAATATTCGCGGTGAATGTTTGTAAAAAGAAAGGATATAGAAAAATGTACACTTTACTTAAGAAAAAATCCGAAATTAACGAAGCGGTAAAAAATGCCGTTGCAAAAGCATACGGTGATTGCGAAATCCCCGCTTTTGCCGTTGAAGAACCCAGAGACAAAGCACACGGAGATTTTGCGGTAAATGCGGCAATGTTGTTGGCAAAGGCTCTTAAAAAGAATCCCCGTGAAATTGCAAACACAATTATAGAAAACATAGACAATTCTGTTGTGAATGCCGTGAAAATCGAGCCTGCGGGTCCCGGATTCATTAATTTTACGCTTGATAAATCATACGTAAACGGAGTTCTCGACGATATCGAAAAGATGGGCGAGAATTACGGTGATGTAAATGTCGGCGAGGGCAAAAACGTAATGATCGAATTTGTCAGCGCCAACCCGACAGGTCCCATGCATATGGGCAACGCTCGTGGCGGAGCACTCGGCGATACGCTTGCAAACGTGCTCAAAAAGGCGGGATGGAATGTAACGAGAGAGTTTTACATAAACGATGCCGGCGCACAGATCGAAAAGTTCGGAAAGAGTCTTGAGGGAAGATATATTCAGATACTTAAAGGCGAGGATGCAATTGAATTCGACAGCGAATGGTATCAGGGAGACGATATCCGTGTTCATGCACAAAACTACATAGACCTTCACGGAGACTCTCTTTTGGATTTGACAAGCGAAGAAAGAAGAGCAAAACTGATAGACTATGCTCTCGAGCTGAATATAAACGCACTTCACGATACTCTTGAAAGATACAGAATCAACTATGACGTTTGGTTCCGTGAAAGTACGCTTCATGAAGCGGGAGAAGTTATGAATACGGTAAAGATGCTTCTTGACAGCGGTAAAGCATATGAAAAAGAAGGTGCGGTTTGGCTCAGAAGCACGGATTTCGGTTCGGATAAGGACGATGTACTCGTTCGTCAGAACGGTATTCCCACTTATTTTGCAGCCGATATCGCATATCACAGAAACAAGATAGAAACACGAGGCTATGACCTTTGTATTAATATTTGGGGTGCGGATCATCACGGTCACATTGCGAGAATGAAGGGTGCTCTCGAAGCTGTCGGAATCGATTCGGACAAGCTCATGGTTCTTACGATTCAGCTTGTAAGACTGATGAGTGCTGGTGAAGTGGTAAGAATGAGCAAGAGAACAGGCAAGATGATTACACTTTCCGATCTTATTGATGAAATAGGCATTGATCCGGCAAGATTTTTCTTCAATATGCGTGCAGCGGGAAGTCATATGGATTTTGACCTTGATTTGGCGGTGGAACAGAGTAACGATAACCCTGTTTTCTACGTTCAATACGCACATGCGAGAATTTGTTCAATTATTCGCCTGTTGGAAGAAGAAGGAACATCAGTACCCAAGATGAGTGAAATTAACACGGGAGTTCTTACGGCAAAAGAAGAAACGGAGCTTATGAGAAAGCTCGGAGAACTTCCCGAAGAAATCACAAATGCTGCGGTAAGCTTTGAACCCAGCCATCTCACACGTTATTTGATGGATTTGGCGGCGTCATTCCATTCTTTCTACTCGGCTTGCAGAGTAAAAGACGATAATGAAGAAGTGAAAAAAGCAAGATTGAAACTGTGTGATTCCACAAGAATTGTTATAAACATTGTTCTCGACATTCTCGGAGTATCCGCACCTACACAGATGTAAAGAAGGAATAAAAATGAAAAACAGAAAATTTAAATCATTTGCGGCATTTGTATTGGTTGTTGTGATGATGTTTTCGTGTATTGTAAATGTAAGTGCTCAGGATGAACAAACCGAAAAAGCGATTACACCTTACGAGGCGTCGAAACTGAAAAAAAGCATTGCGAATATTACGATTCAAATGGCAAAAACATATTATTACGGAGTTTTCGATGAGGACTTGTTGTATCGTGCGCTTTGTTCGACAATTGACAACGGAAGCTTTGATTTGGACGTTGCGGTAGAATCAATGATGAAGCTGCTCGATGACGGTTACAGCGAATATTACACTCCGGAGAGATTTCAGAGCTTTTACACGAATATATCGGGTGAATTCTACGGAATCGGCGTGACCATCACGCTTTCCGGCGACCATGTTGTAGTGGCGAGCGTATTCCCCGATTCGCCTGCGGAAAAGGCGGGAATAATGCCTTATGACACGATTGTTTCGATTGACGGAACAGACATTAAGGGATTGAGTGTAACCGATGTTGCAAACCTTATCAAACGTGAAAAAGGCGCAAAGGTGACCTTGGGCATTGTGAGAAAAGGCGAGGACATGTTTGTGGATTGTTTTTGCGATGAGGTAAATCAAAATCCGATTTCGTATGAAATAACAGAAGACGGCAAAATCGGTTATATCTATTTATCGACGTTTTCTTTGAACATGGATGAGTTTTTGAATCCCGTTTTGAAAGAGTTTGAAGAAAAGGGAATTACGAACATCATTTTGGATATAAGAAACAACGGCGGCGGAGAGCTTAATGCGGCAATCGACCTTGCGAAACATTTTGTGCCCGAGGGAACGATTGCAAAACTCAAATACAAAGACAGCGCCAACGACAGCGATTTGGTCGTTGAAAACGGCATGACAAAGTCTCCGTATAATATGGTTCTTCTCGTGAATGAGAACAGCGCATCGGCATCAGAGCTTTTTGCGGGAGCCGTAAAAGACAGAAAAGCAGGCACAATTATCGGAACGAATACTTACGGAAAAGGAAGTATGCAGACGGTTTATCGCCTTTCGTCGGGGGCCGGCATAAAGTATACGATAGCTGAATTCTATTCTCCCAACGACAACAGAATCCATACTATCGGAATTGAGCCTGATTATGTTGTCGAAAATACTTCGCATAAAATGACGGAAGACGATTTGGAACGTTTGGTTTTCAGACCGAACGGGGAAATCGAGGGCGATACGGTTTTTGCCGTTGAGCAGAGACTTTCCGCATTGGGATATTTTGACGAAACTCCCGACGAGGTGTTTGACGATGCGACCAAAGAAGCTGTTAAGCAGTTTCAGATGGTGAAAAATCTCGATATAACGGGAGAGCTTGATGTGTATACGCTTGTGGCACTCAATGATATCATATACGAATACACATATGTTTCGGACGACCAGCTCGAAGCGGCGAAAAATTACCTTTTAACAGGAAAAATTCAAAATAATTAAAAAAATTTATATTGTCTGAAATTTCCGAAAGAGAGAACCGAGTGGTTTTTCTTTCGGAAATTTTTTTGTTTTCGGATAAAGTCTGTTTTTCAAAAATTTGTTTGAATTTTTCTTTTCGATATGCAGATAGTAATATTGTATTGGGGGCAAAAACATGTACGAAAGTTTCTTGAAGCTTAAAGGCAGAAAAATTTTCGAAAAAAACAGTAAAAAGTATTTGGGAAGACTTTCGGACATCCTCGTCAACAAAGATACAAGCGATGTTATCGGTATTGTTTCCGAAAACAATTCGCTTATATACAGACACCGATTTTTTGATGTGAAAAGCATATGCGATTATGATGAAGTCGATATCACGGTGAAAGGCTTCGGAGAAAAATTTGTGAAAATAGTGCCTGTATTTGCGGATTTTAAAAGTTGCGAAAACGATATCTTCAAAAGAAAGGCCGTGTTTTCAGACGGAACATTTGCGGGAAAAATCCAAAATATCAATTTTGATATGGAGACCGGAAATATTTATCAGTTTGAGATAGGGACTTCTGTAATTCAGGATCTTTTGTCGGGACGGATGGTATGCCCGAGTACTCAAAATATTCGCTATTGCAGAGACAAAATCATACTCGATAGCGTAAAAAAAACGACAACGGATTTATGAGGTGATAAGAATGAATCATATGAAAGGATTTGCGGCAGGTATGTTGACCGGAGCCGCAGTCGGATCGATTGTCGGGATGGTGCTCGATCCTTTGAAAGATAAGGATTCGAAAAAACTCAGACAAAGTGCGGGAAGCTTGATGAACAGCGTCGGAGACGCAATAAACGACATGAAAAAATAAAGTGGTGATTTTTCGTGCAAGAGGCTTAAAGCCTCCTTAAATCGCCACTTTCGGCGAGGCAATGCGATTTACCTCGCCGATTTTCTTTGGGAAACCTTCTGTCCAAAACCTTTCGCTGTTACGTTAAAAATATGTTTATCGACAGTCTGAAAGGGGATTTCACTTTTTATTTTTTGTTACATATGCTGTGGAAAGGAATTTTTTTATGCGAGACAAGCCGCTTTTTATAACCTCTTTGATTTTTCTGGGAATGTTTGTTTTGTTTGCCGTAACGCTTTTTTCGCCGCTGCGAAAAGTGTTTTCTCCGTTTATTACATCGGCAGCGCTTATTTATTTTTTATCGCCATGTGTAAAATGGGCGAAAAAGCACAAAATAAAACCTTTTGCGGCAACATTGATTGTTTACGTGTTAATCGTTGCGATAATGTTTTTTTCGATTGTTTTTGCAATGCCGGTTATAAAAAACGCAATTGCAAAAATTGTAGAAATTGCCGATAGATACGTGGATATCGGCATATTTGACGCGATGAACGAGAGGCTTTTTTCGGAATCGGCAAAGAACGTATACGACACAATTGTTTCTATCGTGAAAATTACATTGGAAATATTGGTGGGGGCAACGGCGTCGTTTTATGTTTTGGCGGATGAAAATGCCGCAGACAAGATGACGGAATTGATACCGAACGAACTGAAAAAACCGTTTAGAATATTGGGAGATGATGTAAAAGCGGCATTGGATTCGTTTTTTAAAGGACAGATTTTGATAGCTGTGATTTTGTTCTTGATGATGAGTGCTTTTTTGTATTTTATCGGTATCGATTATGCATTGGGGCTGGGTGCAATTGCGGCAATATTTGATATAGTGCCGTATATCGGAGCGATAGCGGCAACGGCGATAATTTTGCTGATTACTTTAGCCACGGCACCGAAAAAGGCGCTTGCGGTTATTTTGGGCATATTGGTGATTCAACAAATAGAAAACAACATAATAACGCCTAAAATCTCATCGAATACGCTTGCGCTGCATCCGTCGGTGACGGTTTTGGTTTTGTATTTGGGTTCATTCGGCGGTTTTTGGGGAATTTTGTTGTCCGTGCCGATGTTTTGCGTTTTGAAAAAAATATGTTTCAGGTTGATTCAGTCGATACTTTGAAAAGTTTTCGAAAATGATGAATATATGTGACAAAAAAAGCAATATGTGAAGAATAGTGTAAGAAAAGACTTGATTATAAAGGAAATTTGGTGTATAATAAATTGATTTTCTGCTTTGGAGCGGAAAGGGGATGAGTTTATGACATACACATATAAGACACAGGGAACCTGTGCCGCACAGATTACGTTTGACATTGACGGTGATGTTATCACAAATGTGAGCTTTCTCGGCGGTTGCAACGGAAATTTGAAAGCTATCTCAAGAGTTGTTGACGGTATGACGGTTGAACAGATAGAGGGATATTTTTCGGGTCTTACATGCGGATTCAAACA
>CAZRYW010000076.1:0-7512 GCA_964604405.1 uncultured Oscillospiraceae bacterium
GGTCGTTACCCTCGAGATAAACGTCAGCGGGGAATTTGAGTGACTTTTTAACTTCCAAAACGCCCGAATGACTGCTTCCCGAGTCAAACCAAACGTCCATAATGTCTTTTTCTTTTGTAAACTTTGCGCATCCGCATTCGCACTTTGTTCCCTCGGGCAAAATTTCTTCCGCTTCGTGCGTTACCCAGGCAACCGAACCTTCTTTTCCGAAAAGCTCTGCAACGGCTTCGATTGATTCGTCCGTAACAAGAGGCTTTTTGCAGTCCGCACAATAGAAAATCGGAATAGGCACGCCCCATGTTCTCTGACGGGAGATACACCAGTCGTTACGGTCGAGAACCATCGACTTGATTCTCTCTTCGCCCCAACCGGGAATCCAGCGAACGGATTCGATTGCTTTCACCGCATCCTGCTTGATATCTTCAACGGATGCAAACCATTGTTCCGTAGCACGGAATACAATCGGTTCATGACATCTCCAGCAATGAGGATACTGGTGGATGATGGGACTGATTGCGAAAAGCGCATTGTCGCTTTGCAATCTTTCGATAATCTTTGCGTTACTCTTTTCGTAGAAAAGACCCGAGAACTCGCCCGCAAGATCATTGAGATAACCCTTTGAATCAACGGGAACGATAATCGGAATTTCTCTGTATTTCTGGCAAACGATATAGTCTTCCACTCCGTGACCGGGAGCTGTGTGAACGCAACCCGTACCTGCTTCGAGAGTAACGTGGTCGCCTACGATAATCATGCTTTCACGGTCAATGAAGGGATGATAGCACTTCATGTATTCCATGTCGCTGCCCTTTAACGTGCCGATTGTTTCGTATTCGGCAATGCTTCCGGCAGCCATTGTGCTCTCCACAAGTTCCGTTGCGATAACGTAAATTTCTTCGCCCGCACGAACAAGAGAATATTCAAAATCGGGATTCAAAGAAATCGCAACGTTTGCGGGAAGAGTCCAAGTAGTTGTTGTCCAAATAACAAAATATACTTTGCTCTTGTCAATGCCCATCTTTTCGAACACGCCGTTGTCTTCTTTAACGTTAAACTTA
Organism: uncultured Oscillospiraceae bacterium; assembly: GCA_964604405.1. Classification (GTDB taxonomy): domain Bacteria; phylum Bacillota; class Clostridia; order UMGS1883; family UMGS1883; genus RGIG1927. The sequence continues at coordinate 1,059 of CAZRYW010000076.1, forward strand.
ACGTAGATGGAATTTGCCTTATCTTCGGCATATTCGATTTCGGCTTCCGCAAGAGCCGTTTCACATTCGGGGCACCAGTAAATGGGCTTCAAGCCTCTGTAAATATAGCCTTTCTTCGCCATCGTTCCGAAAATGCGAATCTGTTCCGCTTCGAACTTGGGGTCGAGCGTTACGTAAATATCGTCCCAATCGCCGATGGAACCGAGACGCTGAATCTGCTTTTTCTGGTTTTCCACATAGCCGAGCGCAAAGTCACGGCACACCTCGCGGAATTTTACGGGACCTGCCGCATCACGGTTAATACCGAGCTTTTTGATAGCCTGGCGTTCGATGGGAAGACCGTGTGTATCCCAACCGTGAATATAAGGTGCCTTAAAACCGCTCATGTTCTTATAACGTGTTATGATATCTTTAAGTGTCTTGTTGAGAGCATGACCCATGTGCATATCTCCGTTTGCATACGGAGGGCCGTCATGCAAAATGAAAAGGGGCTTACCCTCATTATGTGCCATAAGCTTACCGTAAAGGTCTTCTTTAAGCCATTTATCGAGTATTTCGGGTTCACGCTGAGGAAGCGACGCTCTCATGGGGAACTCTGTTTTGGGAAGATTAAGTGTTTGACTGTAATCCATCGTTATCACTCCTTGAATTGATAATTTTTTCTACCAGCTGTTTTTGTGCATCGAGTATTGAATTTATCTGCACGCTGTATGTATACAAATCGTTTACAAGCTTTTCTTTGTCTTTCAAAATTTCGTTTGAACCTGTACGTGCGCTTTCACGTATGAATTCGGCATCGCTTTCCGCTTTTTTGATAATAGCCTCGGACTTTTGCACAGCGCTCTTGTTAAGGTCGTCTGCCGCTTTCTGTGCAACAATAAGAGTATCACGCATTGTGTCTTCCATGCTCTTGTACTTGTTCACAAGATCCTCCAAAACTTCGAGCTTGTCTCGCAGCTTGATGTTTTCCTTGTAGATTGTTTCATAGTCTCCTTTAACGATTGCAAAAATTTCGTCAACATCGACTTTGGCGTAGCCGCCCATCTTCTTTTTGAACTCAATCTTTTGTAATTCGAGAGGTGTAAGCATAATATCTCGTCCCTTCTTTGAATTTAGCTGTATTTTTGAAGAGTAATAAATATACGACCCTTCTTGCTTCTTCCGTTTACATCCGTTACACGTGCTTTGCCGTGATGACGCACCGTAATAATATCGTTTTCTTTGATTTCTTTGTCGCATTTGGTACACAGTACCTGATTGAGATAAAACATCTGTCCTTCAATGCATTCAGCCGCACGGGAGCGAGACGACTTTAACATCACGCTCACCACGCTGTCCGCCCGAAGCGATGCCACCGTGCCGGTTATTTCTTCAAAACGAAGCTCTATCGAAACATCATCTATCGGAACTGCTTTGCAATTCACGCTCACCGTGCCGACCCGAATCAAATTTTCGGCTATAAAATCCGCCACGTGAGATTGTGCGAATATCACACAGTCGCCCTCACGGCACACTATATCGCCCACGTTTTTTCTTTCGATACCGAGACGCATAACGCTTCCCAAAAAATCCGGATGCTTCAGTTTTTCGATTCCCTTTCCCGTGCATATTACCGCACCGATCGGGAAATCTTCGTCCTCGTCCGAAAACGCAAGCATCACTCTGCCCGCATTTTCGAAACCGCCCCAAGCTTTAAACGGTGTATCTCCGATATGTTTTTGTCTTGCAATAACTTCCGAAAACTCTCTCTCCGACAAAAAATCCGTAAACATTGCCCGTCCCGTTTTTTCGAAAAGTGTCGCCTTGTCGAAAACCCGAGCGAGAGCTTCTCTCACATCCGCATCGCAACCGGCAATAAATTTTTCTCTGTTGTTCATCTGTTATATATCAAGCGAGAACTCTTCACCCGTACCGACAAGCTCCGAAATATCGCCTGCGATTTCAACTCCCGCGGGAGTCACTACGAAAATATCGTTCGATACCTTCTGCATGCTTCCGTCAAGTGCGTAAGATGCACCGTACACAACATCAACAGCTCTTGTTGCTTCGGCACGGTCAAGTCTTGCTATATTGAAAATAACGGGGGTTCTCGTTTTGAGGTGGTCAATAATGCCTTTCACATCGGCATTCGAGTCAAGCTTTATCACAACAATTTTCTGTGACGAATTTGCTCCCAGGCTCACAACCTTTGCTCTTTTCGTCGGTACAGTACTCAGAGCGGGCATTTCTTCTCGCACATTTTTCGGATTTTTTACCTCCGCTTCGCCTGTCTCATCGTCATCGTCTTCTATTACGGGGAAAACGAATTTTTTAATCGTGTCCAAAATTGCCATCTCTTTTTCTCCTATCTTTTTCCGAATATCAGGGAACCGACTCTCACCGCCGTTGCGCCTTCTTCGACGCCGACCGTGTAATCTCCGCTCATGCCCATCGACAAAATGTCAAAATGCGAAAACTCGGGTTTTAATTCTTCAAACAATTCTTTTGTCTTTTTAAACACCCATCTCACGCTTTGCGCATCATCGGTTTTCGGAGCCATTGTCATCAATCCCCGAACACGCACGGACCCAAGATCCCTTATCTTAATTATTATATCTTTTATTTCCTCTGTTGTCAAACCATATTTAGTGATTTCTCCCGATATATTTACCTGTAAAAGCACATCCTGCACAATTTCTCTTTTTTTCGCCTGTTTATCAATTTCTTCCAAAAGCTCCAAAGAGTCCGCAGAGTGTATGAGGTCAACCTTCCCCACAACGTATTTTGCCTTGTTTTTCTGCAAATGACCTATCAGATGCCACGAAACATCGGGAAAATAATCCATTTTTTCACAAAGCTCCTGCACCCTGTTTTCTCCGAAAGTACGGCAACCGGAGTCGTATGCTTCTCTTATTTTTTCAACCGAAAAATTTTTCGTCACCGCAATCAGCGTCACGGCGTCGCAACGCCCGCTTCGCTTTTTCGCTTCTTCAATTTCGCTTCGTACAAAATCAACCTGTTCTTTCACGGTTCCCATTTTATTTTGCACCCTCATTCATATAAATTTCGAGTATTTTATCGGCGGTCTCGTTTTTTTGCATATCCGTTACCGAAATACAAAAATCGCAGTTGGCGTAAGCTTCTCTTCTGTCGTCCAACAGTTTTTTCGCCTCTTCCCTGGTTTTTCCCGAGAGCAGCGGCCTCGAAGCCGTGTTTGAGCCTATATTTTCGAAAACCCTGTCAATATCCGCCGAAAGACAAAACACAACGTTGTTTTCTCTCAAAAGGTCAATATTTTCTCTTCGTATCACGGCGCCGCCGCCGAGACTTATTACGGCACCCTTTTTGTTTTTAAATCTTTTTATGACCTCGGATTCCAAATCTCTGAAATACTCTTCCCCGTGCAATGCGAAAATCTCTTTTATTTCCATGCCCGCTTCTTTTTCGATAATATCATCCGTGTCTATAAACTCCGCACCCGTGAGATTGCAAAGTCTTTTCGCAACGCTTGTTTTTCCCGTGCCCATAAATCCCGTCAAAACTATCGACTTATCGAGGCGTGTCATTTTGTAAAGCTCTTCCGTAACCGTCTCATCGAGATTTACGCCCGTAAAAAGCTCAAACGCAACAACCGCCTGATTGATGAGCATGCCTATTCCTCCCACGGTTTTAAAACCGTTTTCCGCCGCTTTTTTTAAAAGCGCCGTTTCTCTCGGGCAGTATACGATATCGCACACAACGCATTCGGGATTCAGTTTTTCAAAATCAATATTCATCGGCAATTCATCCGTATTCATTCCGACCGAAGTTGTATTGATTAAAATATCTGCTTTTTCGATATTGTCGCACAAATAAGCGGTTTTCGGATAATATTTATTTATGCGATCTCTCAGCTTTTCGGCTCTTTCTTTTGTGCGGTTGATTATGCCTATCGACTCGCAGCCGGATTCGGCAAGTGCCAGGCACACCCCCTGCGATGCACCCCCCGCACCTATTACCGCTATTTTCTTGTTTTCGGGGGTCACCCCCTCGTGCAAAAGCGATTTTACAAACCCTATTCCGTCGGTGTTATATCCCTTTATAACGCCGTTTGTGTTCACCAAAGTGTTGCATGCCCCCATTTTTTTCGCAAAAGGATCCACCTCGTCGCAAAGGTCAAACGCCGTAACCTTATGCGGTATCGTAACGTTAAATCCTCTTATGTTGAGCGCACGCATACCGTCAAGAGCTTTTGCCACCTCGCCCTGCTTCACCAAAAAAGCCGAATATGTGTAATCAAGCCCCGTTTTTTCAATCATTTTGTTGTGCAGCTGCGGAGAAATCGAATGTTCAATCGGGTTTCCGATAACTCCGAGTTGTACGGTTTTGCCTGTTATGTTCATTTTTTGTCGCCTCTTTTTGCTCGTCTTAAAAAAGGTTTTTCCAAAATCCGTTTAAATTTTATAAACCTTGTCTCGCTTTTTTTGTCAATCGGCTTTACGAGAATCGTAAAACATCCCGCTCTGTTTCCTCCCCAAATATCGGTAAATATCTGGTCGCCTATCCCAACTGTTTTTTTTATATCGCAATTTAATGTTTCGCATGCCTTTCTATAGCCGTAAGCTTTCGGTTTCAATGCGTCGCAAACAAAATCATCTATGCCTATTCTCTCGCAAAACGGCTTCACTCGTTCGAAACTGTTGTTTGACACAACACAGATTTTGATATTGTTTTCACGCATATCTTTCAAAAAAGCATTGACTTCTTTTGTGGGATTGGGGTCGTCATGCGGCACCAAAGTATTGTCTATATCAAGCACCACAGCCTCCATACCCATTTTCATGAGCATGGAGGCAGTGATTTCACTTATATTCTCAACATAAAGATCGGGATACAAATTTTTCATAATCATAATCTCTCAACTACGGCGTCGCCCATTTCTCTGCATCCGACAAAAGCCTCACCGTTTGCGATATCTCCGGTGCGGATTCCGTCTTTGAGAACTTTCGCCACCGCATTTTCAATTGCGTCCGCTTCTTTTTGCATATCGAAAGAATAACGAAGCATCATAGCCGCCGAAAGTATTGTCGCCAAGGGGTTTGCCTTGTTTTCACCCGCAATGTCGGGCGCCGAACCGTGCACAGGTTCGTACATGCCGAAAGTTCCGTCGCCCAAGGACGCAGACGGAAGCATACCGATAGAGCCTGTAATCTGACTGGCTTCGTCCGAAAGAATATCTCCGAAAATATTGCTTGTCGCTATAACGTCAAACTGAGCGGGGTTTCTGACAAGCTGCATGGATGCGTTGTCAACATAAAGATAATCAACCGTAACATCGGGATAGTCGGGCGCAACCGATGCGGTCACCTCTCTCCAAAGTCTCGACGATTCCAAAACGTTCGCCTTGTCAACAACCGTAACGTGTTTTTTGCGTTTTTCGGCAATTTCGAAAGCATGTATCAAAAGTCTTTCGATTTCTTCTTTTGAGTAGCTCTCCGTGTCATATGCCCAATCGCCCTTTTCGTTTCTTCCGCTTTCTCCGAAATAAATTCCGCCCGTCAATTCACGCACAATCATAATATCTATTCCGTCGCCTATTATCTCTTTTTTGAGGGGCGAAGCATCGCTCAGTTCGGGATACATTGTTGCGGGACGCAAATTCGCATAAAGATTGAGTCCGCCGCGAAGTCCCAAAAGAGCCTGTTCGGGACGCATTCCGGGAATGTTTTCCCACTTGTGTCCTCCTACGGCGCCCAAAAGCACGCTGTCGGATTTTTTTGCCTTTTCCAATGTTTCTTCGGTGAGAGGCTTTCCGTATTCGTCAATGGAGCAACCGCCCGCCAAAAGATATTCGTACTCAAATTTGTGCCCGAATTTTTCGCCCACGGCGTCAAGCACCTTTACCGCTTCTTTCACAACCTCGGGACCGATACCGTCACCGGGTATAACCGCTATATTTTTAATCATCGTATTCATCCTCTCAAAGCTTTTTCTGTGCGTAGCCCACAAGTCCGCCGCAATTTATGATTTCCTGAATAAACTCGGGGAAAGGTGTTGTTTGGTACTCTTTACCCTTCGTCTCGTTTCTGATGATGCCCTTTGACAAATCGGCGCTTATAATATCGCCCTGCTCGGCATCGTTTACACACTCTTCGCTTTCCAATATCGGAAGACCTATGTTAATGGAATTGCGGTAAAAAATTCTCGCAAAGCTTTTGGCTATGATAAGGTCTATACCGCTTGCCTTGATGGCAATCGGAGCATGTTCTCTCGACGAACCGCATCCGAAATTCCATCCGCCTATCATGATGTCGCCTTTTTTCACATCGCTCACAAAATTTTTGTCAATATCCTCCATGCAATGTGCCGCAAGGTGACTTTCTTCGCTTGCATTGAGATATCTCGCCGGGATTATAACATCTGTATCAACGTTGTCTCCGTATTTAAAAACATTACCTTTTACCTGAAAAGATAACCAATTTAATATTTTTTGTGA
>CAZRYW010000077.1:0-7481 GCA_964604405.1 uncultured Oscillospiraceae bacterium
CTGATCCTGTGTGATAGACTTCAAAATATCCATCGTTACACTTCCTTTCTTTTATTAAGCGTTCGTACGAAGGTTCTGCAGAGGACCGCTTTAATTTCGCCATAACATATTAACACACTTTGTACACTATTGCAAGCCTTTTTTGCAAATTTTTTTCATTTTATGCTTATTCTTATTTCGTGCACTATCCCCAAAACAGAAAACGCTTCTTCCGAAACATCAACTTTTTCTGTTTTGTATTTCGGATTGTCACACTCGGGCACTAAAGTTACGATATTTCCGACTCTCATATATCTTCGCACGACTTCTCTGCCGTCTGCCATCAATGCCACCACAATCTCGCCGTTCGAAGCATAATTTTGCCTCGATACAATCAATTCGTCACCTTCGAATATACGAGCTCTTGTCATGGAATCATCCATCATCACCAGTGCCGAATAATCTTTACCGTGCATATCTTTTCTGCTTATGTAAACCGTATTTACAACGTTGCCGGATGTGGAATTGTGCATCCTGTCGAGCAGATACACCTCTTTAATCGACGAGTCTTCGCATACACTCGCATCATCCGAAATCATTGCCGCATATCCCGGCGACACATTGAAAATTTCCGAAATACGCATCAAAGTTTCGATTGTCGGCAAATTATATCCCTCTTCGAGGCAGCGAACCGCCGACGCACTCATATCCAAAAGCACTGCCAGATTTTCAACACTCAATCCGACATTTTCTCTCAAATTTCTTAATCTTTGGCTGAAAGCTTCCATAAACGTCTCCCAAATTCAAATGGAGAGCATCGCTCTCCATTCAGATTACTTATTTTTGTTTTTCTTGCTCTTTTTGTTGTCGGCAGTTTCGTCAACTTCCTCAAGCACGTATTCGAACTCGTCGTCTTCTTCGTCATCATGTACCGTAAGTACCGACTTAACCGCACTCTTTTCAAAAGTAATCTTCGTCTTGTTTGCGCCTGTTTCGATAACAACACGGTCTTCCTTAACGGAAAGAATATTACCCATAACACCGCCGATTGTGATTACTTCATCGCCGGGACGCATAGCGTCGAGCATCATTCTTGTTTCCTTTTCTCTCTTTTTCTGAGGACGAATAAGAAGAAAATAGAACACCGCAACCATCACGATAAGATATACTATTGTTACTGTACCGTTCTGCATTTTTTTCAAACTCCTTTTCTTGATTGATAATATATTAAACTTTCGTTTAATCTTCCAAAATATATTTTGCGACATTTCTTGCCGCCGCATTTTCGCCTTGCACGTTGTCTCTCCAAACGTTGTCCATTTCGGTTATCTCACGTATCGCAAGGTAAAGATTTTTTTCGGGTTCGATACCTATCTTTGCTACTTTCTCATTACCGAAAACGCCGATTGCCACAACACGACCGTCCGAATCTTTTATGACCGTATCGCCGTCTGTCGCAAAATCCGTCAAATCTTCAAAAACTCCGACGTCGAGATTTTTTTTAACGTATTCTTCTTCGATAAAATACAACCTCGCCGCACCGTTTCCCACGGCATTTGCCATTTTCTGCGACGAATTGGATTTATCCGCCTGCGACAGCTCTTTATTATACGAAATTTCCATAATATCAACAACCGTTTCGCCGTCATTGTTGACATCCGTACAATAATCGTACAATTCTCCGACACTTTCTTCGTATTTTTCGAGATTGACAAAACCGTTGCCTATGTAAGCCATTGTCAAGTCGGGCTGTTTTTTATCAACACAGCTTTTGACGCAAAGCATAACGCCGACAATTGCTATAATCGCCAATGCGATTTTGTGCCACGTCTTCATTTCATCATTCCCATTCGATTTAGTGTGAAAATAAGTCTATCATATTTTACAAAATATTTCAAGTGTTTTGATACATATTCGTTTTTTGTTCACAAATTCAATTGCAGGCGCAAAAGCAACAGCTTTCAACGCCTGCAATTTTCACATTTCGGCCAAAATTTCCGTTATTTGTTCAAGATTCTTTTTTCCGAAAAACACGTCCTTGTCGTTTATCACAACGCACGGAACGCTCATAACGCTGTATTTCTTTTTCAGATTTTCAAAATGGCGTATATCATATACGGCAGCCGTAATATTTTCGTTTTCGGCAGCCGCCCTTTGACACGCTTTAACAACCTCCGGGCACATCGTACACGACAGCGATACCAAAATCTTTATATCGGTTTTCTTTTTAATCGCTTTTATTTTTTCAAGAACTTCTTTCTCGATTTTCTGTCCGGGTCCAGCCACATTGTATATTCCGAGCACAAACGACGTAAACTCGTGTCCCGACGGCACTCCGTGAAATTCCAGTCCGCTTTCTTTTCCGTCCCGTGTCAAAATTTTCACACAAGGCTTTTCTTCATCTTCGTCCATAATTTCAACTTTGATTTTCTCCGTCAGTTTCGCAAGCTTTTCAACAAAATTTCTCAACTCTTTCGAAACATCCCCATCGTCCAAATAAAGAGCCAAAATAACTTCTTTTTCGGCTTTTTCGAAAAGCTCGGAAAGCTGCGCCGTCATATCTTCATCAAAGAGTTCTTCGCCGTCGCCGCTATTCTCGTTTTCTTTCATTTTCGGACAAAGTCCCGTTTCCTCGTGCCTTTTCGAAATATATTTTTCCATCTCCGTTGCGGCAAGAGCCGCCTCGCCCGTTGCCGTAACAATCTGCCTCAGCACTTTTACGCAAACGTCTCCCGCAGCAAAAATCCCCTCTGCACTCGTTTCGCACCGTTCGTTTGTAATAACGTATTTTTGTTCGTTCAAATCCAAAATGCCCTTTACGCACTCCGTCTCGGGTGCATATCCCACAAAAACGAAAACCCCGAAATCCTCGCCGTCTTTTGCCTTAAATTCCGTTTCCTTTCCGCTTTTTATATTTTTGTATCTGATATAGTCAACCCGTCCGTCACCGCCGACTTCCTCTACAACCGTATCAGTCACAACCGTTATTTTTTCATGATTTTTCGCCTTGTCCGCAACACTTGCCGCGCAGGTAAAATCTTCTTCTCTCACAAGTATTGTAACGTGGCGTGCGAATTTTGTCAAAAATACGCTCTCTTCCGCTGCGGCAAATCCGCCGCCTATTACGAAAACATCTTTCCCCGTAAAAAACTCTCCGTCGCACGTCGCACAGTATGCAACCCCTCTGCCTTGGTGCTCTTCTTCGCCCTTAAATCCGATTTTTATCGGATGAGCCCCGGTCGCAACCAAAACCGAGTGGCAATAAAAATCTCCCTGCGACGTTTCGACCTTTTTCACATTGAGTTCGTCGCTTATTTTTTTCACGCACGCAACCGAAAACTCGCTTCCGAAGTTTTTCGCCTGTTTTTTCATAACCTCGGTCAATTGCGTTCCGCTGATTTTTTCGATTCCGGGGTAGTTCACCACTTCGTCCGTAATCGTTATCTGTCCCCCGAAATTTTCCTTTTCGAGAACAAGCACTTTGTATTTTGCTCTCGCAAGATAAATCGCTCCCGTAAGTCCCGCAACACCGCCGCCTATTATTACGGCATCATACAAATTCTCCTCGTTTATTTTTCCCATCACAACTGACCCACCAAATCCAGGCTCGGTTTAAGCGTTTCTTCGCCGGGTTTCCAGTTTGCGGGGCAAACTTCGTCGCCGTGTGCGTGCACAAATTGACAAGCCTGAACTTTTCTGAAAAGCTCTTCCGCATTACGTCCCACGTTTCCCGCCGTGACTTCGTATGCAACGATTTTGCCCTCGGGATTCACAATAAAAGTACCTCTTTCGCAAAGTCCGTCAGACTCGATTAAAACCTCAAAATCGCGTGCCAGGGCATGCATCGGGTCGGCAAGAAGCGGATAATTAATCTTTTTGATTCTCTCCGACGTATCGTGCCATGCCTTGTGCACAAAGTGCGTATCCGTCGATACTGCGTAAATTTCACATCCCACGTTTTTAAACTGTTCGTAATGGTTTGCCAAATCCTCAAGCTCCGTCGGGCATATGAACGTAAAATCCGCAGGATAAAAGAAAAATACGCTCCATTTCCCCAAAACATCGTCTCGGCTCACGGTTTTAAAACTGTTTTCGTGAAAAGCCTGTGCCTTAAATTCCGCAATTTCCTTATTAATCATCGACATATTTATTCTCCTCGCTTTCATTTTCTGAATAAAGTATGCCCCGAAAACAATGTTAAAATACACAAAATCCTCCGCAAACAATAAATTTGCGAAGGATTTTTTTAAATTTTTAAATCGTACCCGTTACACTAATCGTTACCGATGACGGTTCTACCGTCCAAGCACCTGTCGTTGTGTTTTGTACAAACGTTGCCGCAGGCACGGTTATTTGTCCCGCAAGAGTTGTGAAAAGTCCCGTTGTTTCGTTATATGCATAATTTACCCCTTCGGTCCATGCCGTCGAGTTGTACGTTACGCTTATATCCGAAAGAGCGGGGTTGAACGTATCCGTAATAACAACGTTGTCGCCGATATCCGCATCCGTATTTCCCGTATTTTGAATAACAAACGTATACGTTATACGACTGTTTTCGGTAACCGTGGTAGGATTTACCGACTTTGTTATTATCAGATTCGGTTCGACTCTCGCATTTATCGTTTCGGTTGCATTGATGCTTGTTATTCCCGTACCCGAAACAGTAGCCGTATTTGTAACACTTCCCTCCGTCTCAGGCGAAGCAAAGCCGTTCGTTCTTACCGTATAAGCAATTGTCGCATTGCCTCCGGCAGGTACGCTGATAGGCGAAATCACCAAAGTTTCGCCTGCCGTAACCGTGGGGGTTGTTTGAAGAGTTCCGTTCACAAAATATTTTACCGAATTTTCCACATAATCCAAAGGTCTGATATTAACATCGCCCAATGAATACAATCCGAGATTATCCGTAACAGTAAGATTTGAATATGCCGCCGACGAGCTGTTTACTATATTCACTATATACGTTACAAGAGAATTATCGGAATATTCGTTGACTACAGCTGTTTTTGTTGCCGATAAAACTTCCAAAATCTCACCTGTGGTAATATTTGAATTTATCGTCCCTCCGCTGTAGGAAAGGGTTGCCTGATTTGTAAATGTTGCCATATAATATTTTCTCCTCTTTGTAATTTCGACAGAAAACACTTCCGTCATCACATCATATGCAACATCTACATTTCTTGCTCATCTCATTTCAATTTTTATACAATGAAATTTTCAATAATTTGCCACCGCCCAAAGCACGCAAAATGCATAAAGCGGCAAAATTTTTTTGCTTATCAATATTTTTTCAAATTTCTCAACAAGGCTTTTTTCAATAAAAACATCTACAAATGCCAAAACGCTGTACGTAATACATCCGAAAAACACCAACGGTGCCAACACATTGCATTTTGTCGCACCTTCGATATCAAACTCAAGCATTTTGCAAAATCCACTCGTCATACCGCAGCCGAGACATTTCACGTTGAAAATCCGTCTGCTCGGACAAAGTATAATGTCGGTATTTTTTGTTATAATAAACAGGAAAGCAAAAAACGCAAACCCTCGCAATAATTGTGCGAGGGTCTCCTTTTTCCTATTATTGAGCTTAAACCAACGGCTGACCATAGCTGTCTCTGAAACCTCCGGACAAAATGGCAATCAAGTCGATAATTGTTCCGATCCCGCAAAGTCCCACGGTAAAAAAGTGCAGAACACCGCTGCCAACCTTTCCGACATACATCCTGTGCAGTCCCGCAATTCCGAAAAATCCGAGAATGCAGAGAATAAGTGTTACCGCACGGCTCTTTCTTCCTGCCATCATTCCCATTGCACCTATGTTTGCGTTAACGTTACTGTTAGTGTTGTCATTTGTATTTGTAATGTTAATCGTAGGTGTGGAATTCGAATTTTTTGCCTCGTCCATCACATTGTCAAGATCAGGCTTACAATACATCTTCCCCTTTACTTCCACCAAACATTCCTTACAAAAAGGCTTTCCGCAATACATGCACATTCCCTGTGCTTCCACTTCGGGATGATTTGTACACTTCATTTGTCGTCTCCTCCGTCATCTTTAAAAAAATATTTTTTTGTTATATTGAATACCTCTCTCGAAAGAAAAAGCACAGCAATACCAATCAGTAAAGCGCTTATAATTCCGCCGATAATCAACGCAAAAGCCGTGTTCGCCAAATTAAGTCGGCTCAAATCGAATAAATTTATATCCACCGATCCAATCAACAATGCCGCCATCAGAGTGAGTATCACACATACCGCCGCAACCACCAGCAGAATGACCGCCTTTGCAAATACAGAACCCTGTTTTTTCATTTTTCTCACCCTTTTCCACTTTTTTCTTCATTATACACCACTTATGGTGTATTGTCAATACATCATAAATGGTGTATGTTAGAATTTCTTCGGGTGGTTTTATGAAAACATATGTTGACCGAATACGAGAATTACGAGAAGACAATGATTTAAAGCAAAAAGATATTGCCGAATATCTCGGCACAACTCAACAGGTCTATTCCAGATATGAAAAAGGTCTTAACGAAATACCGTTAAGACACATTATTGCTCTGTCACGCTTTTATCGAGTCAGCTGTGATTATATACTTTGTGAATCAGATGAAAAAGAAAAGCGTTAAATCCGATTTCAAACTACAGATAGACTTTTTTCGCATAGCAGCGAATAGAAAAGTTACATTTCATTAGCTTTAATTCCCATTTAATTAAATTCCGTACGCAAAAAGGACAGGCAATACGCCTGTCCTTTTAAAAACTCAAAAGTTAAATTACTTAATTTCAACCTTTGCGCCAACAGCTTCAAGGTCAGCCTTAATCTTTTCGGCATCATCCTTGGAAATACCCTCTTTAAGAGTTGTGGGTGCGCCGTCAACTGCTGCCTTAGCTTCCTTAAGACCAAGACCTGTAAGATCCTTAACAACCTTAACAACCTTAATCTTTTCAGCACCTGCATCAGCAAGTACAACGTCAAATTCTGTCTTTTCTGCAGCGGCAGCACCTGCGTCTGCAGCACCTGCAACAGCTACAGCTACGGGAGCAGCTGCGCTAACGCCGAATTCTTCTTCCATTGCCTTTACAAGGTCAGCAACTTCCAATAACTTCAATTCTTTAATTGCATTCAAAATTTCCTGAACTGTCATTTTAATTTACCTCCATTTAATGGTTTTTAATTAATTTTCAAATTATTCAGCAGCGGGAGCTTCCTCTGCGGGAGCTTCTTCTGCTTTTTCTACCTTGATGTCAGCGGGTTCAACACCGTTGTCAACAAGAGCCTGCAATGTTCTTGCAAGAGCGCTGATGGGAGAGTTCATGCTACCCATCAACTTAGCGATAAGAACTTCACGGCTGGGTGTTTCGGCAAGCTTCTTAACTTCGTCAACGGAAACAACCTTACCTTCAAGGAATCCGGACTTAATTTCGAGAGCTTCATTTTCTTTTGCAAATTCTGCAAGTACCTTAGCTGCGATAACTTCGTCAGTTTCGCTGAT
>CAZRYW010000078.1:0-7470 GCA_964604405.1 uncultured Oscillospiraceae bacterium
ATTTTTCCAAGCTTTATTCTCAAACCGAAATTTTCCTCTCCGTCTACCGTGACCGTACCATCGGCATAACGGGAACAAAAGGCAAAAGCACAACATCTTCGCTTATTGCCCATGTTCTCAACCATTGCGGCAAGCATGCGGTTTTGCTCGGCAACATCGGTATACCGCCGTTTTCGGGTTCTGTCTCCCCCGACGATGTTATAGTTCTCGAGCTTTCGAGTCATCAACTCGAATACACTTCGGTATCGCCGCACATTTCCGTTTTTCTCAACATTTTCCCCGAGCACTTGGATCACTACGGAACGTTTGAAAAATATTACGATGCCAAGAAAAATATTTTTCTCCATCAGCTCTGTTCCGATTTACTCATCTCGCACACCATGGTTGATGTTTCCGATGCCCCCTCTTGTGTTACCACGTTTGGCGAAAACGGCGATATTTCAATCAAGGATGACGCATTTAACTGTGACGGCGATTTAATCCGACTCGACTCATCGTGTCCCCTTTTGGGTCATCACAACGTCAACAACATTGCCGTGGCTTATTTCGTTACTTCTCGCTTCAACGTCTCCGCAAACGAATTTTTAGCGGCATTGTCATCTTTTCGTCCGCTTCCGCACCGCCTCGAAAAAATCGGTGAAAAGGACGGCATAACATACTACGACGATTCCATTTCAACCTGTTCCGAAACCACTATTCAAGCTCTCGAAAGCCTCAAAAACGTCGCAACGCTGCTCGTCGGCGGAATGGACAGAGGCATCGACTACACTCCTCTCGAAGATTTTCTTCTTTCATCAACCGTTTCGAACGTCATATTCATGTATGATACGGGTCGTCGCATAATGGACGAACTCTCGGGGAAAGATTTCTCTTTTTGCGCTCACTACGCCCCCTCACTCGAGGATGCCGTAAAAACGGCAAAAAAAGTCACTCCCAAAGGCACAATTTGTCTTCTTTCGCCCGCTGCGGCAAGCTACGGTTTTTTCAAAAACTTCGAAGACCGAGGCGAACAGTTCAAAAATTTCGCATTATCATGATTTCAAAAAGCCGATCGGTATACTCGAGCGGCTTTTTTGCGTATAATTAAAATACATAAAATACAAACACAGCGGAAAAAATATTTCAAGAGCCACATTTTTATCAAAAAAACTTGATTTTTCCCCTTGTCTGTTATATAATCTAATCTCCGAGGTTTTTTGATAAAATACGACCTTTTTTTACAACAAATCTTTTTTATTGGAGATGTCATGAATGAACAAGAATTATGAACGTTGGCTCAACAGTGAGCACATTGACGAAGCGACTCGTGCTGAGCTTCTCGCCATGAGTGAAGAAGAAATTCACGACGCTTTTTATAAAGACATGGAATTCGGAACGGCAGGTCTCCGAGGCATCATCGGAGCGGGCACAAACAGAATTAATATTTATACAGTACGCAAAGCAACACAAGGCTATGCCGAATATCTTATGGACCATGAGTTCCGCGATGTTCGTCGCGGTGTCGTTATCGCATATGACAACCGCCGCATGAGCTACGAATTTGCCGTTGCCACGGCAGGTGTTTTCGCAGCAAACGGCATCAAGAGTTATCTTTTCGAATCTCTTCGTCCCACTCCCGAGTTGAGCTTTGCGGTTCGCTATCTCGATTGCTTTGCCGGTGTTGTTATTACGGCAAGCCATAACCCGCCCGAATACAACGGTTACAAGATTTACGATTCTCACGGTTGTCAGCTCACTCCCGAATATTCCGACAAAGTTACAATCTGCGTTAACAGAGTCGAAGACGAGTTGTCGGTTCCCTGCCTTTCTCTCGAAGAAGCAGGCAATTTGATTCAAATTGTCGGCAGCGAAGTTGACGAAGCATACTACGAACAGATTAAAACAATTCAGGTTACTCCCGATGTTGACAAAACTCAGTTGAAAGTTGTTTATTCTCCTCAGCACGGTACGGGCAATATTCCCGTAAGACGCGTTCTTTCCGATCTCGGCTACAACGTTATCCCCGTATTGGAACAATGTGACCCCGATACCGAGTTTTCCAACACAAAGAGCCCCAATCCCGAGGTTCCCGCAGCTTACGAGCTTGCTCTCGAAAAAGCTAAAGAAAACGATGCCGATATCGTCATCACAACAGACCCCGACTGCGACCGTCTCGGTGTTGCCGTTCGTCAAAACGGAGAATACATTCTTATGACGGGTAACCAGGGCGGTGCCGTTCTTCTCAAATATATTCTCAGCCGTCTTGACGAAAAGGGTGCTCTTCCCGAAAACGGACTCATTTTCAACACAGTTGTTACCAGCGATCTCGGTGACCGAGTTGCCGAAAAATACGGTGTCGGTGTTGAAAAGACTCTCACGGGCTTCAAATTCATCGGTGACAAAATTCACAACCACAAGCATTCCGACCAAAAGCCTTTCCTTTTCGGTTACGAAGAAAGCTACGGTTATCTTATCGCACCTTTTGTTCGAGACAAGGATGCCGTTCAGTCTTCTCTCATGCTTTGCGAAGCGGCAGCATATTACAAATCTCAGGGCAAAACACTTTACGATGTTTTGAATGATATCTATGCCGAATTCGGCTATTACAAAGACTTCCTTCAGTCCGTATACATTCCCGGTGCCGATGGCGTCGAAAAGATTAAGAAAATTCTTTCCGACCTCCGTGCAAACCCCAAGAGCGAAGTTTACGGCATAAAGGTTAAAGAAATTCAGGATTTCACAACAGCCGAAATGATTGTAAAAGGCTTCCCCAAGAGCAACGTGTTAAAATACATTTTGGACGACGGTACATGGGTTGCGATTCGCCCCTCCGGTACCGAACCCAAATGCAAATTCTACTACTCCATCGTTGCAAAAGACGAAAGCGAAATCCCCGCAAAGCTCGAAGCTATCCGCAAGGAATTCGAACCTGCATTATAATTCAATCACAACTCGCAAAAGCGACAGCCTTAACTGTCGCTTTATTTTTTATTTATTCAGGAGATGAAAATGAACGCTCAAACAAAAAAAGGTATACTACTCGCTATTCTTGCAGCATCACTGTACGCACTCAATGCTCCTGCCTCAAAAATTTTACTCGATTATCTCCCTCCGACTTTAATGGCAGGATTTTTGTACATAGGTGCCGGTTGCGGAATGATAATCATCGCCTTGTTTCGAAAATTTCGAAACTCCCAAGTTTTCGAATCCTCTCTTACTAAATCGGAACTACCATATACTGTTGCCATGATACTTCTGGATATCGCAGCTCCTATTTGCCTTATGGTAGGATTAAACTTGACCACGGCTGCAAATGCCTCTTTACTTAACAACTTTGAAATCGTCGCAACATCGATTATCGCCCTTATAATTTTCAAAGAGAAAATAAGCAAAAGACTTTGGCTCGGCATATTTTTCGTTACTTCATCGTGTCTTATACTTTCTTTCGAGGATATTTCAAGTTTCTCTTTTTCTTACGGTTCCTTGTTTGTTCTTCTTGCAGCGATGTTTTGGGGCTTCGAAAACAATTGCACTCGAAAAATTTCTTTCAAAGACCCATTGCAAATTGTCCTTTTAAAAGGTATTTTTTCCGGTTTGGGTTCGCTGGTTATCGGTTTATCGCTCGGAGAACGTACTACCTATTTGCGTGCAATAGTCTATGTATGTATAGTCGGATTTATCGCATACGGATTGAGTATTTATTTTTACGTCTATGCCCAACGTCTCCTCGGAGCCGCACGGACAAGTGCATACTATGCGATATCCCCTTTTATAGCCGCCGTATTTTCTTTGATTGCATTTTCCGAAATTCCCACCATATCATATTTTATTGCCCTTTTCTTTATGGCTTTGGGTGCATGGTTGTCCTCGAAAGACACAATTTAACATTATACCAAAAGTCCTGCTTTGATTATTTGCAAAGC
The DNA here is from genome assembly GCA_964604405.1 of uncultured Oscillospiraceae bacterium. Classification (GTDB taxonomy): domain Bacteria; phylum Bacillota; class Clostridia; order UMGS1883; family UMGS1883; genus RGIG1927. Next base: position 3,903 of record CAZRYW010000078.1, read on the forward strand.
AGGAGTTTTCTTGTTTTTCCGTTATTTCAACCGATACTCCTTCAAATCGAAAACAATATTTGTTACGTATTGTTTTTCGGCATTTCTTTTCGGCACCTCGGCAATATAATACGCTTTAATACAGCTCTTGCCTCTGATTACGTTTTCAGCATCAAATGCTTCGCCCGATTCACTCTCGCACACCCACATTCCGTCCAAAACTTCCGAGCCGCACCTTATCCGCAATTTCACAAAATCATAAACGTTTATATCCTCATCCGTCTCGTTTTCCAAAACCGCTTCGGCTATCAAATAAACCGTCTTTTCATCATCCGTGCGGTAGTATGTATATGCTTTATCGCTTTCCGTCGAAGGATGCAATTCATTCGAAAAATAAATCCCGTCAATCGTCACGCTTTTCCCGTCACCGACAATTTTTTCGCCGAACTCGGCGACTTCCGTATTTTTAACATCCTCGCCGATTTTATAATCATACAAAAGCGTCCCCTCATCAAAATTCACTTCTATCTCAACGTTTTTTTCGGTTTTCGGCACATATACCACAGCGTGAAACAACGTTTTCTCTCCGCTTTTCAATGCGGTATGTTCCGCCAAGCTTCGATAGTTATTATATTCGAGGAAAAACTTTTCTCCTTCGTATTCCGCTTTTCCCGTTGCCGTCACGGTTGCGATTTCACGGCACTTCACTTCATCCGCTCCGACGTTTTCAACCTCAAAAACAACGTCAACCATGACGCAATCGCTCTTTTCGCTTTCATAGCAATAATCCGCATACATCATCGGTTCGATAACATCCGTTGTCGTTATTTTTTTCAGCGTCACGTCAAGATTTTCACTAACGCAAAACGTTTCGCCAAGCGTCATATACGTTTTTTCTTTCAGCACGTCACGCTCAATTTGCGGCATTGTCGTATCTTCCGTCACATTCGTTTTCACGTCGTTTGCACATGCCGAAAAACTCGCAGTCAACACAGCGGCAAAAAACAAAACGATAACTTTTTTCATTTTCTCGCACTCCTTTGTATTTCAATTATACATCTCTCATGGAAAGCGATATTCTCTTCTTTTCTATATCTACGCCTATTACTTTTACCTTTACAACATCCCCAACGCTCAAAACCTCCGTGGGATGCTTAATGAATTTATCGCAAATCTTCGATATGTGCACCAAACCGTCCTGATGCACCCCAATATCCACAAACGCACCGAAATCTATTACGTTTCTGACGGTTCCCTCGATAACCATTCCCTCTTTGAGACTTTCTATGCTTATCGCACCCGTTCTCAAAAGAGGCTTCGGCAATTCGTCACGCACGTCTCTGCCTGGTTTTAACAGCGTGTCCGCAATATCGTTCACGCTCACCATGCCGATATTGTATTTTTTAAGCACTTCTTCAAGATTAACTTTTGAAAGTTTGTCCTTAAATCCGTTCAGTTTGCCTTCCTTTACGTCCTCTTTCGTAAATCCGCAAAGTGCGAGCATATCGTTTGCCGCATTGTAGCTTTCGGGATGAACACTTGTGTTGTCAAACACTTCGTCTCCGTCCGAAATACGCATAAATCCCGCACATTGCAAAAAGGTCTTTTCTCCGAGCTTGCTCACCTTTAACAGCTCACGTCTCTTCTTAAAAGCACCGTTTTCCTCACGGTATTTTACAATATTTTTCGCAATCGTCGAGCTCACTCCCGAAATATGCGACAGAAGAGACGGCGATGCCGTATTGAGATCAACCCCCACGGTATTAACGCAATCTTCAACAACTCCGTCAAGTGCACTTGCGAGTTTCTTTTGGTTGCAGTCATGCTGATACTGACCTACGCCTATGCTCTTGGGATCGATTTTCACCAGTTCTGCCAACGGGTCCTGCAATCTTCTTGCAATCGACACGGCACTTCTGAGTGCCACATCAAATTCCGGAAATTCTTCCGCCGCAAGAGGCGATGCGCTGTATACCGAAGCTCCCGCCTCCGATACAACCATATATTTAACGCTTCCGCCGAACTCGCCTATAACCTCGCTTACAAACTCTTCGCTCTCTCCCGTTGCCGTACCGTTACCTATCGACACGAGATTTACACCGTTGCGTTCTATCATTCCGATTATCTGTTTTTTCGCCTTTTCCTTGTCGTGATGCGGAAGCGTAAAATATCCTACCCCTGTTTCGAGCACTTTTCCCGTCGAATCCACAACCGCCAATTTACATCCCGTTCTGTATCCGGGGTCAACGCCCAGCACAACTCTTCCCTTGATGGGCGGTGCCATCAAAAGATTTTTCAGATTCACGCTGAAAAGGTCAATCGCCGCCGCTTGCGCTCTCTCCGTGAGCAGGTTTCTGATTTCGGTATCAATCGACGGAGCTATCAATCTCTTGTAGCTGTCTTCAACAGCTTCCTTTACAATCAAGCTGCTCTCGCCGCCGTCCGAATTCAAAACTCTCGAACACAAAAGCTGTGTCATCAAAACTTCGTCGGCATTGATTTTCACCGTCAATACGCCCTCTTTTTCGCCTCTGTCAAGTGCAAGAATTCGATGATTTGCCACACGGTTAACACTTTCCGAAAACTCATAATACATCTCATACGTTTTGTTTTCTTCTTTGTTACTGCTTTCGATAAGTGCCGTAACGTATGTTTTCGCTCTCACGGCTTTTCTGTTTTCCGCATCGTCCGACACGTTTTCCGCTATTATATCTTTTGCACCGTTCAATGCATCGGAAACGCTTAAAACACCTTTTTCTTCGTTTATGTATTTTTCGGCTTCTTTATACGGGTCAAACGATGCAAGCTGCAAATAAATCGCATCCGCCAACGGTTCAAGTCCTTTATCCTTTGCAACAGTCGCTCTCGTCTTTCTTTTCGGACGAAACGGACGGTATATGTCGTCAACTTCCGTTACGCTTTTTGCGTTTTCGATGCTTTTTTTGATTTCTTCCGTCAGTTTTCCCTGCTCGTCAATCAATCTTATAACATCGTTTTTCCTGTCCTCAAGTGCACGCAAAAGCTCCAATTTATCGGCAAATTTACGGAGCAATTGGTCATCCATCGCACCCGTCAATTCTTTTCTGTATCTTGCTATAAACGGAATCGTATTGCCCTCGTCCAAAAGCTTTACAACGTTTTCTCCGTGTTCTTCCTTTATGTTAAATTCTTCACACAAGCCTTTTGTAATAGCGTCCATAAAAACATCTCACTTTGCATAATAATTTATTGCTTATTTTATTTATTGTACCACATTTTTTTAAAAAAGTAAAGTCGAGCATTTCCCGCCTCAGACTGTCGATAAACTGATTTTTTATGTAACAGCGAAAGGTTTGGGAAAGAAGTTTTCCCAAAGAAACATCCATCCGCAATGGCGGGCGGTTCGGGTATCCCCCTAATCATTACCTACAGCACACAAGTGTGCATATTATAGACCTGCCGTTCATAAATTTGTTACTTTCTACCATAAACATGTTCACACTTTGCAATCAAAGCAAATCTCATTTCACTTCAGTTGCGTTTTTTAACGCTTTGCTACCTGCCCGGCAGAAATTGCGAGCATCATTTCCCGCTTCTTGCGAGCAATTTC
>CAZRYW010000079.1:0-7435 GCA_964604405.1 uncultured Oscillospiraceae bacterium
ATATTGCTCGCCTTTACCGACACAATACGTCTCGCAACGGTTATCAAAGTTGTCAAAACATTGCACGCCGCCGTCATCAAAACAAAAATGAGCAAAACTTCAATCGTTCCGTTCGGATTTTGAATAGCATCGTCAATCATTCTTTTCTGTATCTCGGGTGATATGAGCATCGCCAGAGAGTTGAGCCAAAAGAACACAAGTATCGCAATGTAGAGATTTTTGCAAGGTGCGGCAAGATGTGCCAGTCGTTTGAACATTCCCCACTTGTCCGCACAATGCGGGCAAATTCTCGTGTTGCGCAAGTAGTTGCGTCCGCAGTTGGGGCACTTTTTCGATTCGTCAAAGCTTTCGTGCACTCTTTCTTCACCCGATGTAATCTCCTTGAGAATACGCTCCATGTATCCGAAAGACGGCATATGTTCCGCTGTATATGTTGCCGCAACGTGGCAAACGTTTTCTACGGTTATCTCAAGCCGTCCTCCTCCGACAAGTTCTTTTGCGCAAACATCCTCTATCTTGTCTGTCGGCAATACCGTATGAATTTCTCCGTTCACCACGGATACAACGCTTTTCTCTGTTATCACAAAAAATCCGTTTGCATAATTTTTGTCAAATCCGATATCGAACGGCACCGCATATTTAATTTCGCCCAATGAGGCTTTTTTTATTTTTTCTTCAGTTGATTTTCCCAAATCGCATTGCAAAATCACCGTACTTTTCCTCGCTTTCTCTGTATTTTAAGCAAGTTACAGCCATATATCCAATATTTTCAAAGCCTTTTCATCGGCTTTTTTCAAATCGGGAATCAAATATCTCGATCCGTCAACATCTATTAGCATAACGGATTTTTCATCTATTCGCACAAGACTCGACGACATATCAAACGTTGTGAAATTTCTCTCACCCGCAGTCGTCTCCGTCTCCCAATACGTGTGACCGAACTCTTCTTTTGCGCTTTTGACTTTTGTGATTTCGGGTACAAAATACCGTCTTTGCAATTCTTCCGACACCAAACTTTTCTCGTCTTTCGGAAAAGATGATATATCTTCGATTATTCCGAGCTCGGTATTTCTGTCTCTGAAACTCTCTGCTTTTTTTCTCACGGAAAGATATTTATCTTTTTCGTGCAAAGGAAAAAGTCTCAAAACGTCAACTCTTCCGACATCGTTTCCGTCCAAACACGCTCCGAGCATTTTTCCCTCGGTTTCGTAAAATGTTATATCTTCTTTTGTAAGATATCTTACCGAAGAAGCGTTTTTCAATTTGTTATCCATTTGCCACACCTCTTATTTCCAATGCTTCCTTTTGTTTTCCGAGCATTCCCGCATAAATACCGCCGAGTTTTTCAAGCTCTTCATGCGTTCCCGTCTCGGCAATTTCGCCGTGCTCTATAACAACGAGTCTGTCTGCGTTTTTGAGCGTCGAAAGTCGATGCGCTATGGCAATTGTCGTTCTTCCTTTTGTCAGATTTCCGAGAGCTTCCTGAATCATAAGCTCCGTTTCGGTATCAACGCTTGCCGTAGCCTCATCCAATATGAGTATTCTCGGGTCGAGCAAAATAGCTCTCGCAATATTAATTCTCTGCCTTTCGCCGCCGGAGAGATTGGTGTTTCTCTTTCCGAGCTCCGTTTCGTATCCGTCGGGAAGTTTCATAATAAAGTCATGTGCGTTTGCGCTTTTTGCCGCACTGATTATTTCCTCTTTTGTCGCATCGGGGCGTGCGAAAGCGATATTTTCCATTATCGTTCCCGAGAAAAGATGCGTCTCCTGCAATACCATGCCTATTCTTCTGTGCAAATCATCGTGCGCTATGTCCTTGACGTTCACTCCGTCGATTTTGATTGCACCCTCTGTCACATCGTAAAGCCTTGTTATTATGTTTGTTATCGTACTCTTTCCCGCACCCGAATGACCCACAAGACCTATCATTTCGCCTTTTTTGATATCAAGATTTATATTTCTCAAAACAGGTTTGTTAGGTTCGTAGGAGAACGTGACGTTTTCGAGTGTAATATTGCCCTCGATATCTTCCATCGCCACGGGATTTGCTGCGGGAAGCACATCGCTTTTTCTGTCTATTATTTCAAACAGTCTGTGAGCCGAATTAAGCATTTCCGTCAACCAATCGACGCTGTTTACGATATTGTCTATAGGTGAGAGTACCATGCCCATATATCCCACAAACGTCATCAGCATACCGAACGTCATGCTTCCGCCTTGCATTATCTGAGCCCCGCCGACAGCCCACACGAAAAGCCCGCCCAAGGACGTAATATATCCCATAACGGGGAAAGTTTTCGCGCCTTTTATTCCCTCTCTGACGTTGGCATCGTGAAGCTCACGGCTCGCCTTTTCAAATCGATCTATTTCGCTACCCTCTTTACCGAAAGCTTTAACTACTCTTATTCCCGAAAGCGAGTCGTTGATAACCGAATTCAGTTTGCTTCTCTTTTGCCACGATGCGTTTTTGAATTTTCTGAACTTCGGAAAAGCCACTCTCATCATGTAGACCGTAAAAGGCACCGGCACAAAAACAATAACCGACAAAAGCGGGTTTATCGCAAACATCACGGCAGCCGTTCCGATAAGAGTCAAAACGTTTATTATCAAATCGGGTATTCTCCATAAAATCGTAAAGCAAATTTCCTCGGCATCGTTTTCTATTCTGTTCATGAGAATTCCCGTATGCTGAGACGAGAAAAAGCTCATCGACAAGCGTTGCATTGCCGAAAAAATCTGACTTTTTATATCAAACACGATACTTGCGCCGACAACTGCCGCAATGCGTTCTTTTGCAATATTTATCGCAAGCTTTACAACTTCGAGCAAAACGAGGCATAAAACAGACGGAGCAATCATCTTGTAGTATTTGCCGCCCTCTGTCAGCACTTGGTCATAAAACGTCGTACCGCTAACATACGGACGCACAACTCCCGTGAGTGCCGACAATACCATACACAGCGCCATCAAAAAAATAAGCCCCTTATACTTCGGCAAATATCCCATAAGTCTCAAAATTATTGCCTTTCGGTTCATGCATTTCGGGCAAATTTTTCTTCTCGGGTCACGATAAGGTTTTCCGCACGTCGGGCAAACATTATCGTCGCCCATCGACTTGAAATCTTCTTCCGTAATTTCCTTTTTTTCACGCAATTTTCCGACAACCATCGTAAAACGCGATGCGGTTCTGCCCACGGCATTCGAATAAAATGCCACGGGATACGACTCTCCGTTCTTTTTCACCGTAAAAAGTCCCGTATTTATGTAATCTTCGTTCGTGAACTCCTCTATCTCATCGTAAAGATAATTCACAAACATTCCGCTTTCGGAATTTATCACACACACTCTGTCCGTATATGCCAAAATCCAAACCTCTCCGTAGGTTTTATCCGTGTCCATATCGCATTTAAGTGTTGCCTCAGGATTTTTAAGATTGTAAGAATCCATCAGGATTTTTATTTTGTCGTCAAGCTCAACAAATCCCTTTTTCAAGACAAAATCACCCCCATTTTCATTATCGTAACACAAGTATATCAATCAATGATTTCAAAATCAACATTTTTTTGATATTTTTTAATTTTTCTGTGGAATTTTTTCTTAATATATGTTATTATAAAATAGATAAGGTATTTTAACCTGATTTTCAGATTATAAAGCATTTTAAAAGAAAGGCTATTCGATATTATGGCAACTAAAAAAACAACACGAACGAGGATTCCCAAATCCTCACCCAAAACAAAACAAAAATCAAAATCACAAGCACGTCCTTTGGAACGAGAAGTCAAAATTTTCATTTCGGCTTTTGTATCGCTCGTTTTGGTATTGTCGTTTTATTCTCCGTTTTTCGGATTTTTCGGCAAGATTCTCCGTTGCGTCGGGCTGTTTGTTTTCGGCGCTCCGGCATATTTTCTCCCCATACTGATTTCGTGCTTCATTTTGCATAGATCAATCAAGCCCGATTCGGCAAAAAGCAAGCCCTATGTTCTTCTTTTTGCCGCATTGGTTTTAATCAGTATTCTCACAACAATCAACGCTTCCGACGGCGATGTTAATTTTTTAAATTCCGACAACTCCACTCTGTTTGAAATCGTTTTGGTCGATGCCACAAGCACCGTGCCGGTAGGCGGCGGTCTCATCGGTGCGTTGGGTATTCCCGTGATGCGATTTTTCGGAGTTTTGGGTAGCCGTCTTCTGCTTGTTTTTTCCATCATATTGCTCATTTCTTTCGCAACGGGCAATGTTGTTATAACAAAAAGCGTTCGAGGCGCAAAATTTGTTTGGGATTTTATCAACGAAAAACTTGACGAACGACTCGATGAAAAAGAAGCTCGTTCAAACGCAAAATCCGACAAGCCCGCTCTTCCCCACTCCGATTCGAAATCTGCGGCAAAAGAAAAGCCCGCCAAAACCAAAACGGACGAAAAAGCTCCCGCATATACTCAAACCGAGCTTGAATTTACTCCCGACAAAGAATCCAAAAAGCGTTTTCGTGTAAAAAAGATTGACAATGCCGAAAAACTCGAAAAAACCGAAACAGTCGAAAAGTCCGTCGATAACAACGACGCTTTCGACAATATGAAAATCAACGTCTTTCTTCCTCCCGAAGAGGAGAGTGTGCCCGAAGAAGTCATTGCATCAGCCATCGTTTCTCAAGACGATACAATCGACATATCGGAGATACGTGTCGATATTCCGACAAATCACGCATCTTCTTCTCCCGCACAGGCAAAAAAAGAACCCAACGTTGCCATCGAGCTTTCCGAAGAAGACTTTTTGCCCGAAACTCCGCCTTACGAATTTCCTCCGATTTCTCTTTTGGATAAAAACACGGACAAATCTTCACTCGGCAAAGGGGTTGACCTCAGAGAACAGGCAAAAACACTTATCGATACTTTAAAAAGCTTCGGTGTCGAAGCAAAAGTTTTGGAGGTTAACAAAGGTCCCTCCATCACCCGATTCGAAATTCAACCCGCAACAGGTGTAAAGGTGAGCAAAATCACAGGTCTCGCCGATGACATCGCAATGAATTTGGCGGCACTCAGCGTGCGTATCGAAGCTCCCATTCCGGGAAAGGCGGCAGTAGGAATCGAAATTCCCAATCAGACAAACTCCATAGTTCGTCTTCGTGAAGTTATAGACTCCGATGCATTCAAGTCTTTCGGTGCAAAAACCGCATTTGCTCTCGGCAAAGATATAACAGGCACTCCCATTATTACCGATATCGCAAAAATGCCTCACGCTCTCATAGCCGGCGCTACGGGTTCGGGTAAGAGTGTATGTATCAACTCTCTCATTACAAGCATTATTTACAAAGCCGACCCAAAAGAAGTCAAGTTTATCATGATTGACCCCAAGGTTGTCGAGCTTTCCGTTTATAACGGAATTCCCCATCTTTTGATTCCCGTCGTAACCGACCCCAGAAAGGCGGCGGGCGCTCTCAACTGGGCAGTACAGGAAATGACAAAGCGTTACAAAATGTTCGCAGACAACAACGTCAGAGACATCAAAGGCTATAACGAGCTTGCCGAATTAAACGGCGAAAAAGCTCTCGAACAGATTATAATCATCGTGGACGAGCTTGCCGACCTTATGATGGTAGCCCCCCGAGATGTCGAAGATGCCATTTGCCGACTTGCGCAGATGGCAAGAGCTGCGGGTATGCACCTTGTTATCGCAACACAGCGTCCCAGCGTTGACGTTATCACAGGCGTTATCAAGGCAAATGTGCCCTCACGTATAGCATTTGCGGTTTCCAGCCAGATTGACTCGAGAACCATTTTGGATATGGGCGGTGCCGAAAAGCTTCTCGGCAAGGGCGATATGCTCTTCTTGCCCATGGGTGCGTCAAAACCGACACGTATACAGGGAGCGTTTATCTCCGATAAAGAAGTCGAACGAGTTGTCGAATTCGTAAAATGCACCGATCTCAAATACGATGAGGATGTAATGGAAAAGATAGAAAGCGGCGTTTCTCCCGAAAAAGACAGCGACGGAGGCGATGCCGACGATTTGCTTCCTCAGGCAATAGAAATAGTCGTCGAAGCCGGTCAGGCATCGGCGTCACTTCTCCAAAGAAGATTAAAAGTCGGCTACAGCCGTGCAGGCAGACTTATAGACCAGCTCGAAGCCCGAGGCATTGTAGGTCCTCACGAAGGTGCAAAACCGAGAGCTGTGTTGATAAGCCGCACGGAATATGCCGAAATGACAATGCAATCGCAATAAAAGAAAGGCAAACAAATGGCTAAAGATTTTTTACCTATTACAAAAGAAGATATGATAAAACGAGGCTGGGATTATTATGATTTTCTCTTTATTTCGGGAGATGCATATGTCGATCACCCGTCATTCGGTCTCGCTATTTTATCACGCCTTCTCGAAAAAGAAGGCTACAGAGTGTGTATTCTCGCACAGCCCGACTACAAAAGCGTCGATGACTTTTTGCGTTTCGGCAAACCCCGTCTCGGTGTTTTGATATCGGGCGGAGTTATCGACTCAATGGTCAACCACTACACGGCGGCAAAAAAGCGTCGCAGCGAAGACGTTTATTCGCCCGGCGGCAAAGCGGGCTATCGTCCCGACCGTTGCACAATCGTCTACGCAAACCGTGTCCGTGAAGCTTTCGGCAAAATCCCCGTCATAATAGGCGGCACCGAGGCAAGTCTTCGTCGTTTTGCACACTACGACTATTGGTCCGACTCCGTAAGGCGCAGCATCATATTCGACTCTCAAGCCGACTTTCTCTCATACGGCATGGGCGAAAGAAGCATTATCGAACTTGCAGACCTTCTCGCACAGGGTATCGACCCCAAAATGGGCAAAGTTCCCGACGGAGTTTGTTACGTATCCGACGATGTCCCAAAAGGCGCAATTGTTCTTCCCTCTTATGAAGACGTCAAAAGCGACAAAAAGGCATATGCCCTCGCAACAAAAATCGAATACGAAGAACAAGACCCCTACCGAGGAAAAATACTCGCTCAAAAGCACGGTGATAAATACATCATTCAAATGCCGATGAGTAAACCCCTTTCACAAAACGAACTGGACAGGGTTTACGCTCTTCCCTACACGAAAGAATATCATCCCTCCTACGAAAAGGGCGGCGGTATTCCCGCCATTGAAGAAGTCAAGTTTTCCGTCACAAGCTCAAGAGGCTGTTTCGGAAGTTGCTCTTTCTGTGCAATCACATTTCACCAAGGGCGCATCGTTCAGGCGAGAAGTCACGCCTCCATCTTAAACGAGGTCAAGCAGATGACCTGGCTTCCCGATTTCAAAGGTTACATCCACGATGTCGGCGGTCCCACGGCAAATTTCCGTTTTCCCGCCTGCAAAAAACAACTCAAATACGGAGCCTGCAAAGACCGTCAATGTCTCTATCCCGATGTCTGCAAAAATGCCGAAGTCGATCACAGCGATTATCTCGAGCTTTTACGCAAAA
>CAZRYW010000080.1:0-7420 GCA_964604405.1 uncultured Oscillospiraceae bacterium
AATGATCCCGACAGTATTTTTTCTTTGAAATCATTGCAGTTTAACAAAAAAATGAGCTTGTATCAAAAGGGCATAAAAACGGTGTCGGCTTATGTCAAAACGAAGGATTGCGACGAAAGAGCACTTCGTGAAATAGCCGTCAGAAATACCGATGATGACATATACAACGTAGCCGAAATCCGAAATTTCCTCGAAAATCTTTCGTATCCGCTCGGTTTTTTGGATTTTGAAACGATGGAGGTTTTCAAACCGGAAGACCCGGTTTTGTCGCCGATGGATACGGTGATTACACAGTTTTCGTATCATCTTATCGAAAAAGAGGGCGAGACGGCGAAGCATTACGAATTTATCGGTGACGGAGTGAGTTACTGCGAAAGAGAAGCCGCGGAAAAGCTGATTGAATACATTAAGCCCGAGCATACGGTTTTGATGTATTCGGATTATGAAAAAGTTTGTATTGAAAGAGTGATGAAAAGACTGCCCGAATACAGCGCAGATTTGGAAAAAATCAAAGAAAATCTGGTGGATTTGGAAAAGCCGTTTGCAAAAAAATATCTTGTAAACCGTCGTATGGACGGAAAAAGCAGCTTGAAAAAAGTTTTGCCCGCACTTTATCCGGAGGATGATTCGTTGGATTATTCGAAGATGAAAATACAAAACGGACAGCAAGCCGAAAGCGTGTACGCACGCTTGCACCGAATGGGAGAAAAAGAGCGTGAAGAAGCGATACGTGATTTGAAAGAATACTGTGCGCTTGACACTCTTGCAATGATAAAGCTGTGGGAAAAGCTTGAATTTTACGGCAATATGAGTTAAAATAATATGTATTATCTATTGAAGGAGTGTTTGTATGAACGGCAGAGCACTTGTATTGGAGGGCGGCGGCTCGAGAGGGCTTTACACCGCAGGCGTATTGGACGCATTTTTGGATTACAATATAGAGTTTGACAACTGTTATTCGGTGTCGGCAGGTGCAACTTTCGGACAAAATTATATAACAAAACAGCGTGGAAGAACGTATGATATAAGCATGAAATACATGCACGATTGGCGTTATTGCAGCAAAAGAAGTTTGTTTTTGACGGGAGACATGGTTGGGGTCAAGTTTGTGTACGATACTATTCCCAACAAACTCGCACCCGCCGATTATGAGGCTTTCAAAAAAAATCCGTGCAATTTTTACACGGTTTGCGCCAATGTGGAAACGGGCGAGGTCGAATATCTTCACGTGGAAGATTTGAAACGTGACATGGATATGATACGTGCGTCGGCATCGCTTCCGATTATTTCGAGAATGGTTAAGATCAACGGAAAAAAATATCTTGACGGAGGCATACTTGACTCGATTCCCGCAAAATATAGTTTAGAGCACGGAAACGACAAGGCGGTTGTTATTTTGACTCAGCATAAGGGATTTGTCAAAAAACCGTCATCCGAGGTTACCTACATCAAAAAGCTCTACGGCAGAAAATATCCCAAATTTGCGGAGGCTGCGGCAACAAGACACGTAAGGTACAACGAGGCTCTCGCATTTTGCGACGAACACGAGGGACGTGACGTTTTCGTTTTTCGCCCCAAGCACCCGGTCGAAGTGGCACGCATGGAGCTTGACCGAGAAAAACTCGACAAGCTTTATCACGAGGGCTATAACGATGCAGTCGAAAGAATCGAAGAGCTCAAAAAATTTTTGGCGAAATAACAATTTGAGGAGAATGAAAAATGTTTGAGTTGAACAAAACATACCACGGATTTGTTTTTAACGAAAAAAAGCATGTGGAAGAAATCAGAGCGGATGTGTACATCGGCGAACACACAAAAAGCGGTGCGAGAATATGTTATGTGGCATCGGACGATGTCAACAAGGTGTTTTCGATAAGCTTTAAAACCGTGCCCGAAAACGACACGGGCGTTATGCATATTTTGGAGCACAGCGTTTTGAACGGAAGCGACAAATATCCCGTAAGAGAGCCGTTTGTGGAACTTTTGAAAAGCAGTATGCAGACGTTTTTGAACGCAATGACGTATCCCGACAAAACAATGTATCCCGTTGCAAGCTGCAACGAAAAGGATTTTGAAAACCTGATGGACGTGTATTTGGATGCGGTTTTCCATCCTGCGATTTATAACAAAAAAGAAATCTTTTTGCAGGAGGGCTGGCACTACGAGGGCGGCGAAAACGAGTGTTTCAGAGGCGTTGTCTATAACGAAATGAAGGGCGAAATGAGCAGCGAGGACTCTCTTTTGGGCGAATATCTCCAAAACACAATGTTCCCCGATGTTTGCTATTCGAAAAATTCGGGCGGCGATCCTGCGGCTATTCCCTCGCTCACTTATGAGGAGTTTATAAATACACACAAAAAGTTTTATCACCCCGAAAACAGCTATATATATCTTTACGGAGATATGGATGTTGAAGAAAAGCTCCGTATTATGGACGAAGAGTATCTTTCCGATTATGACCGCATTAACATAGATGTGAAAGTCGGTATTCAGCCGAACAGGGGAAGTTTGTACAAGGCGGCAAAATATTCTTCGAACGAAGAGAAGAGCCTTGCGACTCATTATGCAATGGGCTTTAAAGCGGCGCCTTTTGAAAATCACGAAAAGCTGATGGCAACGGATATTCTTGTTACGTCGCTTTGCTCGGACAACGAATCTCCGCTCAAAAAAGCACTTTTGGACAAGGGAATTTGCGAAGAGGCATGGGCATACCTTGACGACGGCATTATATCGCCGTATGTCAGCTTGGTGTTGAAACGCTGCAAGGATGATGACGAATATGTGAAAAATTCCGTCGAAGAAATTTTGAAAAAAATCGCAAAAGCCGGAATAGACCGAGAAATTATCGAAGCGAACATCAACCGAATGGAATTTAAAATGAGAGAAGCCGATTTCGGCAACCAGCCCGCAGGTCTCATTTATTGCACGTACGTGATGGCATCGTGGCTTTACGGCGGCGATCCCACTCTTCTTTTGACATATGAAGACGAGTTTAAAGCAATAAGAGAAAAAGCAAAGGGCGACTATTTTGAGCGTCTTTTGGAAGAAATTTTCCTCAATTCCGAACACAATGCTTTGGTAAAGCTCATTCCCGACGGCGATTATGCCGAAGAAAAGGCAAAAGAAGAAGCGGACAGGGTTGCGGAATACCGTGAAAAAATAGGAAAAGAGGGCGAAAAACTCGCCGAAAAAGAGCTTGAGCAACTCAAAAAAATGCAAAACAGCATTGATACTCCCGAAAATCTTGCGACAATTCCCGTTCTCGATTTGAAATATATAAATCCCGAGAGCGAAAAAATCCCGTTTGAGAAAAGAGCGTTTGACGGGGGAGAAATATGGTATCACAACATCGAAACGAAAGGCATTTTGTATATGAATATGTACTTTGACCTTTCGCATCTCGATATGGATGAATTGAGCAACGTTTCGTTGGCGACACGTTTTATGGGAAGACTTGCGACAAAGAACAAAAAAGCTTCTCAGCTGATTAACGCAATCAAAATCAACCTCGGTTCTTTCTTGGTGAGCGTTGATACGTTTGCACCGAAAGACGACAAAAAAGCGGTGGGAGCAAAGCTCAGAGTGTCGTTCTCGTCTCTTGCGGGAAACATTGACAATGCGGCAAAGCTCGTGCGTGAAATTTTGACGGAAACAGATTTTGAAAACAGCGTTGAAGATATCAAAAAGATGCTTCAACAGGAAAAGATGGCGAGAGAAAACTGGATGGCACGCAACGGTCACAGCGCCGCACTCAGAAGAGCGATGAGTTATTTTTCGACCGAGGATGCACTCAATCAAAAACTGAACGGAACGGATTATTATTTCTTTGTGAAAGAACTTTGCGAAAAGTTTGACAAAGAATATGCATGCTTGCTTTCCGATGCGATAGAGAGTGCGACAAAATGCGATGCGCCGATATTTTCATTAACGTGTAACGAAGACGTTTACAATCGCACACTCGAAAACCTTTCGCAGTTGATTTTCGAAAAACAAAACGGCAAAAAGAACGGTGGATTTGACATACAATGCGAAAACAAAAACGAAGGATTTATCGTACCGACCGATGTTGCGTATGTTGCGAAAGCCGCAACGTGCAACAAAGCAAAAGGGGCGCTCTTTGTGCTTTCGCACATCATGACTTACGATTATCTTTGGAATACGATTCGTGCCAAAGGCGGTGCTTACGGCACGGGATTTACCGTGAATATGTCGGGAGATGTGGGGATGTATTCGTATCGTGACCCCAACCTCAAAAATACCGTGGCGGCATTTGACGAAGCGTATAAATATATAGCCGAATTCGAAGCAACCGAGAGAGAAATGACAAAATATATCGTGGGCAGCGTGGCATCGAGTGACAGACCGACAAGCCCCTTTATGAAGGCTATCCGTTCGGATTTTGACAGATTCAATCACATCACGAAAGAAATGCGAGATGGAGTGAGAGGCGAAATGCTCAAAACAACTCCCGAAGATATCAGAGCACTTGCCCCTGTGGTGAAAAATCTGATGGACGAAAACAATCTTTGCGTTTTCTCATCGAAAGCGAAAATCGACGAAAACGGCGACTTGTTCAAAAACAAAGTAACAATCAAATAAACAATCAAATAAACAAGAAAAGAGGCTCCGAGAGCCTCTTTTTGAGTTGAAAAATGGAGATATGGTTTTTTTGTGTTGATTTTGTTAACGGGAAAGTATATAATAAAAAGGTACGTTTGAAAGTGATTATGAGGTGAATAAAATGAAGAAAAAAATATCTCTCATGTTGGCCGTTACGATGATTTTTGCGTTTTCGGCGCAGAGTGTGGGTGCGGTTAACGTTATTATGAACAGTTCCTTTGTGTCTTTCCCCGACCAGGAGCCTGTTGTCGAGAACGGCACAACGCTTGTGCCGATTCGCCCGATTGCCGAAAAGCTCGGACTCGAAATTTTGTGGGATGATCCCACCGATACCGTTACGCTTAAAAAAGGCGAGTTTTTTATAGAACTTGTTATAGGCAGTAACAAGGTGAAAACTTCGTCGGGAGAGAAAGAATTGCTCACGGCACCCAAAATTATCAATTCACGCACAATGGTTCCGCTCCGTTTTATTGCCGAAGAGTTGGGTCTTACGGTTGTGTGGAACAACGAATTGCAGAGAGTTGTAATCGTGGGCGAAGTTGACACAACAGTAAAAGCCCCGATAGTTAAAGACGAAAAACCGAACGAAACCGACGGCGAAAATGCTACGGAAAAAGTTGAAAATGCTGTAACAAATACCGAAAAAAACACGGAAGAAACAACCGAAGCCGAAGAGGCGGATGAAAACACGATTTTTGCGGAAATACATGCGACAAACTCGACTCTTATGTTTGAGGTTCCGCAGGATTATTTGCCCGAGGATACAGACGATGAAGAAAGCTATGCTTTCCGCACTCTCGATGCCGTGGATGTTCAGCATTTGTACAACTGGGAAAAGGTGACGGAGTGTGCGGCATTTGCAACTGCCGATACAACAGAAGGTATTGTATATGTCGTAA
This sequence comes from uncultured Oscillospiraceae bacterium, assembly GCA_964604405.1. Lineage (GTDB taxonomy): Bacteria > Bacillota > Clostridia > UMGS1883 > UMGS1883 > RGIG1927. The sequence continues at coordinate 5,520 of CAZRYW010000080.1, forward strand.
GAGCGCTTGACCCTTACGAGGGAGAAGAATATGATATTTCTTCGATGAACGAAGCTTTGCCCGAAAAACCAGAAAGACCGCAGTTCCCCGAGATTGATTTCGGATTGATGACAAAAGAGATGGAGCTTGCCATAACAAGACAGATTTTTGTTGATATGGGCGTTGACGTTCCCGAAAATCTCGAAGAGCTCGAAACAGAAGAAATATATTCTCTTTTGGGATTTGAAACGGCGGAAGAATTTACGGAGCAGAGCAGGATAAGCATGGAAAACGCCGATTTTTCAAGCGTTACGGGTTATGACGAATATCTTGCATATCAGGATGAATACAGAGCATACAGCGAAGAAATAAAGGAATACAACGATAAAAAATCACAGATTAACGCCGTGAAAGAATATGCGGCACGCAAGATATCATCGTTATATGCAAAGGCATCCGACGAAGAGTGGACAAAGCTCTTCAACGAGAGACTCAATTTTGATCCCGAAGTAAGATATGACGGACTCGAAATCATAAAAATCAATGACAAACCCGTTATTCATGCGACTGTTTATGCCGAAGACCCCGACGATGAGCAGGGCGTGTACGAGTATTACGAATATCGTGAAGACGATTGTATCGTTACGATTTACGGCGGCACGCTTTTCGGCAGCGAAGCGGGAGACGATATTGCGGCGGCACTTTCGACGCTGACAATCATGTAATACGGAGGATGAAAAATGCTTATTGTATCTGTAATAGTCGCAATTGCGCTGGTTTTCGGACTTGGGTATGCGGCGCCGTATTTGCCCGGAAACGAAATGCTCTCGGGAAATTTTTATCAAATTGTTGCAATTTTCGTTGCAATAGTAATCAGCGCCGTACTCAATTTGCCGATGCTGTATATGTTTTCGGGAAACAGTCTCTACAAAAAAGGAAAGTATGCCGAAGCTTGTGAAAAATACAAAAAGGCTTACAAAACAAAAAGATTGTCGCCCGATATGGAAATTTACTGCGGATATATTTTTCTCAAAGAGGGCAACGGAAAACTCTGCGAAGAAGTTTTTGCCCACGTGGAAAAACGCAAACTTTCCGAAAGACAGCAAAACAGTTTGGAAACAAACAAAGCTCTTTTGGAATGGAAAACGGGAAAAGTTTCCGAAGCGGTAAAAATGCTTGAAAACGTTTGGCAAAAAGAAAAAAGCGTCACCGTTGCGGGAAGTCTCGGCGCACTTTTGCTGATTGAGGCAAGGGAAAACGGTGATTATCGAAAAGCACTCGAATTTTGCGAAAAAACAAACGAAATGTTTACATACGAAAAAACCATTATGGCAAATTTGGGCGAAGCGTATTATTCCGTGGGAGATAACGAAAGCGCACTTCGTGTTTTCGGTGAATTGATGGATTGCGGAACAAATTCGCCCGCACCGCTGTATTATTACGCACTCGCATTTTTGAAAGAGGGCAAAATTGCCGAAGCGGAGGAAATGCTCAACAAATCGCTCAGACGGAGGTTCTCGGCACTTTCAACCGTTTCGAGGAAAACTGTCAAAGCAAAATTGGACGAAATAACACAAGAATGAATTAAAAAGAGTACTCGGAGAAATGATGAGGTGCCGTAACGAAGGTTTTGAAAGCAAGCGGTAAAGAAAATCGGTAAGCGGCCGAAATCATAAATGACGATATAATTTATAACTAACCGAGAACGACGGCAGAGAGAATGAATCTCTCTGCCGTCGTTCTTTTTTGTCCAAAGTCGATTTTACTTCGATTTTACACCGGCTTGATTACGGATTTTACTAATAAAATTTATAATCAAGGTGTACTTAATAAAAAAGTGCAAAAACTAAATGTAAAGGAGATATCAATTATGAAAAAAATTATCAGTTTACTCACAGTAGCAATGCTTATCGTATGTGCAC
>CAZRYW010000081.1:0-7354 GCA_964604405.1 uncultured Oscillospiraceae bacterium
TGGCTAGAGCAAACGGTTCATACCCGTTAGGTCGGTGGTTCAAGTCCACTCGCCGCTACCACTTTCGGCCCGATGGTCAAGCGGTTAAGACACCGCCCTTTCACGGCGGTATCGGGGGTTCGATTCCCCCTCGGGTCACCAAAAAATCCTGTCATGTGACAGGATTTTTTTTGTGCGTGTCGAAAAATTCGACACGCTAAAAAAAGCACTTCAAAAGAAGTGCTTTTTAAATACAATTGTTTGGTTTTTACCGCAATGAGTATATATCGGTCCAACCGTCGCCGCCTGCACCGGGATCGGTATTTTTAGGAACGCAATAGATAACGCATTGAGCTATTTTGCCTGTTTGTGTATTGTAACGCAAATAAAGATAGTTGTGATAATTGACCGTGCTTTCAACAAGCGAAGAACTGCTAGACGGTGTTGCGGATTTTACCGTAACTTTGATATCTCCCGATTCGGATTTTGACAAATACACTCTTTGGTAAAGTGCGCCTTGTTCAAATGTTGCAGTCTTGTTGGTGCTTTGAACGGATCCGTCGTCGTTGAATTGATAAAACGTGATTTTTGAACCGCCCGGAGCTCGTGAAAACATTTTGGTTACAATGTTTCGGTATTTTTCGCTGCCGTCGGAGGGAGAATGGAAACCATAGTGGGATTCGTAATTTTCGGACGAAAAAGGAACTCCAGCCGTTGCAACAAGCTCTATTGCGGCACAATTGCCGTAAATATCCAATCCGAGGAAAACCGTGCTGCCGAGCGTTACGTCGGAGAGGGCGTCGGAAAGACCCAAAACCTTGACGGATTCTGCCAAAGGATATGTTACGACTTCGTCGTTTTTGTAACCCGTGATTGAATCCGAGGATATTGCAGACACGATGAACACGTCGTCTTCTTCGTCAAAAAGGATTGATGAAAACGGCAAAACCCTACTGCCGTCATCGGATTTGTAAGCAACGCCGTTTGACAAATTATAAGATACACCAATAGGGGCAAGGCTATCCCTGTCCCACAAAAAAACCTTATAATCAGAAGCGTTGCCTATTTTGAGTTTGATATTGCCCGACGAATCCGAGTCCGAAAAAAAGGCATCAAGTAATAAACCCTCATCATACTCGGCTACATACAAACGGGAATCTGCGGCATCGACAGTTGCGTAGAGAGTATCACCCGCTACGCTCAAGCTGTCAATCTGCGCCGCACGGGCACAGATTGAAGCCGTAAAAACCGAAGCTGCAACAGCCGATGAGGCAAACAAAAGCTTCTTGTTTTTTTTCATATCAATTGGCAATTAGTCGGCAAGAAGGCTTCTGCCGTAGTTGTCTTCTTTATCGTATCCTTCTTCCTTACCGATAGTGCCATCAAGGTTATCACTTTCGCTGGACTCAAGAACGTCCTCAAGGTCAATCAATTCGGATATAACAGGTGTAGTATACTTTTTCATTAGAAAAAACATCCTTTCAATCATATTTATACATACTCATAATAGCACGATACAAATTAAAATGCAAGTGCTATTTGAAAAAATAAAACAAATATTTTAAAAAAATAGGGCATTGATTTTTTCAATGCCCTATATATTGTAGAGCGTGTCGAAAAAGGCGACACGCAACTGCAAAGAGTGCCTATGGCAATCTTTGCAGTCTGTTGTTTTTCTGTTGAACAAAGTGGCGATTTCTCGTACAAGGAATGTTCCATTCCCTAAAATCGCCACTTTCGGCGAGGCAATGCGATTGCCTCGCCGATTTTCTTTTGGGAAACCTTCTTTCCCAAACCCTTCGCAGTTACTTTATAATTAAGTTTATCGACAGTCTGCTATATATTGTATTCAGTTTGTTTGAGGGATTTCGAAGTCGAACGTTAAAGTGCCGTCGGAGTTGATTGTCGAATTCGAAATACAGGTTTTTACCGTAGAGTGATTGTTGTTGATGCGAACAAACTCATCCCAGTATTTGGCGATGGTGACGGGGTTGTTGAAGCCGTCTGTGATGGGGGTTACGGTGATTGTGTGAACGTTGTCGGATTTTTGAGTGCTCGTAACGGTGAAAAATACGTCGCCCGAGTATTTGCCGTTGCCCGAAAGTGCGGGAGCGACAGTTCCGTCTTGAGAGAGGGTGAGTCTCACGCCGACTGCGTTTACATATGCGTTTAACACGTTGTAGAGCGCATTGTTGCCGTTTGTCGTGTAGTCTGAATCGAACGAAGATTCGCCCGTTTTGAGAAGACCCACGGCAACACGGTAAATGCTGCGTTCAACAGGTGATGACCAAAACGTTTGGGTTGAGCCGTCGCAGTATTTTACCTTAACATATCCCGTTGCGCTGTAAGAGCGGTTGTAGTTTGACGTTAAAAGGTTTGTAATCGCAACCGTGAAGACTGTGTGATCTTCGTCCTGCCAGGTTGTGGCGGGAACGCACACGGAAGATGTGCTGCCTTCGGGTTGGATTTTGATGCCGTATTCCAAAACGGAGTCGGAATCTATTGTGCTTGTGTCAACGGTTGCTATAAAACGGAGTCCGTTGTCATCGTTTACCATGCCGTTTGAGTCAAGCCCCGCACCGTAGCGGACTTGCGCGCCGTTTACAAGAGATATGTTAAGCGGGACGGAGGATATGATATCGCCGTCTTTGACAGCAAAATCGCCTGCGGGAGCAAAGATGGTTTCGTCACCTCGAATGACGTTGTAACCGATGATGTTGTCGGGAAGAACGCCGCCGTTTCCGAGAGCAATCGTTCCCTCGGTGATGACTTCTTTGCCGTCGAGAGTGACGGTTGTGTAATCAAAATCTTCGATTTCGACGATTTTGAAGTTGTCAAAATACCAATAGGGGCCGTTTCCGGGATTGCCGTCGGCTCCGAGCCAACGGAACCAGAAAAGAACATGGTCGGTTGAATCGGTTGCGGTGAACGTTGTTTCAACTGTTTGCCATGTTGTGCCGACGTAGCCGGGAGTGAATTTGGTTGTGCCCTCGTCGGAATTGGAGTCTGCAACAAAGCTTGTTACGATATAGCCGCCGTCTGCGCCCGTTTTGTGTTTTACATCATACGAAACTCTGTATGTTTTGCCGCTTTCGACCGCTACATAACGTTTGAGAGAACAAAGTCCGTTGTGAGGATCGTTCCAGCGAGAGCCAAACGCCCATTTGCCGTCGGGGATTGTGTTTTCAACGTAGGTTTTGGTATTGTTGTTGACAACATAAGAATCCGTCACGGCGTAGCAATGGTCGGTGGAGTAAGGCGAACCGAACTCGTTGCCCGTTTGTGCGCTCGTCCAGCCGGAAAGGCTGAAATTACCGTTTTCGTCTTCGAATGAGCCGTTTGTCACAAGGTTTTCGCCCACTTCGACCATGGTTTTGCGGTAGACGGCAAGAAGCGATTTGCCGCTGTCTGACGTGAGAGAAAGATTCGAAAGGGCGGCATCGAGAGTGTAAACGGAAGAATTTGCTTCGATTACGTTGGGTGCTGTGTAAGTGTATTTTGTATTGTCGGGGTTTACGAAAACCGTTTCGCTTTTACCGATTGTGTTGCCCAAAACATCTTTAAATTCCACCGTTACGTCAACGGCGCTTTTGTAGTAAACGTTTATTACATTGTCGCTGTTTTTGACAACAAGGCTGATGTTTGATTGCGAAGAGTCGAGATAATACGTTTTTCCGTTTGAGATGATCGAATCTTCGGCATCGTAGAGATAAACGGTTCCGAGTTCGGATGTGACGGAGGTCGAATCACGGAAGACACCGTCATAATAGGTGCGGATAACGACCTTGGGGAAACCTTCGGAAGAGGTTTGGTAATTGTAGGTCAATTCGAGATAGGGGCGGTTTGCATCTGCGGCGCCTATGGAATAAAATTTTGCACTACCGCCGTCGGAAAGCATTGCCCATGTGAATTTGTAGTTTTTGTTTGCGGCAATATAATCGGGAAGATTTGTTTTAAGCTGTGCCCATTCGTACTTATTTACACCGCTGACATCTCCCGACCAATGATATGCATAACCCGTGTATGTGCCTGTATTTTTCGTGTGAGAGGGCATTTTTGACGAGTCGAGCACGAATGAAAGATTGTTTCTCGTCCATGTGCCGTAGTCAAGGTAGTAAAAATGCATATTTTTCTGGGAAGAGGGTTCCGACATTTTCATATTGAGAGTAGCATTTGTTATCTCTTTGTCCTTAAAATCGGAAAGATCGAATGCCATGTAGGCATTTCTGTTTTGCCAAGCGGATGCCGCCTGGAAGAAATCGGTATTGGCAATACCCTCGTTGCCCGAAGAAGATGCTACAAAGCCGTCTTTGTCGGGATAAACTTTGGCAACCGCACCTGTTACGCTTTCACCTACGGAGGAGGCTGCGGCGTAGATGTAATCGCCGTTTTTCTCGAAATTGACTTCGTTACCGTTCAGATAGACTGTTTTGGCATCGGGGGCATAAATTTTGATTGCGGTCGAAGAGTTCGTATCGTGTGTGAGCTTTTCGCCGTCGATTTTAACAACGCCGTCGGAAAGGGTGACACCCATAGAAACTATCGTGGCGGGAGATTCAATCTTGCCTGCAATCTTTTTGCCGTCGGAAATCATATATTCGGAGTCGGAAACGTATGCCATTTTTGCATCTGTCGAATATGTGCCGAAGTTTCCGTCGGCAGATGATGTATTTTTGATATAATAATAAGATGTTTTGCCGTCGATTGTGATTTTTACGGCAGATTTCGAAGGATCTGTTTCGGCAAGGTCTTCGGCTGTGACGGTTGTGTGAACGCCCGCACGGTCGGGATAGAGTACGGAGTCGAACTTGACGGTTGAACCGCTCTTTTCAAACGATGCGTAGTCGCTCTCGGCAATAAGTCCGTAGTCGGCGCTGTGATAGCCGGACTTTATCGCAGACGAAGATGCACTTGCGGATGCGATTGTGATGTTGGGAGAATTGTAAAACGATGTTTTTGCAACATTTTTTTCAACCGTTGCACCGGAAGAGGGCATGAAATGCCAGTTTTGGCGGTATGCACGGCTTGAGGAGCCTGTAACGTAATCTGTTACGACAGAGAATCCGCTTCTCAAGAACAGAACGTTTCGTGTGTGTTCAACCCCCGAATAACCGTTTTGTGTGCTTGTGAAAAAGTCAAACGTGTCGTTTGTGTTTTTGTAGGTGAGGGCATTTGCTTTTGCCGCCTCGCTGTGTTTTTTCATTGTCAAACCGTCTGCTTCGATTGTATTGTGTGATGCGGCTGTACGAAGTGTGTTGTAGACGGAATTTGTCGATGAGTAGCTGTAACGACCCGAGTCAACCAAGAGCGGAGAGCCGTAAGCATACATGAGAACCTGGTTGGAGTCGGGATGGTAATGGCCGTCGGAGGGGTTGTTTGTAAAGTTTACGTAAACCGCCTCGTTAGGGTTCCAGCTGTTACGCATATATGCGGAGTTTGTCGAGTTGTAGTAGTGCGTAAGATAGTCGGAATCGAGATTTTTCCCCGACACGTAAGAGTCGATAACGTTATCGGTGTGATTGAACGTTTCGTTGAGCGATTCGAAATAATACATTTGGTCACGATAGTTGGAATCGCCGATGTTTGTGTCAAAACCGTTGGGATAATAGCTTTCGAGTGCGTTGCGAGCGGCATACTTGACCTTTTCGATAAATACCGCACTCATGGGGTTGCCGCTCATTTTTGCCGCATTGATGCAGTCGCCGAAAAGCTTTACGCACCATGCCGCATACGAGGGACCCGCTTCGGTGAAAGAGTAGTCGCTGTTGTAAAGAAGGTCGAAGGTGTATTCGACGTTGTATTCGACCTTTTCACGCCAAGAGTCATGAGATAAAAATTCGGGAAGATATTCAACAGCTTTGAAAAAACCCGCATTTGCGACGATTCGCCAGTTGCTCCACCAATAGCTTCCGTTTGTGATATCGAGAGTGGAGAGGTAGTTGCAGTCGCCCCACATAAACGATATGATGTTGCAAAATTCATCGAGACGTGTGTCGAAAACATCGGTTGACAAAAGAGCATCGACAACATCGACCCAGCGATTCAAACGCTCGCCCGTTTCAAGCGTGCGGGTATAGCCGTAGTTCATCTGAGTTGCAAACGCATCCATGAGTTCGACAAGCTTGGGGCCGAAATCTTCGCCGGGATATATATCCGAATAAGGATGTGATGCGTTGTATTCGGATGGGTTTTCGAGATAGGAAAGGTATTCGTATGCCATCGGTTTTGCAAACCAGAAACGGCTTGTGACGTTGTGGTATTCGCTGTCGGAGTTGGGTGCGGAGGCGTTCCATGTGGGATAGGCTGCATCCTGATACGAATAGATGCTTCCTCGTGTGCCTGCCCAAGTGAGCGAATCTTCGCTCCAAATTGTGTCACCGATGTTGATGACGAGAACACTCTTGTCTCCCGTGGTGCAGTCGGCGGCATATGCTGCGCTGAAAACAAGCTCGGCGGAAATTATCGACGAGTTTGAAAAAGAATCCAACGGGAAATTGAAATACGCACGGCGGGTGTTGCTGCCTGTGGAATCGCTGCCGGAGCCGTCTTCTTTTACGTAGAGGACGGTTTCGCTTCCGTACGTGGAAGACGTATTGCCCGAAGATATGTATGTGTCGTTATCGGGAGTGACGGATGCTGTTTTTGTTGTTCCGTTTTTCGAGTATGTAACGTTCAGCACGGGAGGGTTGGATGATTCTTTGCTTTCTACCAACACGGGATATTGCTGTTTGTCGCCCGCAAAAAGCATGAAAGATACGGCGCCGTTGTCAAGTTGGCTTTTTATGCGGCTTGTAACGTCGGTCGTATATTTGCGGTACGACGAACTTGTAACCGTAAATTCGCCCTCCCACATATCAAATTCGTAAGGACCTGTCAAAATATTGCGCATGGGAAGAACCGCCATGGAATAGTTTTCGTCGTCTTCGGTAACGGAAAAAGGCGAAGCGGCATTCTCTTCCTTACGCTCTTTGAAATATTTGAGAAGTTCGGCTTTGGCTGCCGTGTAGTTCTTTGAATCAACGTATTCTTTCACTTCGGAAAGAGCGGGATTTGCCGCATAGTCGAATTTTGCGAAAAAGTCCGCATCGCTCATGCTTGCCGCACTTGCACTCATAGGAAATGATGCAAAAACGGAAAGAATCATGGTGAGCGAAATTATCGCACAGATAAGTCGTTTCATTTGAAATTCCTCCAAAAATTAATAGATAAATCAATACTATCACAAAAAAGGGTTGCTTGCAAGGAATATGTGGGACTAAAACAAAAATGACAGCATTGCGGCTGTCATTTGAGCGTGTCGAAAAAGTTCGACACGCAACTGCAAATCTTGCCAAGGCAATCTTCGCAGTTTGTTATTTTTTTACAAGGAATAAAG
>CAZRYW010000082.1:0-7349 GCA_964604405.1 uncultured Oscillospiraceae bacterium
GATATTTTTCGCGAATAAGCATTGCATGCTTTGCGGTATACATACAGCAAATCTTGGAGCAGTAGCTCTTACCGCGAGTGTCTGCACAACGGGAACCCACGCACTGAACAAATACGATGTGTTCGGGATGCTTGCCGTCGGAAAGACGTTCGAGATGACCCTTTGTGGGACCTGCGGCATTCATGATTCTTTCAAGTTCGAGAGACGTGATAACGTCCTTGGACTGATTGTAAGCGTATTCGTCGTAGTTATCGAGCTTGATTGTGTCAAAGCCTGTAGCAACAACGATTGCGCCGTATTTTTCCGTTACGATTTCGTCTGTCTGGTCATAGTTGATGGCACCTGCCTGACAAACTTTTTCGCAAAGACCGCATTTGCCTGTCTTGAATTTGATACAAGCGTCTCTGTCGATAACGGGAACGTTGGGAATGGCCTGTGCGAAGGGAGTGTAGATGGCACTTCTCGTATTGAGACCGCGGTTGAACTCGCTGGGAGTTTTCTTTGAAGGACACTTTTCCTGACAAAGACCGCAACCTGTACATTTGTCCATATCTACGCTTCTTGCTTTTTTCCTGATATCTACCGTGAAGTCGCCGACAAAGCCTGTTACCTTGTCAACCTCGCTGTATGTGTAAATATTAATCTTTTCGTGAGCTGCGGCTTCAACCATTTTGGGTGTGAGAATACAAGCCGAACAGTCAAGAGTGGGGAATGTTTTGTCGAGCTGACTCATTCTTCCGCCGATGGAAGGAGTTTTTTCGACAATATCTACTTCGTAACCGGCATCTGCGATGTCGAGAGCCGTCTGAATACCTGCGATACCGCCGCCGATAACGAGCGCACGCTTTGTTACACGGCTTTCGCCGGGGAAGAGCGGAGCGTTGAGATTAACCTTTGCGATAGCGGCACGAGCAAGAATAACTGCTTTTTCGGTTGCTTCTTCAACATCTTTGTGAATCCAAGAACAATGTTCGCGGATGTTTGCGATTTCAACCATATAGGGGTTGAGACCTGCACGTTCTGCCGCTTTGCGGAATGTACCCTCGTGCATACGGGGAGAACATGAACAAACTACGATGCCCGAAAGGTTCTTTTCCTTTACGGCTTCGAGAATTTTTGCCTGACCCGCTTCGGAGCACATGTACTGATAATCTTCGGCATGAACCACGCCGGGCTCATGAGAAATAATTTCTACTACTTTTTTAACGTCAACCGTAGCTGCGATGTTGCTGCCGCAGTGACATACAAATACACCAATTCTCTGCATCTTGTCACCTCCTGTATCTTCTGAAAGCACTTACCAAAAGCTGCTGAGGAAGATCTTCGTCAAGAAGTTCGGGGATTTCGTCAGCTTTCAAATAATCGCAGCCTCTTTCACGGATAACGATTTGTCTTGCGGCGTCGATGAGTTTTCCGGGTTTTACGTCACGGGGACAACGTTCGATACAAGCAAAGCAAGACAAACACTTCCAAAGAGACTTGGAAGAAGCGAGTGCTTCGATTTCATCATTTAATACGTAAGAAACAAACTGGTGAGGTTTGATATCCATTTCGTCAAAAGCGGGGCATGTGGCGGAACACTTGCCGCACTTCATACAACGGAGAGGATTTACGGAACTGATTTCTTTAATCTGTTCGGCTTTTGAGATTGAATTACTCATTCAACATCCTCCTTTACACCCAAAGCTTCGGCGAGAAGCTCTGTGAAATAATATACGGGCATGTCGCCTACGGAATTTTTGTTGAGGTTATACATGCAAAGAGGACAAGCTTTAATAAGCATTTCGGCACCGAAACCTTTGGCACTTTCTACTATAGTATTGCACATGGATTTTGCCATGTCCTTTTCTTTCAAGGATATATAACCGCCGCAACATTCGTTACGATAGGGATATACAACGGGCTCTGCGCCTATTGCACGAATGAAATCTTCGATAATCGTGGGATTCTCGGGATTGTCAAACGCAAGAATGTTACCGGGACGGAGAAGAAGACAGCCGTAGTAGGCGCCGATCTTCTTACCTGTGAGGGGATTTTTAACCATCTTTTTGAGATTGTCAAAACCGACTCTGTCACGAAGAACCTCCAAAAAGTGAAGAACGTTTGTTTCACCTTTGTACGGTTCGTCGAGCTTCATATAATTGTTGGCACGGGTCTGTATATCAAGTGAGTTCTTCATATCATCGTTGACACGCTTTATAACGTGATGACATGCGGAACAGAGAGTAACTAAATCCTGCCCCTTTTCCTTTGCTTCGTTAAGAACACGAACAGAGGAAAGCTTTGTTGCGATTTCGTCGCTTCCCAAGGGATAGACACCGCCGCAGCACTGCCACTCGGAAACTTCTTCGAGTTCAAAACCCAAAGCGAGAGCGGAACGTCTAGCGTATGTGTCGAGATCCTTTGCCTTGGTTCTCAACGTACAACCGGGATAGTAGGTGTACTTCATAGTCAATTATCCTTTCATAATGATTTTATCTGAAAAAAATTATTCAGCTGTAGGCATTGTGATATCTATCTGAGCGATGATATCTTTGAGAACCTGTGCGGATGCTTTGAGCTTTTCAACTTCGCTGTCCGTAAGGTTCATGGGGATTTTGCCCTGGATACCGTTGGGTCCTACGAGTGTAAGTGTGGAAATACATACATCGTCGATACCGTATTCGCCGTGCATCATGGAAGATACTGTGGCAACGGAATCACTTGCGGCAGTTACGATGGAGCAAATCTGGCATACGGAAGCGGATACAGCATAGAAAGTAGCACCCTTGGAAGCGATGATTTCACCGCCGGACTTCTGTACGTAAGTGAGCATAGCGTCCTTGTCGAGAGGAGCAAGCTTTTTGCCCATTTTTTCGGCACAACCGAAATAATCATCGAGAGCAACGCCCGCAACGTCGGCACAAGACCACGGAACGAAAGAAGAGTCGCCGTGTTCGCCGTATACATAAGCATGGATGTTCTTCTGAGCAACCTGAAGGTGATCGGAAAGACCCTGCTTGAGACGTGCGGTATCGAGAATTGTACCGGAACCGATAATCTGGTTTTCGGGGAGACCGGAAATCTTTGTGAATACGTAAGTCATGATGTCAACGGGGTTGGATACGATGATGTAAAGTGCATTGGGAGCATACTTCACGATTTCGGGAGTGATGCTCTTCAAAATGTTGACATTTGTCTGAGTGAGTTCGAGACGAGTCTGACCGGGTTTACGGGCAAGACCGGAAGTGATGATAACGATATCGCTTCCTACCGCGTCGGAGTATTCACCTGCGATAATGTTGATAGGATTACGGAAGCAAGTACCCTGGATGATATCCATTACTTCGCCTTTAGCCTTGGTCTTGTTGATATCGATCATTACGATTTCGGATGCGATATCACCCTGGCTCAAGGTGTAGGTAATTGTGGAACCAACGCTGCCTGCGCCGATGATTGTGATTTTGCTGCTCATAGTAAAATCTCCTTTTATTAAAATATTTATAAACTGATTTACGGTTTACACCACATCATATTGTACCATAATATATAAGTTGCGACAAGTGTTTTTTTGCAAAAAAATTGACGAAAAGCGTAAAAAAGGCTAAAACAATGTGGAAAATGCCGTAAAATATGGACTTTGGAGGATATATGTGGATATTAACAGAAATTCGGGGGAGATTTTGATAATCTTTTGTAGATTTTATCCTTGAATTGAAAGGAATTTAATGTTATACTTAATAAGTGTTTCAAAAATGCTGTTTGGACGTAGAATAGGGGGATAACAATGGGCGGTTTTTTTGGTGTTGCCAGTCGTGAAGACTGCGTTTTCGATTTGTTTTTCGGCGTGGACTATCACAGTCATTTGGGCTCGAGAAGAGGCGGAATGGCTGTTTACGACAAGGAAAACGGATTTTCGAGATCTATTCACAAGATAGACAATGCTCCTTTCAGAACAAAATTTGAAAGCGAAGCGAATACTATGCACGGTAATTACGGTATTGCGAGTATTTCCGACTTTGAACCCCAGCCTATTTTGGTGAGAAGTAACAACGGTACGTTTGCTATCACCACGGTGGGCAGAGTTAACAACATTGATGATATAGTGGAAAAAATGCTTCAGAAGCATACGCATTTTTATGAAATGCAGACAGGCGGCATCAACCAGACGGAATTGATTGCGGCTCTTATCAACCAAAAGGATAACCTCATTGAGGGAATTCAATATGCCCAAGAGGTGATTGACGGCTCGATAAGTATTTTGCTCTTGACGCCTAAGGGAATTTATGCCGCACGTGACAAAATGGGAAGAACTCCCGTTGTAATAGGACAAAAAGATGACGCGTTCTGTGTTTGCATGGAATGTTACGCTCATAACAAGCTCGGCTATAATGACTATAAGGAGCTCGGTCCCGGAGAGATAGTTGTGATAGAGCCCGACAAGGTAACAACCTTGGTTGATCCCGGCAAAAACATGAAAATGTGTACGTTCTTTTGGGTTTATTACGGATACCCGTCGTCATCATACGAAGGTATGAGCGTTGAACAGATGCGATATAACTGCGGAAAGTGTCTTGCACAGCGTGACGGAGACAAGATAGATGCCGATATCGTTGCGGGGGTTCCCGATTCGGGATTGGCAAACGCAATAGGATATTCGAATACGTCGCATAAGCCGTTTGCGAGACCGTTTATAAAATACACGCCTGCTTGGTCTCGTTCGTTTACGCCTACGATACAAGCAAAACGCAAGCAGATAGCGAAGATGAAGCTGATACCGATAAGAACATTGATTGAAGATAAAAAACTGCTTTTGGTGGATGACTCGATAGTGCGAGGTACGCAGCTCGGAGAAACAACGGATTTTCTTTATGAGTGCGGTGCGAAAGAAGTTCATATCAGAACGGGATGTCCTCCTGTGATGTACGGATGTAAATATTTGAATTTTTCGACCTCATCTTCGGAGATGGAACTGATCACGAGAAGAGTGATAACAGAGTTGGAGGGTAAAGAACCCGACCACGATACGATATATGAATATTCGATTCCGGGTACCGATAAGTACAACAAAATGGTGGAAAAAATTCGTGAAAAGCTTAATTTCACGACGCTCGAATATTTGAGATTGGACGATATGCTCGCTTCGACGGGAGTTGACCCTGAGAAGCTTTGCACATATTGCTGGAACGGCAAAGAGTAACGGAAAGGTGAATTTATTAAGATGACATTTATTGAAAAGTTTGAAGAAATTAAGACGGTTTTGAGTGTTGACGCAAAATTTGACAGAAATTTCGCAATACAGGTGAGACTTACGGATGATGATTGCGGCGGAATTTTCTATGTTGAAAACAGAGACGGAAATTTTAATGTGGAGCCTTACGACTATCGTGACCGTGACGCCGAGATTGTTTGCGAATCGAAGATGTTGGTTAGCGTTTTGCAGGGTAAGAAAGCCTTGAAGAACGCACTCAAGGCAGGATTTGAGATTAACGGCGATGAAGAGGCGGTAGCCGAATTGATAAAGGTGGCCGAATTGATAAAGCTCGAAAGAGAAGCCGAAAAATTGAGAAAAGCCGAAGAAAAGGCGAAAAAAGATGCGGAGAAAGCAAAAAAAGCCGAAGAAAAGGCGAAAAAAGACGCCGAAAAAGCAAAGAAGGCTGAAGAAAAAGCGAACAAAGAGGCGGAATCCGTAAAGAAAACCGTTGAAAAAGCCGAAAAAACCGAAATTGTCGAAGAGAAGAAAGAGACGGTTGTTGCAACGACACCTGTTGAAAAGCCCGTGAAAAAAACCGGAAATTCTAAAAAAGCCAGAAAAGCAAAGAAAGCTGCGAAAAGAGAAGCAAAGCAGTTGAAAATGAACATATGATTGCTCGGGGTGTGATAAATCGCACCCGGTTGCGTGTCGAACTTTTCGACACGCAACTGCAAATCTCGCAAGGCAATCTTCGCAGTTTGTTATTTTTTATAAGGAATAAAGTGGTGATTTCTCGTGCAAGAGGCTTAAAGCCTCCTTAAATCACCACTTTCGGCGAGGCAATGCGATTTACCTCGCCGATTTTCTTTGGGAAACCTTCTTTCCCAAACCTTTCGCTGCTACATTAAAAATATGTTATCGACAGAAACGGGGCGTGATAAATCGCACCCCGTTTCTGTTGCAAATGAAGAATGTTTGGTATATAATTCTAGTTAATAATCAGAACGAAGGATGAAAGTATGAAAATATTGTTTGCCCCGTTAGAGGGAATTACGAATTTTGTATACAGAAATACGCATAACGAGATGTTCCCGGGATGCGATGAATACTATGCTCCGTTTATCACACCGAGTGAAGACGACAAGGTTAACAAAAAGGGTCTTAACGATATCGTTTGCGAAAACAATCCCGATATTGTGATAAAGCCGCAGGTTTTGACAAACAGTGCAGAGGCTTTTTTGAAGTTTACGGAAAAGATAAAAAATGTCGGATACGATGAGGTTAATTTGAATTTCGGTTGTCCGAGTCAGACTGTCGTGAAAAAGGGAAAAGGTTCGGGATTTTTGAAAGATACGGACAAAGTGGACAGGTTTTTGAACGATGTGTTCGAAAAACGACCGATGAAAATATCCGTAAAGACGAGAAGCGGATTTTTATCTGGTGAAGAAATGGACGAGCTGATAAAAATCTATAATAAATATGCGATGAGTCTTTTGATTATTCATCCGAGAACAAGAAGTGATTTTTATAACGGAGTACCCGATATCGAGGTTTTTAAAAGAGCGTTCTATTCATCCGAGAACACGGTGTGCTATAACGGGAATATTGAAACAAAAGAGGACTTTGAAAAGATAAAGGAAATGTTTCCGACGCTGGAATACGTGATGATAGGAAGAGGATTTTTGAAAAATCCCGCACTTTGCCGTGAGATAAACGGCGGAGCGAAAATGACGACGGAAGAGTATGTTGCTTTTTCGAAAAAACTTGCGGAAAATTATATGGCAACGCTTCGGAGCGAAACGTTCACGCTGAATAAACTGAAAGAAGTGTGGATGTATATGATACAAAACTATCCCGATGAAAAGAAGATTTTCAAAACGATAAGAAAAGCAAACAGACTTGCGGATTTTATCGGCGCAATAGAGTGCTTGCCGGAGAAAACGGTTGACTGAAAGCGTACATTTAAAAAAACTCGGAATGATGGAAAACGGAATTTTACATATATAATTAAGCGGCAGAGATTAAGTTGCCGCCTTGAAAGGCATGCTATAATTGCATGTCTTTTTTGTGTAAACGAAAACTATACATAGTGGAACGGCTCAATAGGGGCAATGCCGATGGAAAATTGATTTTGTCACAGAGTGTGACGGCAATGTACTTTTGATGCCAAAAGTAC
>CAZRYW010000083.1:0-7175 GCA_964604405.1 uncultured Oscillospiraceae bacterium
TGCCGCCGCCGATTCCGGCTCCGTATTTTCCGCCTTGTGCAGTCACCGTGCCGCCGTTTATCTCTATCGTAGTGCTGCTGTTTGCATAACTACCGCAACCGATGCCCGCTCCGCAATATCCGCCTTGTGCAACAACCGTACCGCCGTTTATCTCTATCGTGCCGCCGATTGATTCATATCCGCCGCCGATTCCCGCTGCGCTATTGCCGCCCGTTGCATCCACTATGCCGCCGTTTATTGTTACATCGCCGCTTCCTTCAGATCCGCCGCCGATTCCCGCTCCGAAATCTCCGCCTGTTGCGGTTACCGTGCCGCCGCTTATTGTTACGTAGCCGTTGATTTTTTCTTCTCCGCTGTCTTCACATCCGCCACCGATTCCCGCTCCGCAATATCCGCCTGTTGCATTCACGATGCCGCCGCTTATTGTCACCTTGCCATCGCCACTTAATCCGCCGCCGATGCCCGCTCCGTTATCTCCGCCTGTTGCATTTACCGTGCCGCCGCTTATTGTCACCTTGCCATCGCCACTATATCCGCCGCCGATTCCCGCTGAGAAATTGCCGCCCGTTGCATCCACTATGCCGCCGTTAATTGTTACATCGCCGCTTCCTTCATATCCGCCGCCGATTCCCGCTGCATATTGCCCGCTTTTTGCAGTCACTATACCGCCGTTGATTACTATCTTTCCGCTGTTATCAAATGTTCCGGCACCGATGCCCGCACCGGAACTTCCACCTGTAGAATCAATATTTCCGCCGTTGATTGTTATCCTTCCGTCAACTTCGCCTGTATTGCCTACTCCGTACCAACCGATTCCCGGGTAACCGCTTTGGTTAGCGTTAACAATCAGTTTGCCCATCGTCGTTTCATCTTCCGTCTGTGCGTAAATGGTCAACGTTGCGCCTTTCTGCAATATAATGCTTTTATTTGCACAGAACGTTTCCTCGTTACAGAGCACAATTTTAACGTCGCCCGTTACTGTTATCTTTTGCGAGATATTGGCACTATCTTTCACAACATACCATCCGTCACTCATCGTTGTTGTATCATCCCACACATAATTGTACTTCGTGATCGTTTTTTCCACCATCTTAACTTTGTTTGTGGTATTGTCCACCACAGCATCAAGGTAAGTTTTGGCACTTTTTGCGCTCACCTCAATAATCGGCAAAAAACATACCGTCATCATCATTGCCACCAACACGGCAACAAACTTTTTCATATCATTCACTCTCTTTCTTTCGTTTACATTGCATTTGGTTCTAATACAGCATTTTAGCCAGTTGTGCGTTTCGTTCTTCCGCCCACTCATATTCTCTCAAATATTCACCGCTGTACTTTTTCGCCGTCTGCTTGTCACCCGCCATGATTCTGTACAAATCGCAATCGACCGCATCCGTTTTCAAATACCGCCTGTTACCCGTAGACTCTACAATTCCGTCCGCACCCGCACTTTTCAACGTTTCGGACAACCTCTTCCATGTCATTCGACAAAGCGACTGCGTTGCCGAATTTGCCGCTCTCTCGGGCCACAAACAGGCAATCCCTTCGCTCACGGAAAATCCGCTTCCGCCTCTGTCAATCAAAAGTGCCAACATTTCTCTCGTCTTTGCACCCGGTATATACAGCGGTGCACCGTCCACGGTAATGTTAAGCGTAGGTATTGTTTCGATAACCACTTTGTGTGACGGCAACGGTTTGTATGTGCATTTTGCCAGCTCTTTATGTATATCCGATGCGCTGTAAGGTTTCAACAGATATCCCGTCGCATCAACCTCCCATGCTTCAAGTGCATAATTGCTGTACGCCGTCACAAACACCACTCTTATTTGACTGTCATGCTTTTTCAATGATTTTGCCAGTTCCAGTCCGTGAATCCCGGGCATCTCCATGTCCAAAAAAGCCACATCCACAACATTGTTTTTCACAAAATCCAACGCCGCTTCTCCGCTCTGAAAAGTATGCAGCGATTTTATCTCCGAAAACCTTTGCGTTGTCAGCCTAAAATTGTCTATTGCCGGTTTTTCATCGTCAACATAAATAATATTCATCTTTTCCCACCTGCTTTCGGTATTGTTATTTTCACAACGGTTCCTTTTCCGACTTCGCTTTTAATATCCATCGTACCGTTGACCAAATGTTTCAAACGGAAACGAATGTTTCTGATTCCCACGGAGGTTTCTTTGTTCAACTCTTCCATATCAAATCCCACTCCGCTGTCTTCAACCTCAATTACAACATTGTCGCCCTCGTCGCGGCTTCTCAAAATAATTGTCCCGTTCCCCTCTTTTTTGCTTATGCCGTGTTTGATTGCGTTTTCTACAACAGGTTGCAAAACGAGCGGCGGAATAAAAAAGTCGTCATATTCGATATCCGTATAAAATTCTATCTTGTCGCCGAATCTCACCTGTTCCAATGCCACATATTCCTCAAGCTGTCTGACGTCTGTTTTAAACGGAATGTTTTTGTCATCTTCCATAATATTGATATTGTTTCTCAAATATTTTGCAAAATGAATAACCGTGTCATCCGCTTTCTGCGGGTCATATTTGCACATGCCGCTTATTGCGTTTAAAATATTGAACACAAAATGAGACCGAATCTGGCTCATCATCGTTTGTGCACGGCTCATTTCGAGCTGTATTCCCATCACTTCCATTGCGTTTTGTTGTTCCGTATATCTCATCAACAGTTTCGTGCCCTCAAGCATCGAATAACACAAAATCGCCACAAGCGTGAAAAGAAGCAGCATCGAAGTATGCATAAAATAATACATCAGCAAATCTGCGATAACACCCGCACCCAAAATCCATTCGTAACTGCGATTTTTCGAATCCGATGTTTCTTTTTCGGATTTAAATGCCGACTGAACGGAATGACCGATAAACGTCGCCGCACTTACAACAATCGTCATATGTGTCAAAAACAGCATCTGCCTCAAATCGCACACGCTTGCAATCTGCAACGTGAGCTGTATTATGTACAAAACGGAATATACAACCGAAAATACTCTTTTGAATTTTTCGCCTTTTCCGCCTATCGCTATGGCATTAAGCATCGAAAGTGCCATAACCATCAAACAAATTACCGAAAAATTATAGATAAATGCCGTTTGATTTTCAAAAAGCAAATATGCGAATTTGTCATACGTAAAGCGCCACAATCCGCTCGATATCGCCATCAGTCCGAGTGCGTACAAACGGTTTGTTTTCACCTTTTTGCGTGAATTGTAAACTGCAAGAAAAACAAGAAAAAGTCCCGCAAACACAACGCACAAACTCAACACCGTCATCGGAATCGCCCGATATAATATACTTTTGTATATTTCCAACTCGGAACCCACAAAAAATTCGGGTATTTTTTCGCTGTAGTTCTCATACACGGGAGTCAAAATCACCGTCACTTCTTTTCCCGAATCGCTTTCATGCAACGGGATTTTCACCCAATCGCCGCCCATTGTTCCGACCGAATCCGAAGATATTTTCACTTCGTAAACAGATTCGTCTTCAATAAGCACCCGAATATCGTGATGACTCACAAAAAACACAAGCGTTTCCGCATAATTTATCTCATCCAATTCGAAACTGCACGTGTTCACCTTGCCACTCGGAGACGAGTCGTCTTTCATCGACACGAAAACAACGTTTTCAACGCTATCAAATCCCGTATCGCTTCGTTTCTTTGTCACGTTTTTCTCTGTGCAAACCGATATTGCAATCAATATGCAAATACAAATTCCGAACCAAGCAAACAGCGCTCTCTCGGCAATACGCAGTTTGCTCATATGTGTTTTATTCATTACTCACTACTCCCATATTAATCTCTTTTATCACAATATATCTACAGTATAACACAAAGGGCGTAACAAAAGCGTAACTTTTTAGTATCTTTCACAAAAAAAATCGTGTCGAAATTTTATCCGACACGATTTTAAAACTATTTTGTTGTCATTTACTCGCCGTTTCCGCTTTTTTAATCAATCGTAGGAAGCGTAAAAGTAAACGTTACTCCTCCGTTTGCATTTACCGCGGAGTCTGTAATATTCGCCGCCACGACCGTATGGTTATTGTTTATTCTGACAAATTCCGTCCAATAATCCATAATCGTTACACGGTTTTTAAAGCTTGCCAAAGGAGTAACTGTTACACGGTATACGCCCTCACTCAATTCTTCGCTCTGTACGTCAAAGAAGATATCGCCCGTATATTTGCCCGATCCTTCACTTCTTGCTTCAAACGAGCCGTCGGCATTCATCGTAAGTCTGACACCGACCATATTAACGTATGCGTTGAGCACATTGTAAAGTGCATTATTGTCTTCAACGGTATATTCTTCATCGTTGTAATTGTCGTTGTTGTTTTTGAGAATACCCGTCGCTACCTTATAGATACTTCTGTCTACGCTGCTCGGTGCAAAGATTTTTTCCGTCGTACCGTCGCTGTACATAACTTTCACATAAGCCGTCGCTTTGTAGTTACGGTTGTAGTTGCTTGTTTCGAGATTCGTTATCGCTACCGTAAATATCGTCTCGTCTTCATCCTGCCACTTGGTTGCGTCAACATATGCAACATTTTCGCTTTCTTCGGCTTGGACTTTGATACCGTAACCCGATATATAGCTGCCCTCGTTGCTCTTATCAACCTGTGCGATAAATCTCAGTCCGTTGTCGTCCTTGATTTTTCCGTTTTCGTCAAGACCCGCTCCGTAACGCACCTGAGCACCGTTAATCATTGCAACGTTAATATTTGCGGTCGTGATTACGTCGCCGTCTTCAACTGCGATTTCTCCCGCACTTACAAACTTTGTTTCATCGTTTCTTTCTATTACGTAACCTACAACACCGTCGGGAAGGTTTCCGTTTTCGCCCAAAGTAATCGTGCCGTAGGTCTTCGTTTCTTTTCCGTCAAACGTAATTGTCGTAACATCAACATCTTTGATCTCACGAACAGAGAAATCTCCGTAGTAATATGCCGTATTGCCCCATGCACCGTAGGATATCATAATATTTTTCGCATTTTCGGGAGCTTCTATGATAAAGCTTGCCTTGTGCTCACCAACAGGATAATTATAGTCCGCTCTTGCGGGTTTGCTGCCTACTATCGTAGGTGTATTTTCGGCTGACCAAGAGTTTGTTCCGCCGTATTCAACATGACTGTACATCGTAAGTCCGTCATGTGTTCCGTAAACAGCCTCTCCCGTTGCGATAACGGCACTCATTGCGCCCCACGTCATATCGCTCGACGTGCTGTTATAGATAACGTTTTCGACAAGATACGTTTTTCCGCCTTCAATCGGCACAAACGTTCTCATTGTGTTTTGACCGTGACCGCCTGTCGAATTACCTGTAAGATGAATATAAACATCCGATTCGTCCGCATCGGGATTTACGCTCTTTGCCGACACTTCTTCCCATCCGAGCGATGCGCCGTCGCTGGCTCTTGTAAGAGACGAAAGCGAAATAAGGTTCTCGCCGTATTCTTTCGTCTTGTGGCATTTAACAGTATAAACGCCGTTCTTTTCTTCACAGCTGTCACATACATACTGTGCGTTTTCTGTCGAAAGCTTTTCGCCCGCCACAAACTTGAACTTATCCGTACCCTTGGGTGCGGTTTTTGTTTCGGTCTTTATCGTACTGTTGTCAACATCAACATACGTCACATTAAATTCAGCTTTTCCGGTTTCGTTCGGATAAACCGCTTCTGTTTCGGTATCGGCGATTTTTCTTATCTCGTCACGATTGATGACTCTGTCAAATACATAGATATTATCTGCCAATCCGTCAAATCCGCCTATTTCCACGTTTTTGAGAACAACATCTTCTGCGGCGATTTTTATATCAACCAAACCGTTTCTGTACAAAGTCAAATATTCTCCGTCATATGTAATCATATGATTTACATATCCGTCATAATTTTCGACTCCGTAGTTTCCGCCTGTTCCTCTGGAATATGTCGTCCAGCAATCGGATGAGCCGTAAACATTGCTCGTTACATACTCTTCGCCTTTCACGTCGAGAACAACTCTTGCCCTCTCTCCGGTTTTTCCCGCACCGTATTGTGTGTTTTTGTTTTCAACCTTAACTTTCACATCTCCGATGTCAATCAAAACGCCCGTATAATCTCCGTCAAGGAAAATATCCGCCGATACGCTGAACTTGCCCGACAAATCCGCTTTTTGAACGTTTGCCGTATTCTTTGTTGCTTCAAAAGCACCTCCGATTGACGAATAATCTTCTTTTACCAAAGCGTCTTCAAGGTCAATCTTCTTTTTCGGGAGCGGATTCTCCGTCATTATTCTTGTGCCATATCCATAAGGATGCGATGAGCTCACGATCCAGTCGTAATAGTCACCGTTCATCCACATAAGACGGATATCTCTGTCTTTGCTGTTTGCCAAAACAAACGGACGAACATTGTTCTTTTTCGAATGTTTTGTAATCTGCTGAGTGCTTTCAACACTTCTGCCGTCGGCACTCAATGTGTATTTCACTATTTCGTAAACTGTTCCGTACACGCCTTCAATCGGCTGAGAACAATACATAACATTTGCATTGTCGGGGTCTATCGCCATACCGCCGGAATAGCACATTTCAAGTCCCGCCGTCTGGTGGAAATGACCGCCTCCGTTCGCAAGGAATGTCTTCACCCATTCCGTGCCGTTCCATTTTATGTAATAATAATCATGACTCGTTTTTCCGCCGTTAATTCCGACGTTTGCGATAACGGGATATCCGTCATCGGCAACGGCAACCTGCCAAAGCCAGTTGCGAACTCCGCTTGTTCTGTCCACAATATTCGTCTGACTTGTATTTGATTTGTTCACGTTGAGAGGGCCCGATGCAATCGTACTCATATCGTTGCCGTTAATATCCTGCATCGTCATTTTGTTGATATCAATCTGATTAAAATACAACCAGTTGGGATCTTCGTTGTCGGGATGTCCCGTCGTGTAAGAAACATAAATCTTATCCTTGCCGTTTGATGCATATTTTGCATAAGGACGTGCGCCTGTGCTCTGCACCATCTGATAAGGACCGTATGTAAACTGCATGTCTCCGTTTTCATCGGGTAAACTGAGTTTCGCGATTGTGGGATGCCAACCTATGCCTCTCCAGCAAAGATAAATATGATCGGGATCATCACTCATGAGGAAAGGCGACGGATATGTTGTATTTG
>CAZRYW010000084.1:0-7146 GCA_964604405.1 uncultured Oscillospiraceae bacterium
CGAAGATTGCCTTGGCAAGATTTGCAGTTGCGTGTCGAAAAATTCGACACGCTCCGGACTGACAAATTGTCAGTCCGCATTTTTAATTTCGGTATGTTTTAATATAAGACAGCGTCATCGCAACCTATTTTTTTGAGCATTCTTTGGAATGATGCAAAACGGTTGGGGAAGAGCTGTTTTATGCCGATTTGCAAGTCACGGTTGCCGTAACAAAGCCAGTAGAGACGAGCGAATTCGGCGAATCCTTCATCGGAATTGGAGTTTCCGTAGGTTGAAATTGTTACGATATCGTCGTTGACTGCCTGAGTCCATTTGTCGCCCTGACTCCAATGAGATGAACGGTTGTTGATGTCGCCGTTTGCCATGTAGTCGTTACTGTGACCGAGCTCATGAGCAAAGCTCTTTATCATAGCAGTTTCGGTTGCCGTTGTTGCAAGACGTACAAACAATTCATCGCCGCCGCAGTTATATGTGGATGTTGTGGTCGAAAGATAAACATACATGTTTTTGATGTTTTTGCGGTAGGCATAGGGGAATTTGCCGAGAGCAGTAATTGCGGTTTGTACATTTGCAAAGTCGGGGTCTACACAGTAGACGTTCACAGTTTGAGTTGATGTGGATGTTTTGTATGTAACTTTGATACGATAGCAGTTGATTGCTTCACCCGTATAGGGGTGAGCGGAACTTGCCGAGTAAATAACACCGTTTTCTTCGACGAGATCCCACATAACGTGTTTTGTCTTGACGGGAGAAGTTTGGGTTATTGTTGCATCACCGCCGGGGAACGTTGCAAGAGGATAATAAACTCCCGATTCCGCAAGCTGGCCTGTAACTTTGCTTGAAATTGTAGTGAGAATCATGTTTTTCTGTTCTTCGGGGGTATAGTTGCCTGAGAGAATAACAGAAAATGTTTTTTCGCATTTGTCGAGGAAAGAATCGCTGTTGGGAGCGTACGGAAGTGCATCGGCACCGATTGAGGTGCAAATGTCGATAACTCTTTGCTGTTCGTCTTTTGTCAACAGCTTGAAGCCGTCAAGTGCAGTTACAAGAACGAACGGAGATTCTTTACGGAAAGTGAGCTGCCATTCGTATTTTTCGTCTTGAATAACGAGAGAACCGTTTTTGATTGCAAGATAGCCTCCGTTGGCGCTCAAAAGTGCGTATCCGTCATTGTATTCTTCCAAAATCCAACGCTGTTTGGCATTGCCTGCCGAATAATAATACACTCTTATGCCGTCGGTTTCGGTATATTCGAGACGGAACTTAGGTGAGGAAGAGTCTTCGAAAGAGTATTCGCCGTCAGTCATATCTTTGAGGCGGAAAGTTGTGCCTTCGTCCGCAACGATAACTCTTCGTTTTGTGACAAGCTTTCCCGAATCGCTTTCCTCCGTATATGTTTCGACACAGATGCTTCCGTCGGGAGAGTCCAATGTGTAGAATCGTTCGCTTAATCCTTTGTAAGAGTCAACTCTTGTGTTGTTGCAGAAAATAGCTGTTGTTCCCGACGAAATGGTGTAAGGTGCAAGAGTTGATTTGTCGTATGCCAAAATTTTGGCACAATCTCCGTCCAATATGTCGTCGGGAGTTGTGAGGGAGATGGAGAAGTTTGCTCCGATTTGTCCCTTGGGAACGGAAAAAGTTTCCGATGTGCATTTTACGAGGGTGTCGTCACCGCGGTAATATGCCAAGGTGAATGTGATTTCGCGGTCGGTATTTGCAATGGCAACGGTTGCCTGGATTTCTCCTGAGGTGATTTCGGTTGTGTCAAACATCACACCTATGACAGGCTGCGAGGTTTCGGCATACACGGGAAATGAAGATATTATCAGAATTAATGCCAAAAGTAGTGATAAAAAGTATTTTTTCATCTGTTTTCTCCTTTACAATGTGTTTGTTAAATTATATAATAAATACAGTAAAAAATCAATGGAGGAATTGTTAAAAATGAGTTGGCTTTTGATTTTGGCGGGAGTGGTGTTGTCCTGTTACGGAGCGTTTATGGTAAAAGTGTCGAATTTTAATTTGGGAGTTGTTATGACCTGCGCTGTAGCCTGCTGTGTGCTTTTCTGGGGGATTTTTTATAAAAAAATCAAAGACATGACCAAGAGCGGTGCGTTGAAATGGGTTAAGTATGCTGTTATTTTGGGCGCGTGTATTGAGGCGGTTTTGGTGGGATTTTTGGGATTGTACGGTAACTGCGACAATGTGACGTACAATGAAGACGCCGTTATTGTTTTGGGAGCGGGCGTGCGAGGTGACAGAGTGACGGTGCCTCTTGCGAGAAGACTCGATGAGGCGGTTAAATATCACAAACAAAACCCCGATGCATTGATAGTCGTGACGGGCGGACAAGGCTATCAGGAAAGTGTGACGGAAGCATCCGCAATGGAAAAATATCTTTTGGAGCGTGGCGTTTCGGGAGGTAAAATAATAAAAGAAGAAAAAGCTACGAGTACAAATGAAAATATGAGATTTTCGAAAGAAATTTTGGACGGATATTTTAAAGAGGATTATTCGATTGTTGTGATAACAAACAAATTTCATATTTACAGAGGCGTGGAAATCGCAAAAACAGAGGGATTCGAACAAGTAACACACAAAGGTGCCTCGATTAAATGGTACAACGTGATGCCGTGTTATTTGAGAGAAAGCCTTGCGGTTTTGAAAATGTGGGTTTTTGACTGATGTTCTATTGAGATTGACAAAAATCGACATTTGAGTTAGAATGAAACAAAGTTTTACTGAGGAGCGTGGAAAAAGTGGGAATTCTGAAGGATTTTAAAGCATTTGCGATGAAAGGGAACGTTATTGATATGGCAGTCGGCGTTGTAATAGGTTCGGCTTTCGGAAAAATCGTTACTTCGATTGTAAATGATGTTATTATGCCTGTGTTCGGAGTGATGACGGCGGGCGTTCGGTTTACGGATTTGAAATGGGTGTTGTCGCCGCAGGTGACGGATGAACTGACGGGCGAAGTGATAAGTGCGGAGGTTGCGCTTACATACGGTAATTTGATACAAAATGTCGTTGATTTTTTGCTCATTGCTTTTTCGATTTTTGTTGTTATACGTATTGTGACAAAAGCAACGGAAAAGCTCAAAAAGAAAGAGGAAGAAAAACCCGAAGTGCCGAAAGCTCCGACTACGGAAGAGATTTTGACGGATATTAAGGGATTGCTTGAAAACATAGCAAATGAAAAATAAGCAAAGAAAAATGTTTTTTATGTAATGGCGAATAGGTGGGGAAAGATTGTTTCCCAAAGTAAATCGGCGAGGCAATCGCATTGCCTCGCCGAAAGTGATGATTAAAGGAGACTTTAAGTCTCCTTTAATCATCACTTTTTTACAACTCATTTTTTGTATCCGTAGACCATGCGGTCGTTTTCCGCATAGTCTTTTTTTATTTTAACATCGGAAAAATATTCTTCCATCATAGATTTGACTGCAATAGCTTGGTCGTAGCCGATTTCGAAAGCGAGTATTCCGCCGAAATTAAGCGAATCGAATGCTTTGGGAATCATTGTGCGGTAAAAATCCAATCCGTCTATACCGCCTTTTAGAGCAAGATGAGGCTCAAAACGTGAAACTTCGAGGCAGTTGGCAACAGAGTCTGATATGTAGGGAGGATTGGAAACGATAATATCGCTTTGGGGATATATATCCGTGAGGACGTTGCCGATTTGTGCCGTTACACGAGAGGAAAGATGATGTTTTTCGATGTTTTTTTGCGCAACATTTATTGCACCTTGCGATATGTCCCAAAGCGTGACGGTTGAATTTTTTATATAATATGCGAGAGAAATTCCGATACAACCGCTTCCGGTACATAAGTCCGTAATTTTCGGGGAAGAAAAAGTGTTTTCTGCGATCAATGTTTCGACGATTGTTTCGGTGTCGGGGCGAGGAATGAGGGTGTTCTCGTTTACGGTAAAAGAAAGCCCCATAAACTCTTTTTCGCCTGTTATGTAGGCAATCGGCATGCCGCTTTTTCGTTTTTCGATACATTCGAGCATAAGCTTTTCTTCGGTTGGAGTAAGTTCACGCCATGTGAGCAGCGGATCGGACTTTAGAACATATGCCAAAAGCGCCCTCGCATCTTGCAAGGGCGACTCGGAATAACCTGCTAATAATTTGTAGTAACGATTTGTCAAACTCACCATTTATCATCCTCTTTGTTATCTGTTAATACGGCTTTCATTGCGGCAATGGCAACTTCGAGCTGTTTTTCGTCGGGTTCACGTGTTGTTATCTTTTGCATCCACATGCCGGGTTTTGAGAGAAGCGTGACAAATTTGTTTTGGCTCCTGCCTGCCCAGCGAATGAGTTCGTAAGAAAGACCCGAAACCACAGGGAGAAGCAATATTCTCACACCGAGGCCCAAAAGCATACCGAGAAAAAATCCGTATTCATCTTTGAAATCGGGAACGAAGAAAAACAGTACAATGCTGATACCCATTACAAACACGAGAAAACTTGTTCCGCAACGAGGATGGAGACGACTCATTTTGCTTGCGTTTTCGGGTGTAAGCTCCAATCCGTATTCATAACAGAAAATTGTTTTGTGCTCGGCACCGTGATATTCGAATACTCTTTTGATATCTTCCATTTGCGAAACGAGAAGAATGTATCCTAAAAATATAAGTATACGCACAACGCCTTCGACAACGGAGCGGAAACCGCCGATGTTGACAAAATAGTCAAAACCGTCCGCAATAACTTTGGGCAAGAGCATGAAGAGACCTACTGAAAATACTACCGAGATAACTACAGACAAATAGATGATGAAGTCTTTCATTTTGTCGCCGAGTTTTTCGGTGAGCCATGCTTCGAATTTGCTCGGAGTTTCGTCTTCTTCGCCTTCGATATCAATAAATTCGGCGCTGTACATGAGTGCACGCATTGAAGATATCATCGAATCGAAAAAACCGAAAACACCTCGGACAATCGGAATCTTGTTGACGTGATATTTCGTGACAAGACTGCCTACGGGCTTTTTGTCGATTACTATCTCACCGTCGGGTTTTCTGACGGCGGTTGCGATTTCTTTGGGACCTTTCATCATGACGCCTTCCATAACGGCACTACCGCCGATGGAAGTCATATGACAGGTTGTATTTTGAGAATTTTCTTTATTCATTAAATCAACTCCAATCTATATAAGTATAACAGAAAGAAGAAGCATATTCAAGGAAAATATAATGAATAAAGTTTAAACTCGGAAAGAATCAGATTTAGAGTTCGGAGAAGAATTTGACGGCGTTTGCATAATCTGTATTGTCGGGGTGGGATTTGGCAATGCCGCCGATTAATTTGAACGGACCGAAGGTGTTAAAGCCCAAACAACCGAATTCACCCAAAATTTCGGATGATTTTTTCTTTGCGGCAGCGGAGACGGAGTTTGTGTAGCCGTCTTTTTTTACACCGTATGTATATACGAAAAATACCTTTTTGCCACAGGGAAGATTGTTGTTTAAAAATTTTATGACGGATTTGTGAAATGAGGAATAGTAAATGCCGGATGCGAAACCGATTAAATCGTAGGAGGTCAGATCGGCATTGTGCACTTGGGCTGCATCAATAAATGTAACGGATTTGTCCGAAAAAATTGCATCGAGGACTTTTTTTGTATTGCCATGATGCTTTGAATAATAAATTACAGCTGTTTTCATATGTAACTCTCCTTGACTTGTTATAGTATTTTTATTATACTAAGTATGATATTAAACATCAAGTACGCAGATTGATTATACATGGTATGTTTTTTTGTACCGGAGGGTGAATTTATGAATAAAAATTTGTCGGCAGAGGAATATCTGAAAAAGATAATAGCAAGCGAACCTACAGATAACTGCCCTGTGAGAAGGACGATTGAGTTGATAAGCGGGAAGTGGCGAACGCATATTATATATGAATTATGCAAGCATCGGTCGTGCAGATTCGGTGAGCTGAAAAAGGCATTACCGAAAATCACCAATACGATGCTGACATCGACTTTGAGAGATTTGGAAAATTACGGAATCGTCAACAGAGAACAGTTTAACGAAATTCCGCCGCATGTGGAGTATTCTCTGACGGATAAGGGAAGAGCGATGCTGCCTATTTTTTACGAAATAGCAAAATGGGGAGAAAACTATCGGGAAGATATGACAAAAAGCGAATAAAAACGGAGCCGCAGATAACAAAAACCAAGTAATTCCAAAAATTAATTTACATAAAAATACCTTTATTGCAAACAATATTTTTGTAAAATTAATGTATCAAAAGGGGATTATTATAAATGAAAGCAACAGGAATTGTCAGAAGAATAGACGATTTGGGAAGAGTTGTGATTCCGAAAGAAA
Organism: uncultured Oscillospiraceae bacterium; assembly: GCA_964604405.1. Lineage (GTDB taxonomy): Bacteria > Bacillota > Clostridia > UMGS1883 > UMGS1883 > RGIG1927. Next base: position 6,341 of record CAZRYW010000084.1, read on the forward strand.
TAAGAAGAGTACTGCGTATTCGAGAGGGCGACCCGTTGGAGATTTTTACGGAACGTGACGGAGAAGTTATTTTTAAAAAATATTCTCCTGTGGGAGAGCTCGGAGATTTTGCATCGGATTATGCGGAAACTCTTTCGAAAACAAGCGGTACGGCGGCGGTCATTACCGACAAGGACAATGTGATTGCCGTGTACGGAGTGCCGAAAAAAGAGCTTGCGGAAAAAAGAGTTAGTTCGGCAGTTGAGAAATTGATGGAAAACAAAACGTCGTTTATCATGAAGACCGGAGACGAATCGATGCCCGTAATCGAGGGTGGAGACCGATACAGGGCGGGAGTGGTGTATCCTATTATATCCGAGGGGGATACAATAGGAAGTGTTATTTTGCTTGATGAAAACGGAACTGTCGGAGAAGTGCACGAAAAACTGGCACAGAGCGCAGCAGGGTTTTTGGGAAAGCATATGGAAAACTGAAAAAATAATATAATTATCACTTTATTGATTCAAGCATAACTGACAAAACATGCCGAGCTTTTGTTTTTGTCAGTTATAACTTGTAAAACTTAAATACACCTCGAGTTTAAGATGCGATTGCGGTATACTGTAGGCTACCATCACGCAAGTATTATGTTGTTTAGCGATGTTTTCAAATTCAGTCCTCTTTTTTTGCGATTTCCAAATTCTTTTGTGCAAGTTCATACTGTTGAGGATGTGGAAACCTATATGATTTCACTACAGACAAGAATCGTGGACGGGGAGATTAGGAGAATGGGTGATGATATTCTCCAAGCTCGTTGGAGTGCCTTG
>CAZRYW010000085.1:0-7124 GCA_964604405.1 uncultured Oscillospiraceae bacterium
GCTGTATTTTTTTAACTTCTTTCGAAGAATAGTCTCCGAAAATCTTTGAAAAAAGTCCCATTCAATTCACCATTTTCCATATTATTAGAGTCCGTAAACTCCCGTTTAGCAATATTTACGCAGCCTCACGGCAGCAAAATTTCAAAATACTACTCTTTATTTTACCATACTTATACCAAGGTGTCAAATTAATAAACAGTTAAATTATATCGCCTTTGTTTCTTCCTTGAGCCACGTTGCTTCACGCACGGTAAGATACGGCAAAAGGGTGTTGTAAACTTTTTTGTGGTAAGTGTTGAGCCATTCGATTTCTTTATCCGTCATGAGGCTCTTGTCAATCGCTCTCGTGTCTATCGGGCAGTACGAAAGCATATCGAATCCGTAAAACTCACCGTCGGAGGTTTGCATTTTCTTTTCCACTATAACATCGTTTTCTATTCGTATTCCGTATTTTCCCTCAACGTATACACCGGGTTCCACCGTCAAATTCATGCCGGGCTCCAACGGATACGTATATCTTCCCCTCGGACCGAATCCTTGCGGACCTTCATGAACATTCAGCAAAAATCCGACGCCGTGTCCCGTTCCGCATTTGTAATCAATTCCCTCGTTCCACAAATACTGTCTTGCCAAAATATCCAGGCAGCTTCCCGTTGCGCCCTTTAAGAACACAGCCGAACAAAGAGCTATATTTCCCTTTAACGTAAGAGTGTACGCCTTCTTTTCCTCATCGGAAATATCTCCCAAAACAAGTGTACGTGTAATATCCGTCGTACCGTCATAATACTGCCCGCCCGAATCTATGAGAAGCATTCCCTCTTTGTGCAAAAGTGCACTGTCTTTTTCGTCGGGAGAATAATGCATCATCGCAGCATTTGCCTTGTATGCGGCAATCGTGTCAAAACTTGCGCCGAGGTTTCCTTCCATCTTGCCTCTTTCTTCAAGCAACAAATCACACACGTCTTTTTCCGTCATGCTTCCATCGGGCGCATTATAAATTTTGTAAAATGCCTTTACAAGCGCCGCACAGTCCTTCACATATGCGTATTTGAGATTTTCGTTTTCGATATCGTTTTTAACGGCTTTCATGTTTTCGGCATAATCCGCAGTTTCTTTCACTTTGCATTTTGCGGCACCGTAAAGCTTGTAATTCGTCATTCTCGGATTCAATGCGAGAATCTGTTTTTCGTCAAGTTTTTCAAGGTCGGAATACACATCATCGTACTCTTTTACCGTAATCGAATTATCGTCAAGATATTTCTTTACCTCTTCGGTAAGCTGCTTGTACGAAACGTAAAAATATGCTTTATCTTCCGTTACCAACGCATACGAAAGAGCGAACGGACAACAATGCACATCGTTTGCTCTCACATTGTAAAGCCACATAATGCTGTCGAGTGTACCCGTAACAAACGCCGTTGCACCGCTCTCTTTCATTTTTTGACGCAATCTTTCAACCTTGCTTTTCGCACTTTCGCCCGAATACTTTTCATCCAGAACAAAAAGCTTCGTGTAAGGAAGCGACGGTCTGTCAATCCATATATAGGAAAGATCGCAATCCGTTACAAGCTCGATTCCTTTGCGGCTAAATTCTTTTTTCATGTTCATAACAGCGGTTTTTCCGAAAAGCTTGGAGTCGATACCTACTTTATCACCCTCTTCGAGCTCTTCGCAGAAAAACTCAACATAGCCGATAACTCCGGGTTCATACGCTTTGTAAAGCTCGCACTCGCTTCCCGACAATTCTATTTCCGCCTGAATATAGTATCTTCCGTCTGTCCAAAGTCCGCTTTTTTTGTCTGTCAACGCAAATGTACCTGCGCTTCCCGAAAATCCCGATATCCAATGACGAAAATGGTAAAAATCAGCCAAATATTCCGATATATGGGGATCTCCCGTCGGCACAATATAACCTTTCAAATCGTTTTTATCCATTTCGCTTCTCAAAAGCGCTATTTTTTCGTTTGTAGTCATTTTTCTCTCCCTTTCAATCAAGTCTCAACTGAGGAATGGCGTTAAGCTCCAATCCTCCTCTTATTCCTTTTTCGTAATTGAGGTATCCGGCACACGAAATCATCGCACCGTTATCCGTACACAATTCTATCGGCGGGCAGTAAAATTTCATATTGTTTGCCTTTGCCGCATCCTCCATCATCTGTCTCAAAAACGTATTTGCGGCAACACCGCCCGCAAGAGCGATTTTGTCAACCCCGACGCTTTTTGCCGCTTCAACGGTATTTTCAACCAGGCAGTCGCACACGGCTTTTTGAAAAGATGCCGCCACATCCGCCTTGTTTATTTCGTTGCCGTTTTGTTCCTCTTTGTGAACATAGTTTATCACGGCTGTTTTCACTCCGGAAAAGCTGAAATCGAATCCCGATTTGGGTCTCGGGAATTTAATCGCCTCGCAATTTCCCTCTTGTGCCAATTTGTTCACCTTGGGGCCTCCCGGATAACCGAGGCCGAGCACTCTCGCCACCTTGTCAAAAGCCTCGCCCGCCGCATCGTCATGCGTTTGACCGAGTATTTCGAATTCGTGATAATCTTTCATATGGAGTATGTGGCTGTGTCCGCCCGACGCCACCAAACACACAAACGGGGGGTTCAAGTCCTTGTGTGCAATATAGTTTGCTGCGATATGACCTTGAATGTGATTCACGGGAACAATCGGCTTTCCTATTCCGTATGCCAATGCTTTTGCCGCGCTGACTCCCACCAAAAGAGCTCCCACGAGTCCCGGCGAATACGTCACGGCAACAGCATCCAGCTCTTCTTTTTTTATGTTTGCGTCTTTCAACGCTTTATCAATAACCCATATGATTTTGTCAATATGTTTTCTCGACGCAATTTCCGGCACAACACCGCCGTAGAGCGTATGTATGTCAATTTGCGAATAAACCACATTGCTCAAAACCTCTCTGCCGTCACGAGTAACCGATGCCGCGGTTTCGTCGCATGACGTTTCAATACCCAAAATATATGCCATTTAGCTTTCATCTCCTATTTGTAAATCCATCAACACAGCGTCACACAAGGGATTTGTGTAATAATTTTTTCTTATTCCCACTTTTTTAAACCCCATACTTTCATACAGTTTTAATGCCGGGATATTATCGCTTCTTACCTCAAGCGTCAAATAATTCATTGCGTTGTTTTTACAAAGTAAAATAACCTCTTCAAACAGTTTTTTCGCAATTTTTTGTCTGCGGTATTTCCTTTTTGTCGCAACCGAAATAATCTGCCCCTCATCCAAAACTTTTTCCAAGCTCACGAAAGAAATTAGTTCCTCTTCGAAAGCTCCGTAGCAATAATAGCTTTCTCTCGCAAAATCTTTTTCAAAAGTTTCTTTTTTTATCGGGTACGAAAACGACTCGGTTTCCGTTTCATATACCGCTGTGATATCTTCAAAAGTGCATCTTCTTACAATCATTTCAATTTCTCTGCTATTTTTTCTATTTCTTCTTTCAACATTTCGGCACAACGGCGATAAACCTCGATATCTCCTCCGTAAGGGTCTGCAATATCTTCACCGCCCGCATATTCGCCTATCGTAAAGATTTTATCTTTTTCGGCGGGTGCAATGTCCGTCAACAAATTTTTGTGTGCTTTTGTCATTGTCAAAACCAAATCCGCATCCGACAGATCATCCAAGGTTAACATCTTTGATACATGCTTTGATATATCAATCCCCATTTCCGCCATCACCTTTACGGCATTTTCCGTTGCGGGAAATCCGTTGCCCGAAAATCCTCTCGAAAAAGCGCCTTCCGATATTGTGTTAAAAATCGCTTCCGCCATAGGACTGCGACAAGTATTTCCCGTGCAAACAAACAATATTTTCATATCACTTTACCTCCTGCGGATTTAAGCAGTCTGTTTCTCACGGCAGTTCCCATCCCCTTATTCTCGGGAAGCGAAGCGTATATCGTTTTTATTCCGTCCTCGTCTGCTTTTCTCAAAAGATAAAACAGTCTCGCCGCATATTCGTCATCCGAATTTCCCGCCGAATAAAACTTGTTCGATTTTACCGCCGAATAAAATTTATCATATGTTATTATGCCCACATTTTCATCCTGCGGCAACACAATGTTTTCAATATCGTTTACCGCATAAACATCCGCTTTCGGGCTGTAGTGCGTATATTTCATACCGGGGCATTTCGGAGCCGAGGCATACTCTCCGCCGAAAATGCAATCTCCGCACACGCTTGCCACGTGTTCTCTCGTTATCGCTCCGGGTCGCAAAATCACGGGTATTTCGCCCGTCATATCCACAACCGTTGACTCAACTCCCACGCTGCAAGCTCCTCCGTCGATTATCATGTCCACCCTACCGTCCATATCCGCTTTGCAATGTTCGAAAGTCGTCGGACTCGGACTTCCCGACAAATTTGCGCTCGGAGCCGCAATCGGAGTAGCCGCAAGCTTTATAAGCATATTCGCTATCGGATGCGACGGCATTCTTATCGAAACCGTATCAAGATTTGCCGATACGATATCAGGCACCGTGTTTTTTCTTTTCAAAATAACTGTCAACGGACCGCCCCAAAAAGCCTCCATCAACTTTTTTGCGTTTTCGGGAACAAACAACGCCAACTTGTCCACCTCATCAATATCCGCAATGTGACTGATGAGCGGATTGTCGGACGGACGTCCCTTCGCCTTATAAATTTTGCCCACGGCATCGCCGTTAAAAGTATCCGCACCCAAACCGTAAACCGTTTCCGTCGGGAATGCCACCAACCCGCCTCTTTTTATACATTCGGCAGCCTCTTTCAAAAGAGCCTCGTCAGGGCTTGCCGGATTGATTTTTATAATTTCCGTCTTCATATTATTACCCTCTATATTCAAAAAGAAGTATCAATTGAATCAACCGATACTTCTTTTCCTTATTCAGTCCTATCTCAACTCTTATCAGTCGTTTTTACCGTAGCCGTAGTAAGAATAATTATATTTCTTGCTGTAGCCTTTGGGAATTATCGACAAATCATCGACATTATTGAAAACAAAACCTATAACGTCGGATTCCGACTGGCTGATATCGCTGTACACGCTCACAACATCGTCTATGTTTGCGCTGTTTTGTCTCACAACCAAAATTCCCGCATCGGTGTATTCGGATATAATAGCCGCATCCGTGAAAAGCTGAGACGGAGGAGTATCGACGATAACATAATCGTACTTTTCTTTCAACTCGTCAAGCACTTTATTTAACGCACCTGTCGAAAGAACCTCCGAAGAATTCGAAACGGCTTGCAGTCCTCCGATTATATCCACATTGAATTTGTCAAGATGCACGATTGCGCTTTCAACCGATGTTTTTCCGCAAATCACGTCGATAGCGGGTTTCTTGATTTTATCTTTTGCCTCAAACACCGTTGCGACCGCGGGTTTTCTGAGGTCGCAATCGAGCATTGCGACACGGTTGCCGTTTTGTGCGAGTGAAACCGCAATATTGACCGCCACGGTCGTTTTGCCTTCGTTTTCGAGAGCACTCGTAACAAGTATCGCTTTTACATTGTTTTTCTTGGAAAAACGCTCGATTTTCGTTCTCATCGACTTGTATGTTTCGTTAAACACAAATCCCGTTTTCTTATTCGTAACAAGCATCGGTTCGTGCAAAGCGTTCTTTTTGTTTTTCTTTTTGTTGATATCCACGTGAGGTACGCTTCCGATGTGCTTGATTGCGATTCTGTCCGTAAGATTTTCGGGCGTTACCACGCTGTTACGCATAATTTGCACAAAGCAAACAACCGCAATCGAGAAAACCGCACCTACAAGAGCACCCAACACGCCTTTTTTCGCAACCGAATTGTCGGCTATCGGGATTTCCATTCTGCGAGGTTCTTCAAACGAATCCAGTCTTCCGTCTCGCACCGTTTCCTGTGCTTTTTCGGGCAAATACAAGCTTATCGCTTTTGCTATCACATATGATTTTTCTTTATCGGACGTTTTAACCACAACGGTCATTACATTCGACCCTTCCAAAAGCTTGGAGGATATATACGGAGCTATGTTTTCTTCTATTCCCGTTTCTCTTTTTATCAAATCGATAAAATCATCGCTCATAATGAGATAAGAATATGTATTCGCCAAATATTCCGCAACCACAAAGTTTTCGCTTCGAAGTTGCGTATTAGCCGCTTGCTCCGTATTGATTACATATTTTATCGTCGATGTATACTGCGGAACATACGTGACTGCCGCCGCAATCACTCCAACCAACGCACAAATCAATGCGCTGAGTGCTATCGTCTTCCACTTTTCTATCACACATTTTATCAAAATAGACAATTCTATACTCGCTTCGTTTTCTTCTGTCATAACTTTTTCGTATGTCACTTTTCTGCCTCCTTGTTTCAATTATCAATATATTGTGCCATTAACATTGTAATTATATCTTTTTTTTGCCATAAAGTCAAGCACAAGCCCCATCTTATCGCACTTTTTTTCTTTTCGAATTTCGCACACAATATATTGTATTTTACTATTGACAAGAGCACAATATTTATATATAATTCATATGTGAAAATTCGCAACAAATAATATAAAATACCGGAGGAAAATAAAATGAAAGTTATCAAGCGTGACGGCTCGACGGTTGATTTCGACCGTTCCAAAATCGCCTTGGCAATATCCAAGGCAAACAATGCGGTTGACGAACAGTACCGCATTACCGATGAAAAAATCGAAGAAATCGTTTCCGGAATCGAAGCAAAGCATCGCCAAAGAGTTTTGGTTGAGGATATACAAGATATGGTGGAGTCTCAGCTTATGAAAGCGGGAAAGTACGAGCTTGCGAAAACGTACATCATCTACCGTTACAACAGAGCACTTGTAAGAAAGGCAAACACAACAGACGAATCCATTCTTACGCTCATAAAAAACTCCAACAAAGATTTGATGGAAGAAAACTCCAACAAAAACGCAGTCATGGCGGCAACACAGCGTGACCTTATCGCAGGCGAAGTCAGCAAAGACCTCACAAAGCGTCTTCTTCTCCCCGAGCACATTTCAAAAGCTCACGAAGAAGGTGCCATCCACTTCCATGATGCTGACTATTTCCTTCAGCCCATTTTCAACTGCTGCCTTATCAATCTCGGCGACATGCTCGACAACGGCACG
>CAZRYW010000086.1:0-7120 GCA_964604405.1 uncultured Oscillospiraceae bacterium
ACCTGAACCATACGCGTCTGCCAATTCCGCCACATCCGCATAACAGCCTCTCAATTTTTACACGAGCGAGGCAACTCGAGGGTGAGCCGTAGCTTAACCACCGTATATGAAAACGGCAAAGCCGAATCCAACTGAATAATACTTAATTATTATAGCACAGAAAAATCCAAAATGCAACCCCTAAAAATTCCACATCGGTCAAAAAAATTTACCTCACATATCAAAGAGTATCTCTTTTCTCTTTTATTCCCCAATGTCTGTGCACATATCTTACGGTTCGAATCACCAATCTTCTTATCCACAACGTGTGCAAATAAAAAAATCCACCCTTATTATTTTTTCCGTCAACTGCCGTAACTTTGGCAAAAATACAATCATCATTGACCTTTTCCAAATAGCATTGGTTGTCACCGCAAATTTCATAAAATCCGTCCTTGACCGTTATAATTCGATGCATGACGTATTTTCCGTCTTCCCTCACATAAAACACAATATCGAATTTTTTCGCACCGCCCTCATATTTTCGGATTTCCACGCTCGTTTTTCCGCCCTTAATAAAAGGCAGCATACTGATTCCGTTCGGTTTAAACACAAAAGCTTCGTTTTTGTTGAATTTTTCGTCTATAAAAGGACGAATCGTGTTAAATTCGATTTTCTTATTCATTCAAATTTCAACCCCTCATTCCAACCAATTTTAACATCATTGCATATGATTGTCAACCTCAACACACTTTTAGTTATTTTCGATTGACAATCTTTGATTTTCAATTTATAATAACACCATGTTGTTTTTTCAACACAAAGTACATCTAAGGAGATTTCACATGAAAGAAAGCCGCAGAATAACAATGACAAAAAATCTTTTAAAAGACAGCCTTTTGGAACTTTTGGAAACAAAAGCACTTCCCAAAATCACCATAAAAGAAATTTGCGAAAATGCCGATATAAACCGTTCCACATTCTATCTTCATTATCCCGACCAGTTTGCCCTGTGCGACGAGATTGAAAATGACATTATCGAGCATATCAACACCTGCCTCGCCGAGGTCAGCCTGAGCAACAATCGAGTCGAGGGCCTCACCGAATTTCTTTCATACATGAAAGAAAACGCCTATCTTTTCAAAATCTTCATGCGTCCCGATTTCAACAATTCGTTTCGTGTGCGTTTTTCATCCGTTGCAGTTAAACGACTTGCCGAGCTTGATTATCACACCAATCTTACGGAAGAAGATAAAGATTACATATTTCGTTTCATGTTTATGGGCGTTCTCGGCATGCTCGAAAAATGGATTCGCGATGATTTTGACCTTTCTCCCGAAGAAATTTCCGCTTTCATCCTCTCTCTGTTGCCGAGCATCACAACAGCCCTCAAAAAACGTGCGATATTACTTGCCGAAAAATCCCGATAAAAAGCACTTCAATACTTCTTTACCCCAACTCTTGACAAAGAGCCTAAAAAAACGCACCGTGCAACAACAAATCGTCACACGGTGCGTTTATTAATCTACGACTTATGCCATAATACCCATAAACTTCAATACAAAGTAAATTGCGAAAAGAAGAGTGGAAATCCACATGATGGGCTTTATGTCACGAATCTTTCCTGTGAAAATCTTAACGATTACCCAGGAGAGCATACCGAACATAATACCGTTCGAAATAGAATATGTAAGGGGCATGAATGCAATTGCAACGAATGCACCGATAGCATCTGCCATATCGCTTTCAAAGTCGATATTCTTTACAGCGCTGAACATGAGAAGACCTACAAATACCATTGCGGGTGTTGTTGCAAAAGAAGGAATTGCAAGGAAAATAGGTGCAAACACAATGGAAATGAGGAACATTACAGCTGTTACGATGCTGGAAAGACCTGTTCTGCCGCCTGCCGCAACACCTGCGGAAGATTCAACATAGCTTGTTACCGTACTTGTACCGAGACATGCACCTACAACAGTACCTACAGCGTCTGCCATGAGAGCACCCTTAGCCTGAGGAAGTTCGCCCTTTTCGTTCAAGAGGTTACCTTTTTCGGCTACACCGATAAGTGTACCAACCGTATCAAAGATATCGGTGAAAAGGAATGTGAACACGATAACCGCAAAAGAAGAAAGATTCTTCAATGCATAGCTGAAATCAAACTTGAACATGTTGGGAGCTTCGAATGCTTTAAACGAGAAAGAGGGAATTACGGAGTAAACACCTGCTTCAACGTCTACACCATACCAACCTGTAAGCTCTGCGATCATACCGAGAACCCAAGTTGCGAGGATACCGAGAAGAATACTTCCGGGAACCTTATAGTGATGAAGCACCGCAATAATCAAAAGACCTACAAGCGCAAGTACAAACTGAGGAGAGTTGAAAGAACCGATACCTACTGTTGTAGCGGGGTTTGCAACTACGATTCCCGAGTTCAAAAGTGCTATAATAGTAATGAACAAACCGATACCTGCCGTAATACCGAATTTAAGGTTTGCGGGGATCTGGTTAACGAGTGCTTCTCTGAAATTACAGAGAGAAAGCAAAATAAAGATAATACCTTCTACCAATACGGCTGTAAGAGCAACTTCATAGCTGCAACCCATAGCACCGCAAACAGTATAAACAAAGAAAGCATTAAGACCCATACCCGAAGCCAAAGCTACAGGATAGTTTGCAAAAAATGCCATACAAAGTGTTGCGATAGCGGCAGAGATTGCCGTAGCCGAGAAAATTGCGGCTGTTGACACGCCGTCGAGAGCACCGAAGTAGTTGGGGTTAACGGCAAGAATATACGCCATTGCAAGGAATGTCGTGATACCTGCGATAACTTCCGTTTTTACGTTGGTGCCGCGTTCTTTAAGCTTAAAGAACTTATCCATTTTACCACCTCATAAAAATTATTATTTTCCGTACACAAAATGTACACATATAGTTTATTGTATTTTAACACTTTTGTCAAGATTAAATATCATTTTATGTCGCAAAAAAGGGAAATGTGTAATTTCACACACTTCCCTTTTCTAAAATCAATCACATTAGCAACTTTCCCAAATCACGGCACAAAGCCAATCCGTCATCGTCGGGAGCTTCGTTTACGATAAGACCTTCACCGTTTACAAGCTCCGCACCCGCCGATATAACTCTCTCTTCCCAAATACGCATCCATTCTCCGTCACCCCAACCGTATGAGCCGAAGAGTGCCACTTTTTTACCTGAGAGTTTTGCCTCGAGCTCCGAGAAGAACGGTTCAAATTCACTCTCTTCCAAAACTTCCGCTCCCATGGCGGGGCATCCCAAAGCAAGATTATCGTACTTTGCCGCATTATCCGCTATGATGTCCGAAACGTTGAATATCGAAACATCTCCGCCCGATGAAGACGCCCCCTCATAAACGGCATTTGCCATCGCCTCGGTATTACCCGTACCGCTCCAATAAATAATCGCTGTTTTACTCATAATGATGACCTCCGTTATTTTTTATTATATAACAACTGTCGCAACAGTATTGTCATCATGCCACACAAAAAATTTCTTCCAATGTTTTTCCCCGCTCTATCTTTTCGGACAAAGCTTTTTTGCAAGTTTTGAAAATGTGAAACGTTTTTTTCGCCGACTCGGCATCGTGATACACTTTCCATTCTCCCGTCAAAATACACCCCTTGTCACGATGATTTATAAAAGAATACACGTCGTTTAAGGGATATCCCAAAAAGACACCTATTTCATGAGGAAAATCGTTACAGCTCAGCCTCGTTTTCAAAACGCTCAAATATTCGTCGATTTCATTCAAATCCGTATATCCGTAACAATTCAAAAACGCTTTGTTCTCTCTTTCGTTCAAATGCTTTTTCAAAACGTTTTTTCGGTAAACCATCAAAACCGCTCTTTTTTCACATTCGCAAAGTATCTCAATATAAATATCTTTTTTGTTCAAACTCGAATTCAGTTTTTCAATCTCGTCATGCACATCTTCGCAATCGTCTTTGTTGTACGTCGCAATACTCGACGGTTTAATTCCCCAAAACGCCGGAGCACAATGGTTTGCCAAAAGCAAGTCCAACATCTTGCACACCTCCGCAATCAGTTAGTTTTAACTAACTGATATTTAAAAAAATATACCTCAAGCACACGCAAAATAATTTTTCAACACTTCCTGCAAAGCATTTGCACTCGAGGAATTTATGTATTTAATTTCCGTTCCCGTTCGCTCCGCCTGCTTACATGCACTTTTAAGCATTTTATGAGCTACGGTTTTAGTGAAAACCACAATGATTTCGGGGTTTCCTATCTGATTTTGAAAATTTGCCGGACATTGAGTAAATACCTTGCACTTCAATCCGTATTGCTTGCATATTTTTTTGTATTGACAATGCATGCAATCGTGTCCGCCCACAATCACAATGTTCAACTTGCTTTCGCCCCTTTACGCAGTATGTATTTCCTGCACTCTTTTTTTACTTCGTATGAAATACCCGTCAGAGTCAATACAATCAGGCTTCCGATTAAAATTTCAGCAATCATTTCTTTCACCTCTGCTCTTTTTGTCGGTTAGTCTTAACTAACTTAATATATTTATAACATACAAAAAGCGTCCTGTCAATAGTTTTTCAAAAAAATTATCGACAAAACGCTTTTTAATATTTACATAAATATCATACCGATGTTATACGCAACAAACGATGCAACCCACGCTACGGCACATTGTTCGAAAACAACTGCTATCGCCCACTTCGCACCGAGTTCTCTTTTCACCGCCGTTACCGCCGCAACGCACGGAGTATACAAAAGGCAAAATATCAAAAGGCTGAAAGCCGCCGCAGGCGAAATACTCGCCAAAATACTCTCCGTCGTTCCGAAAAGAACCGTCAAAGTCGATACAACGCTTTCTTTTGCCATAAATCCCGTTATCAATGCCGTCGATACTCTCCAGTCGCCAAAACCGAGCGGTGCAAATATCGGCGCGATAAATCCCGACACGAGCGCCAAAATGCTCTCTTGCGGATTTGACACAACGTTTAATTTCAAATTGAACGTCTGCAAAAACCATATGGCGATTGTCGCAACGAAAATAACGGTAAACGCACGTTGCAAAAAGTCTTTCGCCTTGTCCCACAAAAGAAGTGCCACGTTTTTGGCCCCTGGCATACGATAATTCGGAAGCTCCATAACAAACGGCACGGGTTCTCCCTTAAATTTTGTATTTCTCATCAAAAGTGCCATGCATATTCCCACTACAATTCCGATCACATACAAAAGTATCATCACAAGCGCCCCGTTTTCAGGGAAAAACGCTTTCGTGAAAAATGCATATATGGGCAGCTTTGCCGAACAGCTCATATAAGGAGTAAGCAAAACCGTCATTTTTCTGTCCCTCTCCGACGGAAGAGTTCTCGTTGCCATAACTCCCGGAACAGTACATCCGAATCCTATAAGCATGGGGACAATGCTTCTTCCCGAAAGTCCGATTTTGCGAAGCAGCTTATCCATCACAAATGCTACACGAGCTATGTATCCGCTGTCCTCCATCAGCGACAAAAAGAAAAACAAAACCACGATTACCGGCAAAAACCCCAGAACGCTGCCGACTCCGTTAAAAATCCCGTCTATTATCAACGAATGTAATACCCTGTTGACACCCATGCTTCCAAGCATCGAATCGACAAATCCCGTAAGAACGTCAATTCCCCCGTTCAACACATTTTCAAGTGCCGCACCTATAACGTTAAACGTCAAATAAAACACAAGTCCCATTATTGCGACAAATGACGGAATCGCCGTATATTTTCCCGTCAAAACCTTGTCTATCGCGCGGCTTCTTTTGTGTTCTCGGCTTTCTCTCGGTTTGACAACCGTTTCGCCGCAAACTTTTTCTATAAAATTGAATCTCATTTGAGCAATCGAAGCCGCACGGTCAAGACCGCCTTCTTTCTCCATCTGTGCAACGATATGTTCAATCATATCGAGTTCGTTTTCGTCCAGATTGAGCCTGTCCGTTATCAGTTTATCTCCCTCGATAACTTTGCTTGCCGCAAACCTTATCGGAATATCGGCATCTTTTGCATGATCTTCTATCAAGTGCATTATTCCGTGCAAGGCTCTGTGCAAAACACCTTTGTTTTCCTTGGCATTGCAAAAATCTTTTTTACTCGGCTTTTCCTGAAATTTGGCAACATGGAGCGCATGTTCCACCAACTCGTCTATGCCTTTGTTTTGAGATGCCGAAATAGGTATTACCGGTATCCCGAGCATTTCCTCCATCTCGTTCACTCTCACGCTTCCGCCGTTGGCATAAACTTCATCCATCATGTTGAGGGCAAGTACCATCGGTATATCAAGTTCCATCAATTGCATCGTCAGATACAAATTACGCTCTATGTTCGTTGCGTCAACTATATTGATTATTCCTTTCGGCTTTTCGGCAAGCAAAAACTCTCTCGTCACGATTTCCTCGCTCGAATACGGCGACATAGAATAAATTCCGGGCAAATCCGTAACAAGAGTATTTTTCTTGCCTCTTATCTCGCCGTCTTTTCTGTCAACCGTCACGCCCGGAAAATTTCCCACATGCTGGTTTGATCCCGTCAATTGATTAAAAAGCGTTGTTTTTCCGCAGTTTTGATTGCCCGCCAATGCAAAAGTAATCGTCTCTTTTTCATCCAAAGGAGTGCCGTCACCTTTTGCATGGAACTTACCGCCTTCGCCGAAACCGGGATGAGACGTGTTTTTTCTCACAAAATTCGAAAACTCGCTTTCGTAATCTTTGTCTCGCACATCTTCAATTTCGATTTTTTCGGCATCCGCCACTCTCAGCGTCAATTCGTATCCGTGAATCATAAACTCCATCGGATCTCCCATCGGCGCATATTTTATAAACGTTATTTCGGCATTGGGAATAATCCCCATGTCCAAAAAGTGCTGTCTCAACGCACCTTCACCGCCGACACGGGTAACTCTCGCCGTTTTATTAACAGGTAAATCTTTAAGCTTCAACTTTCATAACCTCTTTTCTATCATATTTTAGTCAAAATAGCCTCTCTTGTCAATATATACAAAAAAAGAGGGAGAAAAAACTTCTCCCTCTGAGCGTGTCGAAAAAGTTCGACACGCAACTGCAAATCTTGCCAAGGCAATCTTC
>CAZRYW010000087.1:0-7039 GCA_964604405.1 uncultured Oscillospiraceae bacterium
AGCCTCCTTAAATCACCACTTTCGGCGAGGCAATGCGATTGCCTCGCCGATTTTCCTTTGGGAAACCTTCTTTCCCAAACCTTTCGCCGGTACATTAAAAGTATGTTTATCGACAGTACGGGGCGTAACTATTTGTTACGCTTCGTTTGTTTCTTAACGGGGATTGAAATTGACAATGCGGAAAATTAATGTTATACTTTTTTTATTATATAGGAAATTGCACAGAGAATGTGTGCATATCAGATTATAAAATAAAAGTGTACCTTTTTGTTTCTAGTTTTTGCCGAGAGAAAAGGTTGATGTATTGAAAATGCTTTTATATAAAACAGAGATTGAGGATGCAATTATGAAAAGATTGAATTTGAGCGTACCGTGTCCTTTGGGAACGGAGTCGATAACGGCACATCAAGTACGTCAGCTGGGATACGAAACAACAAGCGTTGTTGACGGCTGCGTAAATTTTGAGGGTGATGAAGAGGCGATAGCGCTTTGCAATATAAATTTGAGATGCGGGGAAAGAGTTCTTATAAACTTGGGTTCGTTTAAAGCGTTGACTTTTACGGATCTTTTCGACAATGTGAAAAAAATCGCATGGGAGGAGTTTATCGGGCAAAACGACACGTTCCCGGTAAAAGGTTATTCCTTGAAATCAAAGCTTTTCAGCGTGCCCGATTGTCAAAGTATTATCAAAAAAGCAGTTGTAAACCGTTTGAGCGAAAAATACAAAGTTTCGTGGTTTGAAGAAACGGGACCTGTGTACAGAATACAGTTTGCGATAATGAAAGATGTTTGTACCATATATTTGGATACTACAGGTGCACCGCTTTATAAAAGAGGTTACCGTGCCGAGGGAGTGACCGCTCCGCTCAGAGAAACACTTGCTTTTTCGATGATTGACATTAGCCGTTGGAGAGGCGACAGAGTGTTTATAGATCCTTTTTGCGGAAGCGGAACAATACCGATTGAAGCGGCATTGTATGCATTGAATATTGCACCCGGAATAAACCGTCGCTTTGAATGTGAAAAATGGAGTTTGTTTGATAACGATGTTTTCAAATATGCCCGAGAAGAGGCGAGAGATCTCGAAAAACGAGACGAAAAGGTTGAAATTTACGGCTCGGATATTGATTCGGATGCTGTCGGACTGAGCATACAAAATGCAAAAAAAGCGGGCGTGGCGGATAAAATCAGATTTTTCCGTTCGGACGTAAAAGATGTGAGGGCTTTTGGCGAAAAGGGGATTGTGATGTGCAATCCGCCCTACGGTGAAAGATTGATGGATGCGAGAAGCGTTGAAAGATTGTACTCTGTTATGGGAAAAAAATTCGAAGAGTTTAAAAATGCGTCGAAGCTGATATTGACAAGCTATGACGGTTTTGAAAAGTTTTACGGAAAAAATGCGGATAAAAAGAGAAAACTGTATAACGGAATGCTGAAGTGTAATTTGTACATGTATTTCCCGCCGAGAAGCGAAAACAGATGAAGAAAAGGTTTTTCGACAAATTAACGGCATTGACAAGGGAAAGCGTTGTATGTATAATTATTTTAAGAAGCGTTGCAGTAAATATGAACCGAGGATATGCTCGGAAGAAAGGATAAGGATTTTGTTATGAAAAAGAAAATTCTTATAGCGTTGGGTGTTGTTACAACTGCGGTGTTGGCAATTGCGGTTGCGCTTGTGATAAAATTTTGGCCGATAATTTCGGCACTTGATCCGTCGCTTATCACGATGTCGAACATTAAGGCGGCATACATGGCATTTACGATGGATGACCAAACAAAAGACGAAAGACTGAAAGAACTCGATGACGGACTTTCGGACGATATCAAAAGCTATGTGAATACGGAAATTCGTGATTTTACCGAAGAGGAAAAAGAACAGATAGAAAACGGTGAAAAGTCCAAGACGGAAATTATCGCACAGATTATTACCGAAAGCCTGAATGCAAACACATCGAATAACGAGACGACGGATGAGAAAAACGATGTTTCACTCGATGAACGAAAGGAAGATTCGGTTAAAGAGAACGACACAAAACAGGAAGTTGTCGAGAAAAAAGATAACTCCGATGAAATTGTCGCAAAGCATATAGCGAATCTTTATCAATATCATTCGGAATTCGAGGGCAGAGTTTCGGCGTTGAAAGAGCGTGCGAGAGCATATATGAACGCATACAAAAAAGCGCATCCCGATATTACATGGCGAGATGCGAAAATTGCGACGATGAATAATCTGATGAGCGAAGCGACACGAATAGAAAACGAATGTTATGCAAAGGTGGATGCCGAGATTGCCGCATTGGAAAAGGATTTGAAAGCAATTGGAGCGGATACATCTGTTGTAAGCACGGTGAAGACTGCGGCATATAACGAGATGGAAGTGAGAAAAAGCAAGATTGCGGCAGAGGGCAGAGCGGAGTTGAACAGTTAAACCAACAAAAAATAATAAGCTGCGAAGATTGCCTTGGCACTCTTTGCAGTTGCGTGTCGAATTTTTCGACACGCTAAAAAAAGGAGACTCACGTCTCCTTTTTGTTAGTTTACGGGATTTAAATTGTCATTCCACACGAACAACTTGAGCTTTCCGCCGTCATTTGTTTCCAAGGTGAAATGATTGAGTGATTTTGACAAAAATCCGTTATAGTGTTTTGTACTTGTCATGAATCCATCTTGATACGTTGTCACGAAAAGAGTTGTTTTGCCTTCCGAGGCGGGATTGAAATTGTTCCAAGAATAGATTTTTATCAATGTGCCGTTTTCCAAGGATAATTCATAAACACCGTTTTTTTCGGCAATTCCTCGACAACGGTACGAAGCTGTATTGACCAAGGTGTTGTCGGAATATTCGGATATGATAACGTTGCGGTCATAAACGGGAGAAGAAGTCATGCGGATAATCTTTTCGGCACGAACCGAACCGTACTGGAGAAGAAGCAAATAATCGCCCTCTTGCCAAGCACCTGACACAGTCGAGGTCGGAATAGAGTATCCGTTTTTCAGTTCGGACGGAAAAAGAGTCGAACTGTGGATAAATTTGTTTACGGAACCGTTTGGTCTTAAAGAATACAATCCCAATATAACGGCGGGAGCGTTTGTGTCGGCATATATCACGAGTTCTTCACCCAAAATATGAGACGAATAAGGATATGGTGCAATCGAAATGTAATAGTTAGTACTTGCGTGAGCAATATTGCCGAATAAAAGAGAAACGGAAATTAATAAAACAGTAATAAATCTTTTCATAGTAATACCTAAATATTCAAAATTATTGTTGCGATGCGGAAATATACCAACAAAGAGAGCACATCGACTATGGAAGTGATAAAAGGACTTGCCATCACGGCGGGATCGAGATGAACCGCTTCGGCGACCATGGGCAAAACTGCACCGACAATTTTTGCCGAGAGGACAGTCACGAAAAGAGCGAGACAAACCACGGCGTCAACTTCGAGGGTGATGCCGACATTGTTAAACAAAAGATGATCGATGAGCCATATTTTGATAAAACAAGCAACGGCAAGAACCAAACCGCAAAGCACGGCGGTGCGGATTTCTTTCCAGACGACTTTGGGCAAGTCGGAAAATTTTAATTCGTCAAGACTCAAAGAACGGATAATGGTAACCGATGCCTGACTGCCCGAATTACCGCCCGTACCCATGAGCATGGGGATGAACGCGGTTAAAACAACTTGACTTGCAAGGGCGTCTTCAAAGCTTGTTATAATCATTCCCGTAAAAGTTGCCGTAATCATAAGGAGCAGAAGCCAGGGAATACGTGATGTGAAAAGCCCGAAAGCGCTCATTTTGAGGTAAGGCTTTTCAGTGGGCGTGATAGCCGCCATAAGCTCGATATCTTCGGTGGTTTCTTCCTGGATGACATCTACTGCGTCATCAATGGTGACAATGCCGACGAGTCGGTCTTCATCATCGACAACGGGAAGCGCAAGCAAGTCGTATTTTTGAAGAAGATTTGCCACGTCTTCTTTGTCGTCCGTGGTTTTTGCCATAATCAAATTGGTGTGCATTATTTCCTCAATGGTTTTTTCCGTGGAGGAAAGAAGAAGCATTTTTGCCGTGACGAGACCTTTGACAACACGGTTGTTGTCGGTAACGTAACAGGTGTATATCGTCTCTTTGTCGATACCCGAGCGGCGGATAACACTAAGCGCTTCGGAAACGGTAAGTGAAGAATTGAGACGCACATACTCTGTTGTCATAATACTGCCCGCGCTGTCTTCGGGATAGCGCAAGAGCTCATTGATGGCATGGCGAGTTTCGCCGTCGGTGTTGCGGAGTATTCTTTTTACAACGCCTGCCGGCATTTCTTCCAAAATATCGACAGTATCGTCAAGATACAACTCGTCAATGACCTCTCTCAGTTCGATATCGGAAAGATTTTTGATGAGGTGCTCTTGCATATCGGCATCCATTTCGACAAAGGTTTCGGCTGCAAGATCCTTGGGAAGAAGCCTGAAAAAAACGGCAATTTTGTTTTCGGGCAAATCTTCCATTATGAGTGCAAGGTCGGCAGCGGGTATTTCGGAAATAATTGTTTTAAGTTTTTGAAATTCACGGTCTGATAAAAGACGGGGGATTTCGTCAATCAAATCCTGTTCCATATACATAAAAATCCCACCTTTTTTAAAATAAACTGTTTATATTTTATCACAGCAAATTCATCTTGTCAAAACAAATAAATAAGTTGAAAAAAGATGTGTTTTGTGATAGTATAAACCATATATGTTTCGAGTATGAGCGAAAGGAAGCGATAGTATGGATGAGAAGATTGTACCCGAAAACGAAAAGGGCGGAAAATTCGGTTTGAAAATCAAAAACAGAAAATCACTCGCATATGCATTGGCGGAAGCGTTGGTTCTTTTTGTCGTTATGCTACTGTGCAGAGTTGCCGTTTTTCCGAAAATGGCAAAAGTCGGCGAATTACATACGAGAATAGCATTGGAATGTTTCGGAATCGGAATGTGCGTGACGATTTTTTCGGTTTTGGCAATCAGCGTGAAAAAAGCATGGAAGACGAAAGGAATATATGTGATTTATTCGCTTGTTTTTTTGTTGTTTGCTATAGGATTGTTGATGGTAACAAATGAAATAAATTTCGGATGATTGAGGTAGTATAAATGATTTATCTTGACAACAGCGCTACGACACGCATTGCGCCCGAAGCGATTGACGCAATGTGCGAGTGCATGAAAAACGGTTGGGGAAATCCGTCGAGTACACATTCGGCGGGAAGAGATGCCGCAAAAGCGGTGAAAGCGGCAAGAAAAACGATTGCGGATTATCTGTCTTGCTCGGAGGGTGAGGTTTATTTTACATCGGGCGGAACAGAGAGTGACAATATTGCGATTTTGGGTGCGGCAAACATAAAAAAGGGCAAAAAAATCGTTACAACGGCAATAGAACATCATGCCGTTTTGAAAACGACGGAGCATCTTGAAGAGGCTGGGTTCGAAGTTGTCAAAATCATGCCTGAAAGCGACGGCAGTATCGATGCGGACAAGGTGATTGACGCAGTTGACGACAAGACGTGTCTTGTGAGCGTTATGCACGTGAACAACGAAACGGGCGCCGTGTGCGATATCGAAAAAATCGCAAAGGGAGCAAAACGCAAAAATCCGAGAGTGCTCGTGCATACCGATGCGGTGCAGTCGTTCGGACATATCGAAACAAAGCCTTACAAGATGGGGGTTGACCTCATGAGTATAAGCGGACACAAAATACATGGTCCGAAAGGCATCGGTGTTTTGTATATAAAAAACGGAATAAACGATTTGAAAAAAAGTGTTTTCGGCGGCGGACAGGAAAAAGATATTCGAAGCGGAACCGAAAATACGTATGCGATTGTCGGACTGGCAAAGGCGGTTGAGCTGATTGATTTGAAAGATGCGGATAGTGTAAAACAGCTCAGAGAAAAAATGAAAAACGAACTTCTGAAAATCGACGGTGTACAGTATAACGGATCGGAGTATGCATCGGAATATATTTTGAACATGTCTTTTAAAGGAATAAGAAGCGAGGTTATGCTCAATGCACTCGACTCGAAGGGAATTTGCGTATCAAGTGCCTCGGCATGTGCCGGTGGAAAGCACAAGAGCTATGTTTTGGAGGCTATGGGCATAAAAAATGCGGACAATGCGATTCGTTTCAGCTTTTCGAGATATACGACAGAGGAAGAAATCGACAAAACAACGGAAGCGATAAAAGAAGTCATAAGACTTTTCAGAAGATGAAAGGAATACAAAAATGAAAGAAATACTTTTGATTAAATACGGAGAGATTATATTAAAGGGGTTGAACCGTAACAAGTTCGAAGATATGCTTATCGGCAACATCAGGCGTGCCGCAGGCGATGAGTGGATTCAAAGCATCAAAAAAAGTCAGGCTATCATATATATTACTCCGTGCGAAGGAAGAGATATTGACACTCTTGCGGAAAAAATCTCGAAAGTTTTCGGTATTGCGTCGATAACACGTGCCGGAGTTTTCGAAAAGGATATGGATACGATTTTGAACGAGGGAAGCCGATACGTGATATCGTTTATGGATGATATCAAAACGTTTAAAGTCGAAGCAAAGAGAAGCGATAAAAAGTTTGCGTACAATTCGCCCGAGATATCTCGCCTTATGGGCGGAGCGATACTTTCGGCGTGTCACAGACTGAAAGTGAATGTGAGAGAACCCGACGCTACGGTGAGAGTTGAAATAAGAGATAACGAGGCTTATGTTTTCACGGATAGTGCGGTTATCAAAGGTCAGGGCGGTATGCCCGTGAGAAGCAACGGCAGAGCTACGCTTTTGATTTCGGGAGGTATAGATTCTCCCGTGGCGGGATATATGATGGCAAAAAGAGGTGTGGAGCTGGAAGCCGTTCATTTTACATCTCCTCCGTACACGAGCGAATTGGCAAAGGAAAAAGTTGTGAACTTGGCGAAAATTATCGCACAGTATACGGGCGGTTTTACGATGTATGTGGTGCCTTTTACAGAGCAGCAGCTTGCAATAAGAGACAACTGTCCCGAAG
>CAZRYW010000088.1:0-7021 GCA_964604405.1 uncultured Oscillospiraceae bacterium
AGTTTGCATTTTAGTTTAACATTTTTGTAACATGTCACTTTTTTATGATTTTTCCATTTCGCCTTTTTTCCCTTATTTTCCGCACTTCTCCAAGCTTTTCAATCAGACTCTCATCCCAACACACACGAAAAAAGCAGAGAAACAAATGTTTCTCCGCTCAGACTGTCAATAAACATATTTTTAATGTAACAGCGAAAGGTTTGAGAAAGAAGGTTTCCCCAAAGAAAATCGGCGAGGCAATGCGATTGCCTCGCCGAAAGTGGCGATTTAAGGAGGCTTCAAGCCTCTTGCACGAGAAATCGCCACTTTATTCCTTGTAAAAAATAATAAACTGCGAAGATTGCCTTGGCAAGATTTGCAGTTGCGTGTCGAACTTTTCGACACGCTCAGTCGGTTTCTCCGCCTTTTTTTCTTAAACCTCCATTATAATGGGCAAAATCATAGGTTTACGTCTTGTTTTATCAAATATGAAATCTCCGAGTGCGTTTTTCATATTTCCCTTAATCGCACTCCAGTCGCAGCTCTTTGAAATCAACGTATCCTGCACGCTTGTCTGTGCGACAACACGCAACGCCTCAATCAAATCCTCGTTGTCTCTCACATAGACAAAACCTCTCGATATAATATCCGGACCCGAAACAAGTTTTCCCTCTTTGTTTAGTGACAATACCGCAATAATTATACCGTCTTGTGCCAAATGCTTACGGTCTCTAAGCACAATGTTTCCTACATCGCCCACGCCGTAACCGTCAACCAAGACCTTACCCGACGGAACGCTTCCCGTAACCTTTCCTTCATCACGAGTCAATTCCAATACCGAACCGTTTTCGAGCTTGAAAATATTTTCGGACGGAATGCCCATGCTTTCCGCAATCGCCGAGTGCTTCAAAAGGTGACGTTGCTCACCGTGTACCGGTATAAAGAACTTGGGCTTTGTAAGTCCCATAATAATTTTCAGCTCTTCACGGCAAGCGTGTCCCGACACGTGAACCTCCATCAGCGATTGATGAATAACTTCCGCACCCTTTCTGTACAACTCGTTGATAACGTTCGAAACAGGCTTTTCATTGCCGGGGATGGGACTTGCCGATATTATTACCAAATCGTCCTTTGTTATTTCAACCTTTTTGTGATCCGAAAACGCCATTCTCGTAAGTGCGCTCATAGGTTCGCCCTGACTGCCCGTTGTTATGATAACAAGCTGATGATTATTGTACTTTCTCACATCATCAATCGGAATAAGCGTTCCCTTCGGAATATCAAGATATCCCAAATTTGTCGCAACCTCGATCATATTTATCATGCTTCTGCCGGAAACGGCAACTTTTCTCTTATGTTTTACAGCCGCAGATATTATCTGGTTTACTCTGTCAACATTCGATGCAAATGTCGCAACGATAATTCTTTTTTTCGTATTATCGAAAATACTGTCAAACTTTTCGCCTACCGTACTTTCGCTCATCGTGTATCCGGGTCTTTCGGCATTTGTCGAGTCACTCATAAGTGCCAATACACCCTGCGTACCCAACTGACCGAATCTCGCCAAATCAATCATAGTTCCCTGTATCGGCGTACAGTCTATTTTAAAGTCGCCCGTATGAACTATCGTACCTGCGGGAGTTTTGATTGCAACACCCGCCGCATCGCTTATGGAGTGATTCACTCTCAAAAATTCAACGCTGAAATTTTTCGAAACATTGATAACATCGCCCGTATAAACACGGTTCAGCTTCGATACCGACAAAATACCGTGTTCTTTAAGCTTTTGTTCGATAAGACCAATGGTCATTCTCGTACCGTACACGGGAACGTTTATTTCACGCAAAAAATACGGTATGCTTCCGATGTGATCTTCGTGTCCGTGAGTGATGAAAAGTGCTTTCACTTTGTCTCGGTTCTTTTCGAGATAAGTGATGTCCGGTATCACCGCATCAACTCCGGGCATATCCTCGTCGGGAAATGCCATGCCGCAGTCGAGCACGATTATTTCGTTGCCGTACTCAAACACCGTGAGATTCTTACCGATCTCGCCAAGCCCCCCGAGAGGAATAATCTTTATTTTATTTTTTCTTGCCATAATAACCTCCGTTTCTTGATTAGTTCCGTTCAACAAATCCATATGATTATATCACTCTTTTTTAAAAAAGTCAACCTTGCCGTAACATTCTACATGCTTTCCCGATAGATTATTCCTCAAACTTTTTATTTTAAACAAAAGACGCATCTGTTTTCGATGCGTCTTTTGTATCATTCCGTAAATTGTCCGTTATAAAGCGATGCATACATTCCGTTTTGTGCCAAAAGCTCCTCGTGAGTTCCCGATTCACAAACGCATCCGTCATTTATAACAACGATTTTATCCGCATTTTTAATTGTCGAAAGACGATGTGCTATCACAAAACACGTTCTTCCGTACATCAAATTATGCATAGCTTCCTGTATTTTTATCTCCGTTCTCGTATCAACCGACGATGTCGCTTCGTCCAATATCAAAATTTCGGGATCGGCAACCATCGCTCTCGCAATTGCAAGAAGCTGTCTTTGTCCTACCGACACGTTCGATGCGTCATCGGTCAGCACCGTGTCGTAACCGTCATGCAATCTTTCGATAAATTCATGACAGTTTGCAAGTCTCGCCGCACATTCCACTTCTTCGTCCGTTGCATTGAGGTTACCGTAACGTATGTTTTCTCTTACCGATACCGAGAACATATGCGTGTCCTGCAACACTATCGCAATCTTGCCTCGCACCGAGTCCTTTTTAACGTCTTTTATGTTTGTTCCGTCAATCAGTATTTCTCCTCGGTTAACATCGTAAAAACGTGTCAAAAGATTTACGATAGTTGTTTTTCCCGCACCTGTCGGTCCTACAAACGCAATCGTTTCGCCGGGCTTTGCCTCAATGGAAACATCTTTGAGAATCATTCTCTTCTCGTCATATCCGAAATCAATGTTTTTAATCTCCACGTGACCTTCCACATGACCGAGTTCAACATGATTTTCCTCTCCGACATATTCATTCGGCTCATCCATAACCTCAAACACTCTTTCGGCACCCGCAAGTGCAGACTGAATCGTGGCAAAAAGGTTTGCTATTTCGTTAATGGGACGGCTGAACTGTGTCGAACAACTCAAAAACACAATAATATCGCCTATTTCAAGCGGTTCAAATCCCAAAATCGAAGTTACCGCCAAAATACCGCCCACAAATGCCGTCACCGCATAATTGAGGTTTGAGAACATGTTCATTATGGGACCCACGCTGCCCGATATCACCTGTGCTCTTACGGCATTTTCATAATACGCTCTGTTCTTTTCTTCGAACTCGTCGCAAATCTGTTTTTCACGGCAGAAAACCTTTACCGCATACTGACCCGAAATCGTTTCCTCTATGTGTCCGTTCAAATCGCCGAGCGCTTCCTGTTGTCCTTTGTAAAATCTCGATGTATATTTTGCTATTTTCTTCGTTATAAAAAGCATCAACGGCACAAGCACAAGTGTCACCAGCGTAAGCGGTATGCTTATGTAAACCATCATGCAGAACGTACCTACAAGCATTATAACTCCCGATACAATCTGAGCAACCGACGTCGAAAGAGTCTGACTCAACGTATCAACGTCATTTGTCATACGGCTCATCAATTCGCCGTGAGTACGCTTGTCAAAATACGCAATCGACAGCTTCTCCATTTTCGAGAACAAATCCATTCTTATTTTCTGCACCGTTTTTTGGCTGATAACCGCCAAAAGCACGCTCTGCACGCCCTGTGCGGCGGCACTTAACAAATACAACCCCACCAGCAAAATAAGATTTTTCATTATAAAATCAAAATCAATCGGATTATTAGCTATCTCGTTGATTACGGGTTTTTGCAAATATGTTGCACCCAAACTCGCAAGCGTCTGAAATCCTACCAAAAGAAGCACAAATACAATCGCTATTTTAAAGCTACCCAGATATCCTATAACTCTCAACAGCGTTCCTTTTGCGTTTTTCGCTTTTTCCGTCGGTCTCATCCCGGGGCCACCCGGTCCTCTTCCCGGTCCTCCGGGGCCACCCGGCCGACCCATAGGTCCTCTCGGTTCCGCTCTCATGCTTCTTCACCTCTTTCCATCTGCGAATAATAAATTTCTCTGTAAACGTCGTTTGACTTCATCAATTCGTCATGAGTACCCATTCCGACAATTTCTCCGTTTTCCATAACAAGGATTTTATCCGCGTCTCTTACCGCACTTATTCTCTGTGCAATCAGTATAACCGTCGTATCTCCCATTTTTTCTCTGAGAGTTTTTCTGATTTTCCCCTCCGTCGCAGTATCAACCGCACTTGTCGAGTCGTCAAAAATCAAAACTTTCGGTTTTTTGATAAGCGCACGTGCAATCGAAAGTCTCTGTTTTTGTCCGCCCGAGAAATTAACGCCTCTTTGACCGAGCACCGCATCGTAACCGTCGGGATTTTTGCTTATAAATTCCGCAGCCTGAGCATTTTCCGCAGCTTCCTTTATTTCACTTTCATTTGCGTCTTCTTTACCCCAGCGAAGATTTTCCGATATCGTTCCCGTAAAGAGAATAACATTTTGCAAAACCATCGCAACGCCGTCACGAAGCGTTTTTATATCATAATCTTTTACATCCGTTCCGTCAACCGTGATTCTACCCTCCGTCACATCATAAAGACGCGGAATCAAATTTACCAACGTTGATTTTCCCGCACCTGTCGAACCGAGGATTGCCAGCGTCTCTCCGGGTTTTACGTCAAAAGATATGTTTTTGAGCACGTCTTCTCCGCCTGCGTCTTTATATCTGAAAGAAACGTTTTCAAACGCAACTCTGCCCTCTTTGACAGGCTCTGTTCTGGGATTTTCTCCGTTCTCGATATCAACCTTTTCGTCCAGCACTTCGCTTATTCTCGTTGCGCTTGCCTGTGCACGTGAAAACGACATAAACATCATGCTCATCATTGTAATCGACGACAAAATTCTCGTCGCATACATGATAAATGCCGAAACATCGCCCACCTGCATATCATCCGCTCCGACCAACTTTGCGCCAAACCACATAATCGCCACAACCGAAATATTCATCACGATTGTAACGCCGGGCATCATAAGTGCCATCATTTTGTTTGCCTTTATCGAAACATCAACATAATCATCGTTCGATTCTCCGAAACGCTTTGTCTCATGCTCTGCACGGTTATACGCTTTCACAACTCTTATACCCGTCAGATTTTCCTGAATAACGCTGTTTACTTTGTCGAGTTTTCCCTGAACCACTTTAAAAAGCGGGAACGTTTTCTTTATGTTGTAAATAATAATCGCCAAAATCATCGGTATTGCCACAACAAAAATCGTAGCCAAACTCGGCTTCAATCTCACGGCATATATAATACCGCCCACAAAAAGCATGGGCGAACGCACCATCATACGAAGTGCCATTCCCACAATATTTTGCAGCATAACAACGTCGTTTGTCGTTCTCGTAACCAAACTTGCAGTCGAAAACTTATCTATATTCGCAAAAGAATAGTTCTGTATTTTTTTGTAAATATCGTCACGCAATCTGTATCCGAAATACTGACTTGCTTTTGTCGCAAAATATCCGCAGCCTACTCCGCCTATCATGCCGAGCACGGCAACGCCCATCATTTCAATACCTTTTTCGAGTATGTACATATACCCCGCACCCGAACGAATACCCACGTCCACAATATCGCTCATGATATCGGGCTGACGAAGATCGCAGTACACTTCGAGCAGCATCAAAACAGGTGCAAGAATAACCCATACCCATGCACCTTTAAGATATTTCAAATATCTCTTCATTTACTTTCCTCCGTTTCCAAAAGTTCTTTTAATCTGTCACGTTTTTTTCTGAGCAAATACTTGAACATTTCAAGCTCCTGCGGTGAAAAGTTTTTATAAACTTCTCTGTCCGTCTCTTCCATTGCCATGTCACACTTTTTCTGCACGTCTCTTCCCTTTTCGGTAATGTAAACACGCATTATTCTCAAATCGTTTTCGTCGCTTCTTCGTTCAATCAACCCGTTTTTCTCCATTGCCTGAAGAGTTACCGTAGTCGTTGCCGCACTGACGTGTTCACGCTTTGCTATTTCGCTTTGTTTACACCCATTGTTATCGGAAAGATACTTCAAAATCGGCGGCTGCCCTTTTCCCAAACCGAATTTTGCCAACGTTTCATGAATTTTTTGAAAATGCAGTCTTCCCACTTCACGTGTAAGACTTTCCGCCTCTCTCATACCACACCTCCGAATTATTTAGATTACTAACCTTAGCACACTAATATTAGCATACTAAATATATCTTGTCAATACTTATTTTTAATGATATAATTCCCGATATCCAATATTATCACAGGAGATATCGCCATGCTTAAAACCACGCTATGCTACATCGAAAAAGACAACAAATACCTCATGTTGCACCGAACAAAAAAAGAAAACGATACAAATTTCGACAAATGGATAGGTATCGGCGGCAAATTCGAAAAAGACGAAACTCCCACAGAATGTGTCCTCCGAGAAGTCAAAGAAGAAACCAATCTCACCCTCAACTACGTCAACTTTCGAGGCATCGTACATTTCAGAAACAATTTCTATCCCGACGAAGACATGTATCTTTTCACTTCCGACTCATTTTGCGGCTCTTTAAAAGAGTGTGATGAGGGCGACTTGGAATGGATTGACAAATTCGAGTTATACAGCCTCACCTTGTGGGAAGGCGACAAAATTTTTCTCAAAGAGCTCCAAAACGGCAACCGTTTTTTCGAACTCACTCTCAATTACGAAAAAGATACTCTTGTGTCCCACTCGTTCAAATATCCGAACGAATAATTCACCACCTTATAGCCCCACGTTTTTGCTGCTTTTTTCGTCAAAAGCAGCTTTTCGTTTACAAAATAACAATCCACCCGCTATTTTTATACAGAAAGGCCAACTCCAATCTCCGCCCTGCGAGGCCGTTTGGGGAGTGGGAACCGAGCTTGAGCGCGTCCTGCGGAC
>CAZRYW010000089.1:0-6965 GCA_964604405.1 uncultured Oscillospiraceae bacterium
CGGTGCCGTAATGCTTGTAATCGGCGTTGCGATTGTTGCCCTCACATCAAAAACAATCGCAAAACCCGTTAAAGAGCTGTCCGATATCGCCGAATCAATGACGGATTTGGATTTTTCGGTAAAATATGTAAGCGGCAGAAAAGACGAAATAGGTCAATTGGGTTCGAGTATCAATCTTTTGAGCGAAAAACTCGAACAGACGATAGGAGAGCTGTGCGAAAAGAATGACCGCTTGGAAAAAGATATCGAACTGAAAAGCAAAATAGATACGATGCGAAAAGAATTTATCGCCAACGCTTCGCACGAATTGAAAACTCCCGTGGCGCTCATACGAGGCTATGCGGAGGGATTGGGTGACAACATAATATCGGACGAAGAATCCAGAAAAATTTATACCGATGTTATCATTGAAGAAGCGGACAAGATGGATTATATAATACGTCAAATGCTTGAGATGATGGAAATTGATTCGACGGATTCGTTATTGAATGCACAAAAATTTTCCTTAACGCTTTTGGCGGAAGAGGTTATCGACAGCTTTGAGGTTATACTCAATTCGAAAAAAATCGCACTTGATTTTGATAGTGATAATGAGTATAATGTTGAGGGTGACCGATACAAAATTCATCAAGCTGTCACAAACTATATTTCGAATGCGATTAATCACGTTGATGAAAATAGAAATATTCGTGCTAAAATAAGAAAAACAGGGAATAAGATTGAATTTTCGGTTTATAACAGCGGTAGCCATATCCCCGAAAGCGAATTTGATGCGATTTGGGAGCGTTTTTACAAGGTTGACAAGGCTCACAGCAGACAGTACGGCGGTACAGGCTTGGGACTTTCGATTGTTAAATCGGTTATACAGCTTCACCGCGGAGAATACGGTGTACGCAATGTTGAAAACGGTGTGGTATTTTATTTCACATTAAACGAGGAGTTATCTAATGAAAAATAAACATTTAATTTCGGTTCTCATATTGATTTTTTTGCAAATTTTTTCGCACGTTGCGTTTGCGGAGGAAAATTTGCAAAAAATAGATTTTACGACTTTTATAGATGAGAACGGTGTTGCCGTAATACCCGAATTTTATGAGGGTGTGCGAATAGAATCTATTCCGGCAAAAGCATTTTATCATAACGAAAATTTGAAAAAAGCGGTGCTTCCTCAGTCGGTGATTGAAATAGGCAATTATGCTTTTTATAAATGTACTTTTTTGACAGAGATTGTTTTTTCGGAAAATATTACCCAAATAGGGATTAATGCTTTTTCCGACTGCGAGAGTTTAAAAGAAGCGAAATTGCCGACAAAGCTCGAAAACGTTAAAGAATTTGCGTTTATGAACTGTAAAGGACTTGAAAATGTCGTTTTTGCAAACAATGCACATTCCATAGGTTTTGCCGCTTTTGCAAACTGTTTGTCGTTAAAAAACGTTACTTTCGGCTCTCAAATCAGTAATATTGCATCTTCGGCATATGCCGGATGCACGGCACTCGAAAAGGTGGTTCTGCCCGAAAGCTTGATAAGACTTAACGAAGATACTTTTTCAAACTGTGCCAATCTGAAAGAAATCGTACTTAAAAGTTCCGACACAACGATAAATCCCAACGCATACCGTAATTCGACACTTGTCCATTTGAGTGTTGAACCACAGACGATCTCGGCATCGCCCGTAAATAATTAAGATTTTCAAACTTGAAATACCGCCTAAGCGGTATTTTTTTTGTATAAATTTTATCTCTTCGGAAAAAATTATCAATATGCACGGGAGGTGTAAAATTGAAAATTCCGTTTGTGTATACGCCGAAGGATGAAAAAAGTTTTGTGTTGCCGGAGAATGAAATTATCAATAAAAAAAGCGTCGAAAACAGTTCGCAAAAAAAGCTTTCGGGATATTATTTGAAAGATATGAATTTGTTGAAAAAAGAATTCGGATACAAGATAAGCGGAGATGTCAAATTCAGAGAGTTTACCGTTGAAGTTGACAAAAAGGCGGTTGACGCTTGCGTTTTTTACATTGACGGTTTGATTGACAAGAATTTTTTGAACAATTCCGTTCTTTTCCCGATGATGGTTCATTCTCGTGAAATTAATATTAAAACGGTTGATGAAATTCAAAATATATTAATGCCGGAAGCCGAAATCGGAAATGAAGATAAAGTTTCGAAATTATCATATGACTTAAATTTCGGAACGGCTGTGGTTTTGATTAACGGCTTGGAAAAGGCTGTCGAACTCGATATTAAAGGTTGGGAATCGAAAGGAATAGGCGAACCTCAAAGCGAAAAAGTCATTCGAGGTCCCAACGATGCTTTCAATGAACAATTGCGAGCAAACACGGCACTTATACGTAGATTGATAAGAAACGGTAATTTGACGATAGAAGAAACAAAGGTAGGAAAAATCAGCAATACTCCGTGTTCTGTCATCTATATGAAAAACATTGCGTCGGACGCACTTGTCAAAGAAGTTTTGCGACGTGTGGATAATATAGATATAGACTATATCATGACGACAGCCGAATTGGAAATGTATATTGAAGACGAAACTTTCAGCGCAATACCGCAGTTTTTATCGACTGAAAGGCCTGACAGAACCGCCAGAGGAATACTTGACGGAAAGGTTGCCGTTTTGGTTGACGGCTCGCCGTTTGCGCTTTTGGTGCCCGTAACGTTTTCGGAATTGAACGAATCAATAGAGGATTCGTATTTGAGAGTTCCGTATGCAAATTTACTTCGCATTGTCAGGGGGATATCGTTTATCTTTTCGATGCTCCTTCCGGGAATTTACATTGCTATAATGAATTTTCACAACGAGCTTTTGCCGACAAATTTGATGCTGGCGATTATTGCCGAAAAAGAGGAGGTTCCTTTCCCGGGATTTATAGAACTGATTTTTATGGAAATTGCATTGGAAATCATACGCGAGGCGGGTGTGCGAGTGCCTACGCCATCCGGAACGACTTTGAGTATTGTCGGGGCATTGATTTTGGGACAGGCGGCGGTGGAAGCGGGCCTGGTGAGTCCAGTCGTAATAATAGTTGTATCGCTGTCCGCAATCGGTTCGTTTGCAAGCGCAAATTATTATTTGGGATTGTCGGCACGTGTAATGAAATTTGTATATATAATACTCGGAGGATTCTGGGGACTGCTCGGAATAGTGACGGGAATGTATATTCATGCTCTTTTGTGGATTCACACTTATTCCATGGGAGTACCGATGTTTTCGCCTTATGCACCGAGGACTGCTGAAAAAGGCTTTTGGGGGATATTTGTGCCTCCGATATGGAAACGTGAAAAAAGAGACGATTTTCAAAATCCCAAAAGGCGTTACAAAGAGGCAGCTATTTCAAGGAAGTGGAAGTATTGATATGATACGTGATGAAAAAGTTAGTATCTACGGAACGAGTGCGCTCCTTGTGAGTATAACGATAACAAAAGCTTTGATATCAACACCGTCGCTCTATGCAAAACATTCGCAAAGTGCGGGTTGGATAGAAGTTTTGGCAAGCGGTATTTTCGAAATTTTGATTTTGGCAATTATATTGAAGTTGAGAGAAGAATATGCCGAAAAGGATATTATCGATATAGTTCAAGTTGCTTTCGGCAATACCGCAATGAAAATTGTCGCACTTTTGTCGGCGCTTGTCTTTGTTGTCGGAACTGCGGCAATTTTCAGGTCGATGGAGGAGATGGTACGAAACACCGTGATGCGTGGCGTTTCGTACGAAACCGTAACGTTCTTTTTACTTGCTGTAGGAATAATATCGGCACGAAAAGGGCTTAAAACACAAATAAGCCTTAACGGTTTGATTTTGCCTGCTGTTTTGATTTCCGTCGGCTTGATTTTGTCGATAAATCCTTCGAGATTATCTCTTGAAAATATTCGCCCGTATTTCGGAGTGGGTTTTTCCGAAGTTATGAAAAACGCGCTGTTTAAAAACGCCTCTTTTTACGAAATGGGACTTTTGCTGTTTTTTACGCCTTTTTTAAGGAGCAACAATATTGTAAAGAGAATTGGCTTTACATCACTTTCCGTAAGTGTAGCTGTGATAAGTATAATTGCTTTACTCTATCAATCAGCCGTTCCGTATACGTCGGCATCAACTTTCGCATTGCCGCTTTATCAAATGACGAGAATGATTAATGCGGGTACGTTTTTTCAAAGAATAGAGCCGTTGAATCTGTTTGTTTGGGGCGGTGCGATGTTTGTATACGTCGGGATAGGAATATACATGACATCTTATATGCTAAAAAAAGCTTTTAATTTGTCGGATTACAAACCGATTACAATACAAAGCGGTATAACAATCTCTTTGGTTTCGCTCATACCCGGCTCCGAAACAACTGTCGAAAAGATTTTTGATTTTTTGATGAGTTATGCCTATTTTGTTTATCCAATAGCACCGTTAATTATTCTGATTTCGGCAAAAATATTCGGAAAATCAAACGGGAGTGTTTAAAATGAAAAAAATTACTGCTTTGATATTGTGCTTGATTATATCAATCCAATGCGGTTGTACAAGAGTAACCGAGCTTGATGAAAAATCTTTTGTCACGGCAATAGGATTTGACAAAGGTGAAAATTACAATCTCAGATTCACTTTTATTTTCACGACACCGACAAAATCTTCGGACTCTTCCAATCCCGAAGAAAAGGATGAAACGATAGTTATAGAAGCACCGTCACTTTATTCCGCAATCGAACAAATCAACAATTTTAAAAGCAAAACAATAGAACTGACGCACACTCAAACTGTTGTTTTTTCCGAAGCTCTTGCACGAGAAGGGCTGGAAGAATATATATACATGCTTGTAAGGTCGAGTCATTTCAGACCCAACACCTATATTTGCGTTGCCGACGATTCTTCGATGGAGTTTTTGGAAAACGTCAATCCCTCGGGAGTGTATCATTTGGAAAAGTTTTTTCAGCTTTTGTTTAACAAAATGACGTCCGGTCGCAAAGGAGATATGTATCTGTACGATTCGTATTTTACTCTCAACAGCGAAAGCCGTGCGGGAGTTTTGCCGTATTGCGCAATCAACGAAACGGTGCTCAAATCTTTTAACTCCGACAAAAAATCACAATCTTTTGATGAAGAGGCAAGCGAATCAAAAGACGAAGAAAAAATCATAGAGGGCAAATTTGCTGCCGATACCGATGATTTTGCAATCAATACTCTTGCGGGAAACAGCGTCAGCATAAGTGAAAACACGTCGCAAATTCAAGGTGTTGCCGTGATGAAAGACGGCTATATGGTTTCAAAGCTCGGAAGATTGGAAACACTCTGCCTCCAAATTATCACAAACAGCATGCCCGAGGGATATTTTACGCTCTCAAATCCCTACGAGAGCGACAAAATGATTTCATGCTATATTACTCAGCCGCACGGCGGCAAAATAAATGTACTGTGTGAAGAAAATCCGAAAATCAGTATTAACATTCGTCTCGAAGGCGATTTTACGGGAGTGGGCGATAATGATGTGTTCATAAACAGTCCCGCCGAATTCGAAGAGTATTTCGAACAAAAACTGAAAGAAGCAATAGAAAAATTTTTAATTAAAACAACAAAAGAACTTGATTGCGATATTTGCTCTTTCGAAACTTACGCAAAGAAAAATTTTTTGAATTGTACCGACTGGGAAGAATACAATTGGAACGAAAAATTCAAACATTCGATTTATGATGTGAATGTTGATTTGACAATGCGAACCTACGGTGAATTATCGCAAGAAACGGAGATTGTATATGATTAAACATATAGTTTTTGCAATAGCCGAGTTTTATACGTTCACATATGCGATATACGAGTTGAAGCACGGCAATCGAGAAGGCTTTGTCGGTGTGGTTCTTGCGGTAATTTTTTCATTGGCTTTATTTGCGAAATATTCAACTTAATTATTGCACAAAAACAAATATTATGTTAAAATGAGAAAAACAAACGGCTTTTAAGGAGGATGTATTATGAAAAATAAAAAAGTATGGTTTATAACGGGCGGACAGCACCTTTACGGTACAGACGCTTTTGCCGAAATGAATGCTCATTCGGAAGAAATAGCGGCGTATCTTGATTCAAGGCTCCCCGTGAGCGTTGTTTCGAAAGGTCTTGTGACTTTGCCCGATGAAATAGCATCTGTTTTCAAAGCGGCAAACGCAGATGACGAATGTATCGGTGTTATCACTTGGATGCATGTTTTTTCGCCTTCCAAAATGTGGATAACGGGATTTAATATGTTGCAAAAGCCTTTGCTTCATTTGCACACGCAGTATAACAGAGAAATCCCTTGGGACAGCATTGATATGGACTTTATGAACCTCAATCAGTCTGCTCACGGCGACCGTGAACACGGATTTATCGCAACGAGAATGGGTATTAGAAGAAAAGTTGTTGCCGGTTACTGGCAGAGTGAAAAGGTTGTTGCCGATATCGAAGCATGGGCGAGAGCCGCTGCCGGATTTGCTTTTTCCAAGAGCTTGAAAGTTGCCCGTTTCGGCGACAATATGCGCTATGTTGCCGTTACCGAGGGTGATAAGGTAGAAGCGGAAATCAAGTTCGGTTGGCAGGTAAACGGCTACGGTGTAGGTGATTTGACCGACGTAATCGCAACCGTTACAGATGAAGAAGTGGACAAACAGATGGCAATTTATAACGAACGTTATGATATGAATACCGATGATATTGCTTCTGTCAGAGAACAGGCACTTTACGAAGTCGGAATCAAAAAGTTCCTTGACAACGGCGGTTACAAGGCATTTACAACAACATTCGAAGATTTGCACAATCTCAATCAGCTTCCCGGACTTGCGGTTCAAAACCTTCATTATGACGGTTACGGTTTCGGAGGCGAAGGCGACTGGAAAACATCGGCTCTTACGGCAATAATGAAATATATGGCTCAGGGAAAAGACGGCGGTACGCTCTTTATGGAAGATTATACATATCATCTTGAAGAAGGAAACGAGC
>CAZRYW010000090.1:0-6937 GCA_964604405.1 uncultured Oscillospiraceae bacterium
TTAATAATTTCTGCTTTTCTTTCGGGTGTCATAATAAATACCTCCGTAAATATAATAAAATTATTATTCCCCGTCAATCAAAGAGATGGGTCGGAGACTCCTAAACCCTTGACTGCGGACAAGGCTCACAAAGCCGTTTATTATATTAACACAACAGCTTCATATTGTCAAGCATTTTATCACTCCGTTTTTCCGGTTACGGGACAAAGATTTTCCTTTTTCCAAACAAACATGACGCACTTTTCGTCATACGGGACAACTATGCTTTCATCTTGTGCTTTCAATATATAGCTTCGAACATTTGTCAACTTGTCCGACTCGTATGTTCCTAAGACCAAAACCAAATCGCAATCCGTCCGATATCCTATTTTGATTTTGTCTCCCTCGATTTTAGTTTCTGTAATCGCTTGATTTTTCGAAAGATTCAAAAACATATTTTCTCCGCCGTTTTCCTTTTTTTCGGCATTGCCCAAAGCGCTTTCTCCGATTCTCGCCGACAATTTTCCGTTTTCGAGCACAAAAACATACTCTCCGCTCAATATTTCAAACACAGCCCTCTCGCTCTCTTGTCGCATCTCACGACCGAGATACGTAACACCCGGAATGTTTTCAAAATTTTTAACGCTCTTTCCCTCAATCGGAAGATACAGCGTCGCGCTCGTATTTGCGGGAACGATTGCACGGTAGTATACAATTTTTCCGTCCTCGCTTCTCCATTCGCTTTCGATTGCTCCGTAAGGCGATACATATCGCCCGTTTACGCTGTTTATTCGCTCTTCCTCGTTGTATTTTTCGCCGTTATCCGCCACAGGCTGCAAAACAAATTTTCCGAACCCGTCTTCTCCGGGAGCTATTCCCGCCATATATTCATACATCCACTCAACCACCGAGCCGTATGCAAAATGGTTAAAAGAATTCATCTCCGAATCGCCGAATCCTTTTCCCGGCGAGAACGAATTCCATCTCTCCCAAATCGTTGTCGCACCCGCTTTGACCTCAAAAAGCCACGAGGGCATTGATGTATTCAACAGCAAATCATAACTCACATTGCTTCGTCCCGCTTCGCTCAAAACGGGCGCAATCACGTTTGTACCCAAAAATCCGACGGATAAAGTATTTTGATCGTAGTTTGCCCTGACGCTGCCTTTTTTCGGATTCGTGTTTTTTATATTTTCGCACAGCAGCCTCAAACATTCGTTTTTCATATCGTCGCTGTCGTAAAATCCCAGTTTCAGCATCCACAAAAGCGCCGTTTGCGAGTTGTCTTCGAAAACGCCTCCTTTGTTCATAAAAAGCGAGCTTCC
The DNA here is from genome assembly GCA_964604405.1 of uncultured Oscillospiraceae bacterium. Lineage (GTDB taxonomy): Bacteria > Bacillota > Clostridia > UMGS1883 > UMGS1883 > RGIG1927. The sequence goes on from CAZRYW010000090.1 coordinate 1,305, forward strand.
CGTACCGGATTTTATCCTCAGTCTGTCTCCCGTCTCGTCATATGCATAATATTCTCCCGCACTTTCCCACATATTTCCGTCGCAGCTTGTTTCCACCTTATAACGCTTGGGATAATTCACGCATATTCCCTCAATCATCGGTTTGTCAAACGCTCTGCACACCATTTTGACGGTATCTACTTCGTATTCTTCGCCCAAATCCACGCATACCCAAATCGGATTTTTTTCGTGGTCTGTCGTTTTTCTGTCGGATGACGTATATCCCGTATTTACCTTGCCGTCCGTCATAAATTCCTTTGCCCACATGTTCGAATAAACGAAATTGTCGTTGGTGTCAACCTGTTTTCCTCTTGCCTTGTCTTCACCGTTTGCCTCAATTTGCATCTCCATAATCTGCAATCGGTATTCGTTGTCGTTTTTCGTTCCGTTTGCCGTTTCGTAAACCGTTACTCTGACAAACCTTGCGTTACGCTTTTCGAACTTGTTTTCGATAACGTTTTCCTCAATTGTCGGAATTTTTATTTTTTCGTATTCCGCCGAAATCTCTTTATCGAATTCCACATGGTTTTCCAAGAACTTTTCTTTTATCTTTTCAAAATATTCTCTGTAAAAAGCTTCTTTCTCGGTATCGTTTACAATATGCGCCGCATCTGCCATCAAAAGATTGATGTATCCGTAATAATAATCGGCAATGACTTCATATCCCGTTCCCTGAAAAGCAAGCCAGTCGCCGTATGCTCTCGTCTGTATTTTCGGCGCCGAATATTCCGCTCTTTCGTTTCTTCTCATATAGTCCATATAAGAGTTCATCTCGGAATAATTCTTTTTGATAATATTTTCGTCTCCCGTTACGGCATAAAGCGTCATTGCATTGATAACCTGCGCATCGCTCCAGCCCATCGCCCAATGGTTAAAATATCCCGAAAGACTTGTCACCGCTCCGGGATAGCCCTGTTTTCGTGTCAATTCGGAGAGCATGTCCTGATATCCCGACAAAAACGCCGTCGAATCGAAATTATAGTTTGCGCTTTTTGCAAACGCCTGCTCATCGCCCGTCCACGCAAGTCTTTCATCACGCTGATTGCAGTCTGTCGGAATCGTGAAAAAGTTCGACAGCTGACCGTAAAGTGCGTTCAAAAACAATCTGTTGACGTCTTCGTTATTTGTTGTTACAAAGCCCGTGCGTTCACTCACCGACGATACCGCTTTCGATTGCAAATCATAAATTACAATATCGCAATCGGCATATATGCTCACGTACCTATATCCGAAATAGCTTGTCGAAGGGCAATACGTCACTTTCTCCGAATCTTTGAAAGTATATTTTGCTTCGCTTCTTGCACCTCTCAGGCTTTTTGTATATATCGACCCTTTCGGACCGCTTGCCTCGGTTGCGCCGTTGCCCGCACGGCTTCCGTCGTTCAACATTTCCGCCATTTTGAGCGTGACGGTTTTATTCGCACTTCCCGAAAAAGTTATCTTAGGCACAGCCGAAAGGTTTTGCCCCATGTCAAATACCGCCGTTTCGCCTTTTTTCAGCAAAATTCCGTCTCCGAAACCGTCCCCCTCTTTCAAAACGTTTATTTCACCGCCCGCATAGACGGACGACTTTTTTTCGCCGTTATATATAACATAGCTTTCCATGTCGCAGTCAAATTCCGGAACGAATTTTCCTTCCATGTTTCTCGACGGCACTATCTTTCCCGTGTAGGCAAGTTCCGTAACGGCGCCCCATTTTTCCTTTTCCTCCAGTCGTGCATCGTAATCCTCGCCGTAATAAATACCGCTTGCCGTCACGGGCGTTACGATTGAGCCTTGCCATGTTTTTTTGTCTGTTGCGATATATTCTTTTTCCCCCGATTCGTACTCTAAAACAATAAGAGCTTTTATTCCGCCTCGCCCTTTTGATTGTCCCAAAACACCGTTACCGTTTTCGTCTCTCCATCCGTGAGAAAGCTTGAAAATCACGGTGTTTTCTTCTTTCAGCATATCGCTTATATCATATGTTTGATACGTCATCGACAAGTTCCCGTTATCGTAGCCGGGAGCCATGTGATAATAAATTTTTTCGTCGCCCTCCGTTTGGCAAACCTTTTCCCCGTTTATTTCGGCTTCGTATATCCCGATTGCGGCGGCGTAAAGGCGAGCTTTTTTCACCTTCCCCTCCGATTTGAAATCTCTTTTTACAAAACTCATTCCGCTCTCGGATTCCATTCCCAAAAACGGTGCGCTTTGCCATTGGGCAAGATTTGTAACGCCCGTTTCGAACGTTGCCTTTTCGCTTTCGTATTTTTTCCCGTCCTCATCGGTTACGCTCACCGACCAAAAATACTCCTTGCCTTCTTCAAGGCTCTCTCCCTCATATGCTATTCCGATGCTTTTCGAGCTTTCTTCTTCGCTTTTCCACACAATTTTATCATCGTCGAAAACCTTTATTTCATACCCCGACTGCATCTTTGCGACAAAGTTCGATTCCGACCGCCACGAAAACGTTATGTTTTCCGTGTCGATTCCTATCGGATTTTTCACGTAATTTACTCTCAGATTCGTCACTTGCATTTCACATTCTTCGGCAAACGCAATCGGCGCCGATGTACACGCCATATTGAGTGCCAAAAGTGCCGCTGCGGCTTTTTTCATAAACTCCATCACCTTTTTCATTTTTTTCGCTCCTTTACAACACGGATTTTTTCCTGTACAATAATGTTAAGGCATTTTTCAAAAAATGTATATGTTTTCAAGTCCTTATTTTTATGTTGCGAAAGGATTGATTTTATGACTATCGACACTATTGTTCTCTCTCTTATCGAAAATCCCGAACACATACGTTCATGGCAACACAAAGAGCGCCTTTTAAAAGAAAACCCCTCCGCTTTTTTGAAACACAAAGAATTTTTCACCGAAGATTTTGTTTTCTCACCCGACGAAAACATCATGGTGTATGCCGATTTTCCGTGCGAGGATTTTTACCCCATGGAAAACGAACCGGAAGAATTCAAAAAAGCCACGCCGCACAGGCACGAATTTTTCGAACTGTTTTACATTTACCGCGGTTCTTTCAACTGCACCTACATGAACGAAACATATTCACTTTCTCCCGGAAGCGTTTGGATTTTCAACTGCGAATGTGCGCATCTTCTTTATCCCACTTCCCCCGACGCATTTGTTTTCAACATCATGGTACGAAAAACATCTTTTCTCAACACGGTTTTACCCCTTATCAAAGAAAACGATTTGTTTTTGAACTTTTTCCTCAATTCCGTAATGGGTTTGGACAAAGCTCCGTGCCACATGCATTTCAGTTTGTCTTGCGACGATAAGGCTATGTTGTATATTCAGGAGATTATCAAAGAATATTACCGAAAAGAAATATACTCTCAAAGCAAAATGAGGCTTCTGTACGCATGTCTTTTGATTGAGCTGTCAAAAAAATCAAAATCCGTTATCTCTCATTTTGAGTCAAGCACCTCTTCGACAATACCCGAAATAATCTCATACATCAGCGACCATGTCAATAACGTCACTCTCATATCTCTTTCCGACAGATTCCACATATCTCCGAAAAATCTTTCCCGTCTGATACAAAAACACACGGGATTCACCTTTTCCGAATATCTGTACAAATTCAAAATGGAAAAAGCCGAATACCTGTTGTCCTCGTCGTCTCTTTCGATTGAGGAAATCGCAGAATCCGTCGGTTATTCTCAAAGAAGCGGTTTCGAAAAAGAATTCAAAAAACACAAAGGCATTACCCCTCGTCAATACCGAGAAAACATATCACGACAACAAAAAAATCACCTTTCCCGTTGAAAAAGGAAAGGTGATTTTTGTTATCTTGTTATCTCTGAACTCGACCCGAACCGTCGCCGCCCATAAGGTTTTCAACCTCTGCACGTGTAACCATGTTCATGTCGCCGGGGATTGTGTGCTTGAGTGCACTTGCCGCAACACCGTATTCGAGAGCCGTCTTATAATCTCTACCGTCAAGCATTCCGCAAATAACGCCCGCAGCAAAGCTGTCGCCGCCGCCCACACGGTCAACGATGGGGCAAATGCGATATTCTCTGGAATGGTAAAATTCCTTTGTATCTCTCGAGTAGATACAAGCGGACCAACCGTTGTCGGATGCGCTGTGAGATACTCTCAACGACGAAATCACATATTCAAAGTTGAACTTTTCAACCATCTGTTCGAAAATGCTCTTGTAACCGGCAAGCTCCAATTCACCGCTTGTAACGTCTGTTTCACCGGGCTTAAATCCGAGAACCTTTTCGGCATCCTCTTCGTTACCGATACAAACGTCAACGTACTGCATAAGGTTTGTCATAACCTTCTGTGCCTTTTCGCTCGACCAAAGCTTTTTACGGAAGTTCAAATCGCAGGAAACCTTTACGCCGTGTTCCTTTGCTTTTTTAAGAGCAACTTCCGTAAGTGCTGCCGCTTCGTCGCTGATTGCGGGTGTAATGCCCGTAAAGTGGAACCAGTCACAGCCTTCGAAAATTTTGTCAAAATCAAAATCCTCGGGAACAGCCGTTGCGATAGAAGAATGAGCACGGTCGTAAACAACATTGCTCGCTCTCATAGAAGCGCCTGTTTCAAGGAAATAAATACCGAGTCTTTCGCCGCCTTTTGCAATGTTCTTTGTTTCAACGTTCATCTTGCGAAGTGCCGCAACCGCACATTCGCCTATGGGGTTCTTCGGCACCTTTGTCACAAATTCCGCATCGTGTCCGTAATTTGCCAACGATACCGCAACGTTTGCTTCACCGCCGCCGTAGCATACGTCAAATTCGTCTGCCTGCAAGAATCTTTCGTTACCGGGTGTCGAAAGGCGAAGCATAATTTCGCCCATTGTTACTACTTTTGCCATTGGAAACAACTCCTTTTATTTTTAAATCCGATTAATTATTTTTTTAAAATCCCAAATCCTCGGCAATCACGATTATATTAAATCTGCCGGGATGCTTTCGTCCATTGTGGATAATGCTCGTTGCATTGCACACACTCTGCTGAATTTCGCAATGCTCGCATTTTCCCGTTACCGCACAAGGTGTTTGATGTCCTATGCGTTTTGCGTTTGTGGGTGCTATCTGCTTGATTCTTTCAAAAGCTGCGGGCAAATCGTCAACAACCTTGTTTGCGCCCACAACAATCATTACCTTATCGGGTCCGAATATGATTCCGCCCGCACGGTTTCCCGACGAGTCCGTATTCACGATTTCGCCGTCTCGTGTGATTGCATTTGAACCCGTAACCAGCCAGTCCGCCATCATACTTTCACGGTAAACCTTGTAACATTCTTCATAGCTTCCCGTTGCATAGCGGTCATAAAAGCGGTATTTATCGCTTCTGAAAACCTCAACCATTCCCATATCGCCCAGCGTAACGCTGCCGCCCATGGCAATCGACGAACCTTCGGGAATAGTATCTATAATCATCTGCTTCGCTTCGTCGCAGTTTTCGGCATAGCGTGCGGTGTAGCCCTTTTCGTTCAAAATATCAACGATTTCCTTTGCAATCTGCTGACATTGCCATTTTCTTGCCCAATGCATGATATTTCCTCCTTTGAAAAAAGCTTATTTCAATTCGTTTGTCTTGCAATGATCCATATCGTCAAAGTCCTGGTTTTCGCC
>CAZRYW010000091.1:0-6924 GCA_964604405.1 uncultured Oscillospiraceae bacterium
TGTGCCGCACTTGGGACACAATCCCTTGCAATCATCACTGCACAAACTTCTCATAGGCAGATTACTGTATACCAACGATTCAACCGCACCGGAAATATCAAGTGTATGTCCCACGATTGAAAACATTTCGCTGTCCATATCGCTGTTATCACTTGTGATGTCTTCTTCGGTTTCACCTGTTACGGTTTCACCGATTTCACATCCGCAACGATCACAATATGTAGTATACTCCCCTTCCACAGAGAGGACAATCTTCAACGCACCGCCGATATTTTTAATCTCACCCGTTACAGTTACGGGCTTTTCAAAAGAATATTCATTTCCGGCAAAATCAAATTTGCCCATCTGAAACTCATTTTTAATATCCAGCTTTGCACCGTCACAATTGATGACGCTTGCCATGTTAATCTTCATGCTATCACCTCGTGCCACCTATGGGCATTTTCAGCAGGTTTCATTTTACTACAAAGTCAATAATTTGTCAACAATAATTTTTCATTTTTGCAATAAATCAACCCAATTTTTTTACTATCCTGTCAATATCCTTTTGTGTCGCGACCACAATCAGATGCTCTCCGTCCTCTATAACATGCTCTGCCAGAGGCATAATCTTCGTTTCCCCACCTCTTTTTGTACCCAAAACATTAACGTGATAATTTTTTCTGATATCCGCCTCCCTTATGGATTTTCCGATCCAATCTTTCAAAGGAGATATTTCGTATATCGCATACTCTTCCGTAAGCTCTATATAGTCGAAAATATGATCGGTATTCATTTTCTTCGCAAGCTTTCCCGCCATATCACGATTCGGATAAACAACTTCATCCGCTCCGTTTCGCAGCAAAAACTTCGCCTGTATATCACGGTTTGCTTTGCTTACAACGTGCTTTGCGCCCATTTCTTTGAGCTGACTTGTAATTTCCAAGCTGTTTTGAAAATTGTTGCCTATGCAGACCACGCACACATCATAATCGGCAACTCCCAAACTTTTGAGCACTTCGGCGTTGGTGCAATCGGCAATTCTCGAAGAAACGACATATTCGCTCACCGCTTCGAGCGCACTTTCATCCATATCCACAGCCATAATTTCGTTTCCGAGATTATACAGCTCTCTGCACAGATGCTGTCCGAATCTTCCCATGCCTACAACAAGTATATTTTTCATATTTACACTCCTAACCTATCGAAATACTTTCCTTGGGATAATCTATCGTAACTTTCTTTTTCTTTTCAAAAAACGACACGGCAAACGTCAAGCTTCCGATTCGTCCCAAATACATCAGCAATGCGAGAATATATCTTCCCGCAATCGGAAATTTATCGGTAATTCCCACCGTCACTCCGACCGTACTCATTGCCGAAACCGTTTCATACAGTATATCTCCGATCGAAAACGGTGACATAAGACTCAAAACCGCCGTCGCCGCCACAATAAAGAACAAATTCGTGCTCATAACGGCAGTCGCTTTTTTTATTGCGTCATCTTCGAACCGCTTGCCGAAAACATGAGCCCTCGTGCGGGAAAAATGGGCAATCAAAAACGCAATTATTACCGTAAACGTGGTTGTTTTGATACCTCCCGCCGTAGATGCGGGACTTCCGCCTATAAACATTATAACCATCATTATGAATTTGCCGCCCTCGCTGATACGGGACAAATCCACCGTATTAAACCCCGCCGTTCTCGACGTGACCGTGTTGAAAAACGCAGCCAGTATTTGATTTGAAACAGCCATATCGGCGCAAGCTGCATTTCTTTCGCTGACAAAAAGCAAGGCTGAGCCTAACACGGTAATCAAAACCGTTATCAACAGTACGATTTTTGTATGCAATTTGTATTTTTTCACTTTCAGTCCGTTTTTGTAAACATCGTCCCAGACTATAAAACCGAGCCCGCCTATTGTTATAAGCGCCATAACCGTAATATTCACAACATAATCTCCGGCAAATGATGCAAGATTATCTTCAAACGTTGAAAATCCCGCATTGCAAAACGCCGAAACCGAATGAAAAATCCCATTGTACAGCGCCGTCCCGAAAGGCTGTTCTCGCATAAAACGTAATGTTAAAACAAACGCACCCACAGCCTCTGTCAAAAACACTCCCAGCATTATTTTTTTAGTAAAAATCGCCGTTCCCGAAACTTCAAGTGTGTTCATGCTTTCCTGAAAAAGACTTCTTCGACTCAGCGAAAGTTTCCGTTTCAGCATCGTCGTAAAAAATACTCCTATTGATATAAATCCCAGCCCGCCTGTTTGTATGAGCAGCAAAATCACAATCTGCCCGAACCGCGACCAATATGTTGCAGTATTCACAACAACAAGTCCCGTCACGCATTGAGCGCTGACAGCCGTAAAAAACGCATCCGAAAAAGCCGTTCTCTCTCCGCTTGTCGAACTTATCGGGAGCATCAGCAAAGCCGTTCCCAAAAGTATCATGCAAAGAAATCCCAACGCTATTATTCTCGAATAAGACAGTTTTTTCATTTTACAACCCTTCCGTAAAGACGCGCGTTTTCATAAGATGTTATTTCAACTCTTTCACACCTATCGTGCAATTTTTCGTCCGCATCGACAAAAACTCTCAGATAATTTGTCGTCAGTCCGTCCGTATATCCGTTCTTTGTTTGTTCAAACAATACGTCAACCTGCTTTCCGACAAAGCTCCTTTCAAAATTACCTTTCAGCTCATCCGCCAAAGCAGACAACTCTTTCGCTCTTTTTTCTCTCAAAGGCATCGGATGCTGCACCATTGCGGCAGCTGCCGTTCCTCGTCTTTCCGAATACGGAAAAACATGGATTTTCGAAAATCCCGCTTTTTCGCAAAACAGCTTCGTCTCTTCAAAATTTTCTTCAGTCTCCATCGGGAATCCTTCGATAACGTCTGTCGTAATTCCGACGTCGGGCATTACTTTTCTGATTCTCGAGAGCATATCAAGATATTCTTCGCATGTATATTTGCGATTCATGTTTTTCAGCACAGCATCCGATCCCGATTGAAGCGAAATATGAAAATGATCGCAGACTTTTTTCTGTTTTGATATCCTTTCGATGAATTCATCGGTAAACGCAACAGGATCTATCGACGACAATCTCACTCTCTCGATACCGTCAATCTCACAAACCTTTTCTATCACATCAATCAGCTTACATTCTTTCGTATCTTTACCGTAACTTGCCACGCTTATTCCCGTGAGCACTACTTCTTTAAATCCCAAAGCGGCAATTCTCTTTGCTTCCTTTATTATATTTTCGATTTTTCTCGAACGAACGGGGCCTCTCGCATACGGAACAATACAGTACGAACAAAAATTATCGCAACCGTCCTGTATTTTAATGTTCGCTCTCGTCCTTTCCGTAACGCTCTCGGCTTCGAGTTCTTCAAATCGTCTCACCTTCATGATATCTACGTATGCGTCAATATCCTCGCCGTCGATAACCTTTTTCGTAAGATTAACAATTTCCGAACGCAAATCCGTGCCTATGCACAAATCCACCTCTTCCATTTTCGACACCTCTTCGTGTCCCACCTGTGCATAGCATCCCGTTGCGACAACTATTGCATCGGGATTTTTTTGTTTTGCACGTCTTATCATCTGTCGGCTTTTTCTGTCTCCGAGATTCGTTACCGAACAGGTGTTTATCACATAAATATCGCACACATCGTCAAACGCTGCCGTCTCGAATCCCGCTTCTTTGAAAAGCGCCGCATAAGCATCCGTTTCATATTGATTCACTTTACATCCGAGTGCCAAAAAACCTACTTTTTTTGTCATAACATTACTCTTTCCGTTGAAAATTTTATTTTTTATGATATTATATTAATTGTAACAGAAACTATATCTAATTGCAAACTAATTTACACGAAAGGAATATAATTATGTTTAAAATAGGTGCACATCTTTCGGCTTCAAAAGGTTACACGCACATGTTCGACGAAGCTCTCTCCATAGGAGGCAACACATTTCAGTTTTTCACCCGCAATCCCCGAGGCGGCAAAGCAAAAGACTTAAACTTTGACGACATCGCGATTTTCAACGAAAAATCAAAAGAAAACTTCGGTCCCATCCTCGCCCATGCTCCCTACACCCTCAATGCATGTGCAAAGGACGAACACATTCGTGATTTTGCACGCATAACAATGGCAGACGACCTTAAAAGGCTCGAGCACACTCCCAATGCCATGTACAACTTTCATCCCGGCAGTCACGTCGGACAAGGCATCGAACTCGGCATATCAAAAATAACCGACCTTCTCAACGAAATTTTATTTCCCGAGATGACAACGGTTGTTCTTTTGGAGACAATGGCGGGCAAAGGCAGCGAAGTAGGCAGTCGTTTTGAAGAACTCAAAGAAATTATCGACAAAACCGATCTTTCCGACAAATTGGGAGTTTGTCTCGACACTTGCCATGTTTACGATGCGGGATATGACATTGCACAGAACCTCGACTCCGTTTTGGACGAATTCGACCGAATAATAGGCATTGACAAACTCAAAGCCATCCATTTGAACGACTCCAAAAATCCGTTCTCTTCCCACAAAGACCGCCACGAAAAAATAGGCGAAGGTTCTCTAGGTATTGATGCGATACAACGCATCATCAATCACCCCGCACTCTCTCACCTTCCGTTTTTCCTCGAAACCCCCAACGAAATCGACGGCTACGCAAAAGAAATAGCTCTTTTAAAATCTTTAAGACAAGGAGATTGATTATGTTACCCAAAGACCCTGTTATACTCCTCGGTGTTATCAACACAAAACTTCGTGATTTTTATCCGTCTCTCGACTCTCTTTGCGAAGATTTGGACATCTCAAAACACGAACTTGTCGAAAAACTTTCCTCAATAGGATATGTTTATAAAGAAGACAAAAATCAATTTGTATAAAATTTCCGTATTTTTCTTTGTTTTTTTACATTTTCATTGACATATTAGGTTTTCGGTGGTAAAATTGCGGTAAAGAAAGATAGAGGTGCGAAATCTATCAGTAATGTTGCCATTTTTTCGGACGTTTCGCAACATGAAAGGAGCTTTCGCCGAAGCCCGATTTTTCGGTCCGACGGAAATCGAGGCTGGGTCGTAGGATAATATCTTGCCGCCTGTCACGAATGTGGAGCGCTATTTTCCGTATGAATTTGTACAAAGGCATTTTTATGCATAGGAGCGACCCATTCGCTCCTATGCTTTTTTTGTACAAAATTTTAGGAGGTGTTTTCATGAGCGACAATCTCATGAAAAAATCAAACTTAGGCAAAGCAATTGCTCTCATCATAACAATTCTCGTTGTCGTTTTGGGTGCATTGCTCGTAAAGCCTGCGACAGCGGTAGACGGTGCGAGTATGTATTATTCCACTCTTTTGTCCCTCTTCCCGCCGCTTCTCGCAATTACTCTGGCACTTATCACCAAAGAAGTTTACTCATCGCTTTTCATAGGTATTGCTTTGGGCGGATTCCTTGCCGCAAACTGGCATCCCGTAAAAGCACTCGACCACTTGTTAAACGATGGGCTTATCTCTGCCGTAAGCGACACGGCGGGCATCTTCATTTTCCTCGTAATTTTGGGAATTATGGTTGCCCTCATCAATAAAGCGGGCGGCAGCGCCGCATTCGGCAGATGGGCGGAAACACATATCAAAACACGCACGGGCGCCGCTCTTGCCACATTTGCTCTCGGTGTGCTCATTTTCATAGATGACTATTTCAACTGTCTCACGGTAGGATCTGTAATGCGTCCCGTTACGGATCGTCACAACATTTCCAGAGCAAAACTTGCATACATCATTGATGCAACCGCAGCCCCCATATGCATGATTGCTCCTGTGTCCAGCTGGGCGGCGGCAGTAAGCGAATTTACAAAAGGTACGGGTTATTCCGGTATCGAGCTTTTTGTCAGAGCCATCCCCTACAACTTCTATTCGCTTCTTACACTTGTATTTGTCATAGCACTCTCCGTTATGAATTTTGACTACGGTCCCATGGCAACTCACGAGTTCAACGCAAAAACCAAAGGCGATCTTTTCACATCCGGTGCATCGGAATCCGCCGTCGAACACGAAACCGAAAACCCCAAAGGCAGAGTTATCGACCTCATATTGCCCATCATTGTTTTGGTTGGCATATGCATTGTCGGACTCATATACGTAGGCGGATTTTTCTCCGGCGAAGATTTTGTAACGGCATTTGCCAACACCGATGCAACAGTCGGTCTTCCTTGGGGAGCTCTTGTAGCTCTTATCGTCACGATTATCTATCTCATAGCCCGCAGACTCATCACTTTCTCCGAAGCTATGGAATGTATCCCCAAAGGTTTTAATGCCATGGTTCCCGCAATTTTGATTCTCACTTTTGCGACCGCATTGAAAAACATGACTTCGCTTCTCGGTGCAAAATATTTTGTTGCGGGCGTTATGGACTCTGCCGCTTCGGGCCTTGCAAACTTCCTTCCCGCAATCATCTTTATTGTTGCTTGTGTTCTTGCTTTCTCTACGGGCACATCATGGGGTACTTTCGGAATTCTCATTCCCATCGTTACCGCCATTTTCGATCCCGGCAGCGAGCTTCTCATCATCGGTATCAGCGCATGTCTTGCAGGTGCCGTATGCGGTGACCATTGTTCTCCCATTTCCGATACAACAATCATGGCATCGGCGGGAAGTCAGTCCAATCACTTAAACCACGTTTCGACTCAGCTTCCGTATGCCGCTACGGTTGCCGCAATCAGCTTTGTGTGCTATGTCATCGCCGCATTTGTTCAAAATGCGTTTGTTCTTCTCCCCATCGGTATCGCATTAACTCTCGCAACGCTTTTTGTTATCAAATCAATTACAAAATCCGATAATTCTTAACGGATTTACACAAAAACAAGCCACCTGCTATTGCGGGTGGCTTCAGACTGTCGATAAACATATTTTTAATGTAACAG
>CAZRYW010000092.1:0-6906 GCA_964604405.1 uncultured Oscillospiraceae bacterium
AAAAATACAGCCTTTGAAGGAAAAGGTACTCGCACTTGAAGAAGAGTATTCGCATCTTTCGGAGGAAGAACTCAAAGGCAAAACAAATGAGTTTAAAAAGAGAATAGCAAACGGAGAAACGCTTGATGACTTGTTGCCCGAGGCTTTTGCTACTGTAAGAGAAGCAAGCTGGAGAGTGCTCGGAATGAAGCATTTCCCCGTGCAGATCATAGGCGGTATTGTGCTTCATCAGGGCAGAATTGCGGAAATGAAGACAGGTGAGGGTAAAACCTTGGTTGCGACTCTTCCCGCATATCTCAATGCGTTGACGGGCAAAGGCGTGCATATTGTAACCGCGAACGAATATCTTGCAAAGCGTGACAGCGAATGGATGGGCAAGGTGTACAGATACTTGGGACTCAGCGTCGGCCTGATTATTCCTCAGGGTACGCAGGAAGAAAAGAAAAAGAGCTATGCCGCAGATATCACATACGGTACAAACAGCGAATTTGCGTTTGACTATTTGTGGGACAATTTGAGAACATCGAAAGAAAATGTTGTTCAGCGTGAACACAACTATGCGATTGTCGATGAAGTTGACTCGATTTTGATTGACGAAGCGAGAACGCCGCATATCATCAGTACGCCCGAAGCCGAGGCGGATGCGCTTTATCTTGCCGCAGACAGATTTGTGAGAGGCTTGACCGTGCAAAAGTTCGAAGAGTTTGACCTCAAGGAAGAAAGTCATAATCTCGCATGTGATTATATAGTTGACGAAAAGGCGAAGAGTGCAACTCTTACGGAAAGAGGTACAAAAAAAGCGGAGCAGTTTTTCAATATAGAAAACCTTGCGGATCCCAACAATATGAGCATTGTGCATCATATCAACATTGCTCTTAAAGCACACGGCGTTATGAAGCTTGATGACGACTATGTTGTAAAAGACGGCGAAGTAATTATTGTTGACAGCTTTACGGGCAGACTTTCTTTCGGAAGAAGATATTCGAACGGTCTTCATCAGGCAATCGAAATGAAAGAGGGATTAAAGGTTCGTAACGAGAGCAAAACGGTTGCTACGATTACGGTACAAAATTATTTCAGAATGTATTCAAAGCTTTCCGGTATGACGGGTACCGCCTTGACGGAAGAGGAAGAGTTCAGAGGTATATACGAGCTTGACGTTGTGGCTATTCCCACGAACGCTCCGGTAATTCGCCGTGACGAAAACGACGCTGTATATATGACTCATAATGCAAAAATAAAAGCCATAGTAAACGAAATCAAGAACGAAACGGCAACGGGAAGACCCGTGCTTGTCGGTACGGCGACTATCGAAAGCAGCGAAGAGCTCTCCGCAGCTCTTAAAAAAGAGGGCATAAAGCACAGAGTGCTCAACGCAAAATATCACGAAGCCGAAGCGATGATTATAGCACAGGCAGGTAAAAAAGGCGCTGTGACGATTGCCACGAATATGGCGGGCAGAGGTACGGATATTATATTGGGCGGTAACGCCGAATATATGGCGAAGAACCGCATGGAAAAAGAAGGATTTTCGAACGATTTGATAGTTGAGGCAACGGGATTTGCCGAAACAAGCGACGAAGAAATTTTGAAAGCAAGAGAAACATACGCAAAGTATTACGATGAGTTCAAGAAAGAAATCGAACCCGAAAAAGCCGAAGTTGTGGCGGCGGGCGGTTTGTATGTTCTCGGTACGGAGAGACACGAGTCGAGACGAATCGACAACCAGCTCCAGGGACGAAGCGGCAGACAGGGCGACCCCGGTAAATCAAAGTTCTTTGTTTCTTTCGAAGACGATTTGCTCCGTCTTTTCGGCGGCGACAGAATCAAGCGTATGCTCACAACGATGAAAATCAATGAGGATGACGTGATAGACGAAAAAATGCTTTCGGGTGTTATCGAAAACGCACAGAAGAATATAGAGGGAAGAAACTATGATATTCGTAAGAGCGTTTTGCAATACGACGATGTTGTAAATACTCAGAGAACGATTATTTACAACCAGCGTAAGGAAGTTTTGAACGGCGAAAACATCAAGCCTTCCATCGAAAAGATGATCGTCAAGGTTGTGGATAATGCTATCGGTAAGTATCTCAACGCAGAGCATCCCGACTACTGGCTTATGCCCGAGTTTGAGGAATATTGCGATAAAATATTCCATAAACCCGGATTTATCGAAATATCGTCACGAGATAAAAATCGCATTACAAAACAAGAGGTCAGAAAAGAGCTTTTGGAAAAGGCTGCCGAACGATACAAAGAGCAGGAAGCTCTTTTCGGAGAAGACGTTTTGCGTGATGTTGAACGCAGAATCATGCTCAAAGCCGTTGACAGTCATTGGATTGAGCATGTATCGGCAATGGATACTCTTAAACATGAAATCAGACTGCGTGCGTACGGTAATCATGATGTTTTGAACGAATACAAAATGATCGGCTACGATATGTTTGAAGAAATGGTAGAGTTGATGCAGGAGGATACGGTTAAATACGTTATGGGTGTTGTGCCCGCAATGCACGTTCAGGTGAACGAAGCGGTGAGACACGCAACTGCGCACGGCGATACGTCCGGAGATGGTGCGGTTGATTTGAAGAAAGCTTCGGCGTCCGGCGGAAGCGACGGTTCGGTTAAAGCACAGCCTGTGAAAAGAAACGCTCCCAAGGTGGGACGAAACGATCCCTGCCCCTGCGGAAGCGGTAAAAAATACAAACAGTGTTGCGGATTGAACGAGAACTGATAAAGGCAAATTAATCGGAAGGAATGAGATAAAATGGTAGAATACGATCAGTATAGACTATCGCTCAATGCTCTTCGTGAAGACATTGAGGAACTGGGAAAGGCACTTCATATCGAGAACGTAATTACCCAGGCTGAAGAATTGGAAAAATCGACAATGGAGCCCGACTTTTATTCGGATATGGGAAAAAGTCAGAAAGTGCTCAAGCAGCTTAAACAGCTCAAGGGTAAAATCGAGCATTACAACAGCTTGTCGGCTGAAAGAGAAGATCTTTTGACCATTATAGAAATGGCGGAAGAAGAGGACGATTTGAGCTTCCTTGATGAAGTGAAAAACGGGCTTGAAAAGCTCACGGGCGATATCGAAAACACAAAGCTCGAAACACTTTTGGCAGGTCCGTATGATAAAAACGATGCTATTATTACGCTTCATGCGGGTGCTGGCGGAACCGAGGCACAGGACTGGGCATCAATGCTTTTGCGTATGTATCAGATGTGGGCTGAAAAGAGAGGCTTTTCGGTTTCGACAATCGACTACATTGACGGTGATGAAGCCGGAATAAAGGGTGCGACGATTTTAATCGAGGGCGACAATGCTTACGGTTACGCAAAGTGTGAAAAAGGTATTCACAGACTGGTGCGTATCTCTCCGTTTGACAGCGCGGGCAGACGTCATACATCTTTTGCATCGGTTGAGGTTATGCCCGATATAGACGATACAATCGAAGTTAATATTCGTCCCGAAGATATCAAGATGGATGTGTTCCGTGCATCGGGCGCGGGCGGACAGCACGTCAACAAGACTTCGTCGGCAGTAAGATTGACGCATATTCCGACAGGGGTTACGGTTGCGTGCCAAAACGAACGAAGCCAGTTCCAAAACAAGGATATGTGTATGAAAATGCTCAAGGCAAAGCTTGCTGAAATCGCAGAAGCCGAGCATAAAGAAAAAATCGAAGATATTAAGGGCGTACAGAAAGAAATTGCATGGGGAAGCCAGATACGTTCTTATGTATTCCATCCCTACACGATGGTTAAAGACCACAGAACAAACTTTGAAGTGGGCAACATCGGTGCGGTAATGGACGGTGAGTTGGACGGATTTATCAATGAATATCTTCGTTTCAGCGCACATAAGGAAGACTGAAAACGAAAGGGAGAATAAAAATGAAAAAAGCAGTATCGATTTTGATTGCGGTAACAATGGTATTTTCACTTTCTGTGGCAGCTTTCGCACAAAGCGAGCCGAGCGAATGGGCGGTAAAAGAGATTGATTACGATGCGGCAAGGTTTCTCAAGGCGGTAATGGGAAGCGAAATTGATTATGCAAAAGCAATCACACGTGAAGAATTTGCAATAATCGCATTGTATCTTTATAATTCCGCATCGGATATGGAAATGCCCGAAATGAGCATTGAAAATCCTTTTACGGATTGCAATAATCCGCTTGTTGTAACGGCATACGGTTTGGGTCTTGTAAAAGGTGTGAGCGAAGATAAATTCGATCCCGAATCTTTTGTTACTCGCGAACAGATATGCGTTATGATAGTAAGAATCGCAAAGAAGCTTTATCCCGAAATTGACTCTGTTGCGGCGCTTTTGCCTGCAATCGACTCTTTCGGTGATGCCGATTCGGTGAGCGACTGGGCTGAAGAGTCCGTCAGAATGATGGCGTTTGCTCAGATTATAAAAGGTACAGATGAAGGAAAAATCAATCCTTTGGGAAATTGTACCGTTCAGGAAGCATTGATTATTGCAAAAAGAGCGTTGGAGATTAATAAGACGGGTATTTGAAAGAGCGTATAAAAAAAGATTGCCGATTGGCAATCTTTTTTTTATAGAAAATGTTATATTTTCTTGGTATATTTTGATGAAATATCGCAAAGAGCGTTTCCGACTTCGGCATCGTATTTGCCTGTGCGTGAAATATCGCCGAGAGATATGAAGCCGACTACTTTGCCGTCGTCAAGGACGGGGAGACGACGAACTTTGGCGTGCCCATCATTTTTGCGGCGCTTGATAAATCGGCATCCTGACATACGCAAGATACATCGTGAGACATGATATCGCAAACCGTGAAACGAGAGGGGTCCTTGTTTTCGGCTGTGACCCTGACTGTAATATCACGGTCTGTAATCATGCCGACGACACGACCTGAATAATCAACAACGGGCAATGCACCGACGTTGTGTTTTGCCATTTTTTGTGCCGCTTCCCGAATAGTGTCACGACCTGTAACAGTTAAAGCCTCACAGGAACAAACATCTTTTACTTTCATTGATTTTCCTCCTTAAACCTTTTTTGTACAATGTTATTTTGTCCGTATTATAAGGTTTTAAACAGGAAAAACTAACTGCGCTGTCGTATCGCAACGGCGGCGATGTATACTTTGTCACAGCCCATTTTGAGCAAAAGCGAAGAAATTGTATTCATTGTGGAGCCTGTTGTATAGACATCGTCGATCAAAAGAGCGGTTCCCGAGAAAGTACGGTCTTTCGGTTTGAATGCGTTTTTTGCATTTTTTCGACGCTCGGACATGGAAAGAGTCGATTGACGAGGAGTTCCGTCTATACGTGAAACACATTCCGTGACGGGAATGTTGAGAATTTTACCGCACTCTTTCGCAATGAGCTCGGATTGGTTAAACCCTCTCTTTTGGAAACTTTCATGTGAAAGAGGAACGTATGTAATAAAATCAATGTGGGGAAATCCGTCTTCCAAGATACGATTTGTTATGAGAAAAGCAAAAGCGTGGCAATGACTTTCTTTTTCGTGAAATTTCATGGATAAAATCGAACGGCGAACAATGCCGTCGTATACGAGCGGAGTGAATGATGCACTGAAACAATGACGTTGTTTCCGACAAGTATTGCAGACGGGCATAGCGTTATCGCCAATCATAATTCCGCATTTGACGCATCTGTTGCCGTGCGTGAAAGGAAGATTACGCATGCAGTCGTCGCAAATGAATTTGTAGTTGTCGTAATCTATAACATCACGGCAGAAAGCGCATTTGTGCGGCAGAAGTATTGAAAAAAGTTTTTTGATAAAATTCATGACAAATCCTTCTTTAATTTATCGGGGAGAGAGCTGTAACGCTTTGTTTCTCGGTTATTTGCAACCATTCGCGCAACTGTCTCTTCGCTGCCGACCAAAACGACGATTTCACGGGCACGTGTGACCGCAGTATAAAGAAGATTGCGAACCGTCAGCATCGGTGCAACGGGAGAGACGGAAAGAATAACCGCTTTGAATTCGCATCCTTGACTTTTGTGAACGGTGAGAGCATACGCAAGCTCCAGTTCGTCAAGCCACGCAAAGTCATATTCAACGAGACGTTCATCGTCAAATTCAATCATCATAACGGATTTTTTGGTGTCTATATCAAGTATTATGCCGATATCTCCGTTGTATATACCCAATCCTTCTTCATCGGAATCTTTCTTTACGTAGGGGATGTTGTAATTGTTTTTTACCTGCATTACTTTATCGCCTGTGCGGAAAAGCGTATCGCCGTACTTTTTCTCTTTTTTATATTTTTGAGGGGGATTAAGATGAGCTTGCAGGGTATTGTTCAACGCTATTGTACCGGCGGAACCTTTTTTTGACGGACAGAGAACCTGAATATGTCGAAGAGGGTCGTAGGAGTACGTTTTCGGCAGACGTTCGGCACATAGCGAGGCTATGGTAATGTCGCAATCGGAGGCGGAACGAGGCATGAAAAAGAAATCCTTGTCCTTTTGGTTGCATATGGGCATTTTCCCGGAGTTGATGCGATGGGCATTTGTTACAATCATGCTTTCCTGAGCCTGACGAAATACTTCGGTCAATGTTATGACGGGAAAACGCTTGGAATCTATAATGTCTTTTAAAACATTGCCTGCACCTACGGACGGAAGCTGGTCGGAGTCGCCTGCCATGATGAGTTTAGCATCTTTTTTTAAGGCTTTCAAAAGTGCGTTCATCAAGCTCAAATCAACCATGCTCATTTCATCGACAATGATGATATCTTCTTTAAGAGGGTCGATATCGGTTGTGTAGGAGTATTCGTCGCTGTCGGATATAATATCGAGCCCCAAAAGACGGTGGAGTGTTTTGGCTTCGGTATTGCAGGCTTCGCCGAGTCGTTTTGCCGCTTTGCCCGTGGGGGCGGCAAGTGAGACGCTCATG
>CAZRYW010000093.1:0-6851 GCA_964604405.1 uncultured Oscillospiraceae bacterium
TTAGCGTTTAAATTTAATTTCGGGGTTTAAGAGTCCCCACCTCTGCCCGCTCTTCAGTTTTCAAAATCCCCGTCGAAGCCGTTACGCCCCCATGTCGCGATGCCTATGCATCGCATTTTTGAGATTACTTAAATTATTTTAACATACCTTTTTCACAAAATCAATAGGTATTTCTTGTCTTAATAGCACGGTCAATCTCTCTTGCCGCACTCTTTTTAGCGGCATCTTCTCGCTTGTCGTAAAGCTTTTTACCCTTTGCCAACGCAATTTCCATTTTCACGTACTGTCCCGAAAGATGCAAATCAAGCGGAATTATCGTATATCCGTCCTGTTTCACCTTGCCCAAAAGTCTCATTGTCTCTCTTTTGTGCAAAAGAAGCTTTCTCACTCTCAGCGGGTCACGGTTAAAAATGTTGCCTTTTTCATAAGGCGACACATGCATTCCGTGGATAAACATCTCGCCCTTGTCAATCTCGCAATAACTCTCTTTAAGATTTACCTTTCCTTGACGAATGCTTTTTACCTCTGTTCCGAACAGTTCGATTCCCACTTCTATTGTTTCTTCTATGAAATACTCGTGTCTTGCTGTTCTGTTGAGTGCCACCTGTTTTCTGTTTTTCTCCATACTCCATTCCCTCCGGCATAAAGTCTATTTGACCTTGTATTTCGTTAACTCCGACAACCTTAATTCTTATTTCATCGCCCAATCTGTATGTTTTTTCGCCGCCGCGTATCGAAAGTGCTTTTTCATCGTATTCATACCTGTCACCCGTCATGTTTTCTATTCTGACAAGTCCCTCCACGGTATTTTCCAGCATAACAAAAAATCCGAATCTCGTCACCGACGAAATAATTCCGTCAAACTCTTCTCCCACATGCTTTGCCATCCATTGAGCTTTTTTGATATCGTCAACATCTCTCTCGCAGCGTTCCGCGGCAAGTTCTCTTTCGCTTGCAACCTCCGCCGCTTCTTTGTTGTGTTTTTTAATATAGCTGAGCATTTTTCTGTCCGATTCAATAGCCGCTTTCAAGCTTCTGTGAAAAACTAAATCGGGATATCTTCTGATAGGCGACGTAAAATGAGTATAAAACCCGAGTGCCAATCCGTAATGCCCGAGATTTTCGGGAGAATACTTAGCCTTTTGCATACTTCTAAGTGCTACCTGCGACACAATCGGATATTCTTTTTTATCCTTGAGAGCATCCAAAAACGCCTGCATTTTCAACGGAGTTATATTGCCTCTCGGAGGCTTGATTCCCAAAGTTGATACAAATGCCTTGAAGCTTTCGAGTCTTTCTCCGTCGGGTGCTTCATGCACTCTGTAAATACTCGGCAAATTGCTTTTTGTCATATGCTGTGCAACCGTTGCGTTTGTCACAACCATAAACTCTTCTATCATCATATGCGCTTCGTTTCTTTCTCGAAGCACAATATCCACAACGTTCGACTCATCGTCAAGCACGATTTTCGCTTCGGGCATATCAAAATCCACATTGCCTCTATCACAAGACGCTTTTTTCAAAACCTTGAACAGCTCATACATCTCGTAAATCGACGGCATAAGTTCGGCATATTCAATCGCAAGGGTCTCATCCGCTTCTCCCGACACTATCGCATACACATCATCATAGTTGGCTTTCTTTTTTGATTTTATCACACTTTTTCCGAACGAATAGCTTACAACTTCGCCATTTTCGTTTATATCCGAAAAAACGCTGAGCGCATTACGCAACACGCCTTCGTTGAGCGAACAAATTCCGTTTGAGAGCTTCGGCGGCAACATCGGGATAACTCTGTCCGTAAGATACACACTCGTTCCCCTTTTCATCGCCTCTTTATCAAGCGGCGAATCGGGCTTAACATATTCGGACACATCCGCAATATGCACACCCAGTCTCCACAAATTCCCGATTTTTTCACAGCTTACCGCATCGTCGATGTCTTTTGTGTCTTTCCCGTCGATTGTAAATATTATTTTATCCGTCAAATCCATGCGGTCTTGTGCAATCTCGGTTACTTCACTCGGGATATTTTTGATTTCCTCTTCCACGCTCTCGGGAAATTTTATTTCAAATCCGTAATTGTATATCACGCTCAAAACATCAACCCCGAAATCATCGGGATAACCCAACACTTCGACAACCTTTGCCGTAGCGTAATAATTTTTCGAAGGAAAAGATGTCACTTCGCACAAAACCTTCTGTCCTTCGGACGCTCCCATCGAGTCTTCTTCCTCCACCAAAAACTTGCAACCTATGCGAGAGTTGTCCGCCTTGACCGTGCCGTACCATCCGTCTTTTTTATATATCCCGACAAATCTCACGTTCGCTCTTTTAACAATTTTTACGACCTCGGCTTCTCCGCTTTTTTCGCCCTTTGCTTTTCCGATAGGTCTCACCAAAACTTCGTCCCCGTCAAGAGCGCCTTTCGTTTTATCGGGCGGAATAAACAAATCGTCTCCCGATTCCATTCGTGCAAAACCGTATTCTTTTCCGCTTCCCGCAAATCGAGTCAGTATATATCCGTTCGTTTTGCACGCAACGTATTTTCTTTTTTTTGTCTGAATTACGCTTCCCTCACACTCGAGTTCTTCGATTATTTTCACGAACTCGTCCTTATCCGACTCAGGCACGCCCAAAACATGCATCATGTCGGCTTTCGTCATGGGAACATACATATCGCTTTCCATAAAAGCTTTTATTTTTTCTTTTCTGTTCATAATCGTTTCCTCAAATTCCAAACAAAAAGGCACTTCGTAACGAAGTGCCTCGCATACTCGTAAATCACTTTACAAAAATAAACATCACAACAGAAAGAATCACGAAAAGAACTGCACAAACTGCCGTAAGCTTTTCAAGGACAGCTTCCTTTGTTGCGCCCTTGTTCTTGGAAAAGAACGAGCCCGAACCGCCCATAACAGAGCTTGCTTCTCTGGGATCCTTACCCTGCTGGCTGAGTACTATAACCGTAAGAGCCACCGCTACCGCAATATAAATTATTGTTAAAGCCATTGCCATTTATACACACCGCCTTCTATAATTCGATAATCAACACATGGATTATATCATGCTTTTGTCCATGTTGCAAGCACTTTTTTGAATATTTCGCAATTTTTCTCATTTATACCGTTACAGCATGTCCGCAATATCAAAAATCAGCTTCTCTGTTTTCTCCCAGCCGAGGCACGGATCGGTAATACTTTTTCCGTATATTCCGTCTTCGGCCTTTTGACTGCCGTCTTCGATGTAGCTTTCAATCATCAAGCCCTTTACGAATTTTTCTATATCTTTGCTGTGACGGCGACTCATCACAACGTCCTTTGCAATTCGCACCTGTTCAAGATACTTTTTGCCCGAGTTCGAGTGATTGGTGTCGATTATCACGCTCATATTCGCCACATCCTTTTGCTGATACAAATCCAAAAGAAAAGCAATATCCTCATAGTGATAGTTGGGAATCGTATTGCCGTGCTTGTTCACATAGCCTCGCAATATTGCATGAGCATAGGGATTGCCCGCCGTTTCGACTTCCCATCCGCGATACAAAAATCTGTGACTTCTTTGTGCCGCAACAATACTGTTGAGCATAACCGACAAATCTCCCGCCGTCGGGTTTTTCATTCCAACGGGGATATTGATTCCGCTTGCCGTCAATCTGTGCTGCTGATTTTCGACGCTTCTCGCACCTATCGCCACATATCCCAAAACATCGGAGAGATATCTGTGATTTTCGGGATAAAGCATTTCGTCCGCACAAGTCATTCCCGTTTCTTCAACAGCTTTTGTATGAAGTCTTCTTATCGCAATAAGCCCCTCCAAAATATCGGGGTTTGCGAGCGGGTCCGGTTGCGATGCCATGCCCTTGTAACCCTCTCCCGTAGTTCTCGGCTTGTTCGTATAAATACGCGGAATAATAAGTATCTTATCTTCAACCTTATCCTGCACCTTTTTGAGACGTGTCACATAATCCAAAACCGAGTCTTCCCGATCTGCGCTGCAAGGTCCGATAATAAGCAAAAATTTATCGCTTTCGGACGAAAACACCTTTTTAATCTCGTTGTTGCGTTTCGCAATAGTTTCAGCCAATTCGAACGAAATCGGAAATTTTTCCTTTATTTCCATCGGAATAGGCAATTTTTTAATAAAATTCATGTTCATGACAATCACCTCAAAAATGCTTTTTTACATTTTAGCACACTTAAAATGAAATAACAACAAAAATTTCATTATATTTCCGTTATTTTTTCAAAAAAAGACTCGGTCAATGTGCTTTTCCCGAAAGTTCGTCTTTCGAAAAGCAGCACACAAACCGAGCTGTTTCTTTATTCCGTTTTTGTCACATATTTTTCCTTAAAAAGTGACTCATTATTTTCAAAACCTATTCTCGCTTCAATAACGCCCTCCGAATACGGTGCCAGCACATACGGAGAAAAGGCGAACACAATCGCATCCTCTTCGAGTACCCACTCAAGCGAATCGTTTTTAATGCAACTTGTCAAAGATTCTTTCATGTTATCGAAAAATATACTTTCGTCATAACTTTCCGTCAGCACAGAGTATATCATATTTTCGAGTGCCGTCCTGTTTTTCGATATATCATCAAGCGTAAGTACCTCTCCCGTTTCAACATCTATGTTGATTCCGCTTTTTCCGCTGTTCGGATGCGCCCCACCCCAATAGGAGCTGTCCGTTACGGCTATGCTCACAACACATTTATCCGCTCTCACAACATCATAATATTTTCTATCGTAATATTCGGAAAAACTTTCGGGTACGTTGTTATAATGTGCTATCGCCGCCTCAACCAGTTCCGCAACATAGCTTTCGGAATTTTCCTCGCTGTCTCCGTTCATATTTTTCTCGCACTCCTGCGCCATATCGTCAAGTTTCCGTGCCAGAGAAGGATACTTTTCTTCGTCTGTTTTCAAATAATCGTATTCGTATGTATACACCGTTGTACCGTCAGGTGCACAATAGGGTTTGCTTTCGGTGTACTTTTCCAGCGTCACAGCTTCTTTTGTTTCGGTTTTTTCCTCAGTCACCGAATTATCTTTTGCACATGAAGAAAACGCCATCGTCATGCAAATTGCCATTACCGATGCCAATATTTTTTTCATAAGTATCGCCCTCTTATTTCACAAATTTTACTATCGTTCGTCCTCCGGGAATTTGCAAAAGCTCTTCCTCATCAAACACTTTAAACGCTTTCAGTATGAGCAGAGCATATACAATCAATCCCACACCAATCGAGCAAACCGTAGATATTGCGTTTCCGACAAAAGGCTTCAATCCTCTCGATATTGCAAAAACCGCAACTCCCATCGCAACGCTCGAAACAAACGGCTTTATAAAATACTTTGTTTTATCAAGCTTCATCGGCAAATTCTTTCTCACCACGGCAAAAGTTATAATGCAAGCTATCGCCTGGCAAAGAACGCTACCTATCGGTGCTCCGTAAATATTAACCTCGGGCATCGGCACAAGCACAAGATTTGCGACAAGCTTTGCCGCACCGCCCGCCAAAAGCGCACACGCGGGGACAAACACTTTTCCGAGTCCCTGCAAGCTGCCCGAATTTGTCTGCGTAATTGCGGTGAAGAAAATCGTAATCGCACTTATCGCAAAAAGCGAACCGCCCTCGGGCGCATTGGGATATATGAGCAAGAATATCTCATCTGCCAAAACCATACAGCCGATTGTCGCAGGCAACGCTATCACTATCGAAACCAAAAGCGAAAAACTTACCTTGTCGCAGGCTGTCTTTTTGTCTCCCACAGCCATCGCTCCCGCAACCGTAGGCACCAAAACCGTCGAGAACGCAATATTGAGCGCCAACGGAAGATTTATTATAACATCGCCCTTACTGAGCATTCCCGAAAGCGACATCGTCACGGCATCGAGATTTTCCGTTCCCGCAAGCGCAACCTTCAATCCCTGCACAACCGTTGTCAAATCCACAACACGGTTAATACTCGACACAATAGACCCCAGCGATATCGGTATCGCAACATAAAGTATTCCCTTTGCTATATTCGAAAACTTTTCTCTTTCGAGAGGTTTCGAATTTTTCAGTCTTCCTTGTATATCTTTTCGGTTTTGTTTGTAAAATACAAAAAGATAGATAAGCGACAACAGCGTTGACAAAGTTGTTGCGACGGTCGCACCCGCAGCCATTATCGTGGGTTTGTTTCCGGCAAGCGCAAGAACTATCAATATTGTCGAAACGCACTTAATAAGCTGTTCTATAACCTGACTGGTACTTGTCGCTTTCATGTTTTTCATGCCCTGGAAAAATCCTCGTATAACGCTCGAAACCGAAACAAAAAGTATCGCAGGTGACAACACTCTCAAAACGCCCACAATTGTCGGCGTATCAAACATTGCTCTGTCTATCAGCGGTGCCGAAGCATACAGCAAAACGCTCAATGAGCCGCCTATGCATGCAAACAGTATCAACGCACAGCGAAATATTCTGTATGCACTCTTGAAATCGTCTTTTGCGCACTTTTCGCTGACAAGCTTTGCAATCGCATTCGGTATTCCCACCGATGAAAGTGACAAAAGCAAAACATATATCTGATATCCGTAATTGTATATACCGTTTCCTTCGTCACCGAATCCGTCAATATTCGTAATTACGATTCTGTACATAAATCCCAACAGTTTTATGACAATTTGCGAACACATCACAAGTGCCACGCTCGCCATAAACGTCTGGGACTTCGATTTTTTGTTTTTCATCGTTTCACATCCTTATCGGAATAATTATATTCTCTTCGCACCGAATAATCAACATATTTTTTATTTACACATTGTTTACAAACAGTATATACGCCGTAAAATATTAACAT
>CAZRYW010000094.1:0-6691 GCA_964604405.1 uncultured Oscillospiraceae bacterium
TGCCGTAAATGCCGTCTCGCTCATACGAGTGGTTGCGGCGTTGTCTGCATAAACTCTCATAATATATGTTCCTTTCAATTACTTTTCATCCGTGAACATCTGTGTCGATAAATATCTTTCGCCCGTATCGGGTAAAAGCACAACAATGTTTTTTCCGCGGTTTTCTTCTCTTTTCGCAACCTCAACTGCCGCACAAAGCGCCGCTCCCGAGGAAATTCCCGCAAGCACTCCAACCGTGCGACCAATCATCCTTCCGTACTCGAAAGCATTTTCATCGGTCACTTTTATAACTTCATCGTATATATCGCAGTTCAAATTTTCAGGTACAAAACCCGCACCTATTCCCTGAATTTTATGACTTCCCGCTTTATTTTCGGACAATACGGGAGACGAAAAAGGTTCCACCGCAATTATACGTGTATTTTCATTTTTACTTTTGAGGTATTCTCCCACTCCGGTAATCGTGCCTCCGGTTCCGACTCCCGCAACAAACACATCCACTTTTCCGTCCAGATCCCTATATATTTCGGGGCCCGTCGTGTCAAAA
Organism: uncultured Oscillospiraceae bacterium; assembly: GCA_964604405.1. Lineage (GTDB taxonomy): Bacteria > Bacillota > Clostridia > UMGS1883 > UMGS1883 > RGIG1927. The sequence continues at coordinate 548 of CAZRYW010000094.1, forward strand.
TGAGCTTTGGGGTTTGAGGGATTATCAAACTGAGACGGAATAAAACCTCCCGGCAACTCTTTCAAAAGCTCGTTCGCTTTTTCGATAGCGCCGCTCATTCCCTTTCGACCGTCCGACAACACAAGCTGTGCACCGTATGCTTTCATCAACATTCTGCGTTCCATACTCATTGTCTCCGGCATAACTATAATAACTCTGTATCCTCTCGCCGTACCTATCGCCGCAAGACCGATACCGGTATTACCGCTAGTAGGCTCGATGATTACCGAGTTTTTATCAATCAATCCTCTTTTTTCGGCATCGTCAAGCATTGACTTTGCCACTCTGTCTTTTGCGCTTCCGCCGGGATTAAACGATTCAAGCTTTGCAAAAAGTCGGGCTTTCAAATCCAAGCTTTTCTCAATTTTTTCGAGTCTCAAAAGCGGAGTATTGCCGATTAGTTCTTCCATTGAATTATAGAGCATATAAAAACCTCCTCATTACGATTAGCATTACCGTTTTTTTGCCAATCATTCCTTATTGCATTATATTGCATTAAACCTACTTTGTCAATAGGTTTAAGAGGTTTTTATATTACATAATCATCGCCGCTTGTTTTATCAAACGCAAGATCCGCAATCGTTACGCTTTCCAAATATTCGTCGATAACACGATCCAAGCCTTCCCAAAGCGGCAACGTTTTGCATCCCGATGCATTATTGCACGGATTCGGTTTGCAATCCATGCAATTAACCGGAGCAAGCGACCCTTCCGTAATTTTCAATATGCTGCCCACGGTATACTCTTCGGGTTTTTTCGACAGCTTGTAGCCGCCGCCTTTACCTCTCACACCGATAAGCAAACCGGCTTTCGTGAGGGATGCGATAATACTTTCGAGATATTTTTCGCTGATATTATGTCTTTTTGCGACATCATTAAGTTTTACGAATTCATCCGTCCGCTGTTCGGCAAGATCAATCATAACCTTTAATGCATATCTGCCTCGTGACGTAATTTTCACATTTACCCCTCCTTCCGATTTTTAGCTATTATATTATACTACTAAAATTTAGATTTTTCAACTAAAAAACGAGAGAATTTAAAAAATTCTCCCGTTTTAATGTAGTTTTTCAATTAAATCTTACCGAAAACACGTGCTATAGGCTCATGTATGACAAGATCCGCATTGTTATCGGCAGACGTAACGCTTTTATTCACCAGCACAAGATACCGTCCCGAAAAATAACGTATCAACCCAGCCGCAGGATAAACCGCAAGACTTGTGCCGCCTATAATAAGCATATCAGCCGCCGAAATAGCTTTTATCGAGGCATTCAAAACATCATCGTCAAGCATTTCTTCGTACAATACCACATCGGGCTTGACAATTCCTCCGCAAGTGCAATACGGAACTCCTTCCGATCTCAACACATGTTCCACGGTGTAAAACTTTCCGCATTTTTCGCAATAATTTCGCATCACCGAACCATGCAACTCAAAAACGTTTCGACTTCCCGCACGGGTATGAAGCGAATCTATATTTTGCGTCACCACAGCTTTCAGTTTTCCCGCCTCTTCGAGCTTTGCCAAAAACATATGTGCCTCGTTAGGCTTTGCATCCGGAAAAATCATTTTGCTTTTGTAAAAGCGAAAAAACTCCTCGGGATTTTGTTTGTAAAAACTGTGGCTGATAATTTGTTCGGGCGGATAATCATATTGAGTGTTATACAATCCGTCAACACTTCTGAAATCAGGAATACCGCTCTCCGTAGAAACTCCCGCTCCTCCGAAAAACACAATATTATCGCTTTGGGCTATCATCTCACGCAGCTTATTCACTTCATTCATAATGCCGCCCCCGGAACGCACGTTTTTATGTAAAGATACAGCACCGTTATTCCAACGGCAATGCAAAGCAAAAACGCCGCAAACAATCTGTAACGGATAATATCGCCTTTTTCCATTGCCTTTCTGTTTTTCGTATCGACATATATAACACACTTTTTTCCGACGCTGTTTTCAATGTGTCTCATAGGTCTTTCCGAGCGCACCACTTTTTTTTCGCCGTTTTCTTCAAATTCATATGCCTTAAAAAACCTTGTCTTGACTCCGCCCGTATTATCATACACTTCATCTTCGACCTCATCGATTATTTCCGCATCGAATTTCAATATTTTGTTTTTTCCGAACACTCCCGAATCCGCCAAATAAAATACGGCAAATACAGTCAGCCCCAATGCAGCAACAATAAACAGCATACCATTCTCCCCTTTATTCTATAGGTGCCATTGATTCGAGATTATTCCAATAGAGCAGTTTAAACTCAACGGCATTGTCAAAACATCCCGACATTTCTTCCGCATCGCCTTGCGATAAATCGGTTTTTTTCATTGCAACTCCCGTAAGTGTACCCGAAAAATCATATCCCGCAACAATTGCAATTCCATCAGAATAATCTCTATCGCTTACGATTTTAATTTTCCCGGGAGTATACTCGTATTCAAAACCGTCCGCATTCCCTTTAAGATAAAAACTTCCCGGGATGTTGTGTTCTTCGTCAAAAGCAAATACGCATATTGTACCGTTTTCGGTAATGTTTATTTCATCGGAATTCGATACAATCTGTGCTTCGATAATATTATTGTTTTCATCAAAAACAACAACTCCTATTTTCACATCATTGCGTGAATTCGTATCAAGTATCACATCAATACCGTTTTCGAAAGACACCGATTCAATATATTCGAAAACTTGGCTTTCCTCTGCATATTCCTTTTCTTTTTTGTAAAGCGACGCTATTTCATCATCGCTCAAAACGCTGTTATAAACAGTAAACTCGCTCACCGTACCCGCAAAATACGGGTCCGAATCATACAACGATTTTCCTATGTAGTTCGATTTTGTCTTTCCCAATGAACTGACGGTCATTTTCATTTCTCCGTCCATTACCCAATCTCCGTCAATATACATGTTAACCTCGCCGTCTTTCGAAAGAGTCACGGTAACATTTGCCCATTCGCCTTTTCTTATACCGGGCAAAGAAACAACTTCTCTCTCCGAACGGTAATCGGCACGTGTTGCCGCAAATCTTATAAGATTCGAATCGGGTCTTGACGGATTCAAAAACATATATCCGCTGCTGCTCGTGTTACCGAATCCGTAAGCAAAAACATGTTTTTGAGACGCATCGGGTTTAAACGTCATCGAAATTGTGATATCGTCGTGTCCGTACAACACTCCCTCGGGCATTTTTACATAATCATCCACCCCGTCAAAAAGTGCGCCGTCTTTTGTAAGCGCAAGGTTGTTAAACGATGCCGCATGATTGCCGTTGCCCGAAACATCGTGAATTATTTCGCCGTCGTTTTCGCCGAAAATGTACGACAAAATCACGTCATCATTAATTTCGTTGGGTGTTTTCAAAACAGTAACTGTATAATCTTTGATTTTTTCGGAGCCTATGTAAGCCGACAAGACAACCGTTTTATCCGTGGTATGTCTCGTCACTTTTCCGCCTGTCGTTATTATATCAGAATCGCTTGTTGTCCACGTTACTTTTTTCGATGCGATTTTTTCGGGAAGCTCAATATCGCCTATTACCTCGGAGGGCAATACTATCGCATTTTCAAAATCCACAAATTGTTCATAGTCTGCCATCACTTCGTTTGCGGACAAAGCACGATTATAAACTTTTACATCGTACACATATCCCACAACGGCGTCAGCACTCCAGTAAGTCGCTCCGAGATACAGCGTTCCGTTGCCTTTTGCCACCGAACCCGTACCGATTTTTTCGCCGTCAACATACATCGTTCCGATGCCGTTGTTTTCAACATAAGTTACATAGCTTTCTTTTCCCAAATCACCGTTTCCGCTTGCAACCGTCGTCCATGCAAAACCGTCACCGTGCGTCCAAAACGAGGGCTTCTTTTTTGCCGAAAGTATCCCCGTCCACTTGTTTCCCGATCCATCCATATCCTTGAAAAACACGGTGTTTGTACCGCCCTCGGATTGTATTTTTATCAATGCCGAAACCGTAAACGTGTCTTTTACCTCGCCGAGTTTCAATCCGAAAGTTCCGTCAAGATAAATCTGACCGTCTTGTGCCGTCATGCTTTTGCCGTCCGAAAGCGTATTTGTTACAACTTGCAGTATTTCCCCGCTCTCAAAATCATAGTGCAAAACTTCGCCGTCGGCAGCCGAAACGGGTATGCTGAAAACACACATCATACAAAGAAAAACACATATAAATCTTTTCATTTCATACCCTCCTTAAAACTCGACATTCTTTTTAAACGAACCGAAAACCACCGTGTACGTTCCGTGTGATTTCGGCTGATATGTATATTCCAATATTCTTTCGTCATCTGCCCTCACGAATTTGATATCCACTACCTTGCCGTCCGAATTTTTCACATAAAGAAGAATCGTCTTTTCCTCACCGGTATATGTTCCCGACAAATGAATTCCCGACTCATCCGTATAAATATCGAGCTTATCGGGATTGTCAACCTCCGTTATTATAAAACTCGACGCTTTTTTGTCATAACCGTTCGTCAGCAAAAGTCTGTCTCCACAAACCGTCAGATATTTTCCTCTCTCGCTCATGCTTTCGTAGCTGACGCCTTTTCCGCAAAGGCCTTCGTGTTCTATAAAAGTCATGCTTTTTGCGGTTTCGGCTTTTGCATCGTTATCGTGCAACAACTTAACATGAGAATTGTAATTTGTTACAAAATATCCCATTTTGTTTACGGATTGAATGGAAACATACCTTTCGTCACCGCGTCCCTCGATTATTTCCCATTCGAAATCTTCACGGTTCACGGTAAAATCATCGCAATACACCAAACTGCCCGACGGATATGCCGCAGAATCAACAGTATTCGAAAAATATCCGTGATAAATCTTTTTCGACGGATCGCTCACGGGAGAAATATACACCTTTGTGCCGTCCAATCCTACGCTGCTTTCGTAAAGCAAATCAATAGTTCCGTCTTCATTAAATTCGATTTCATCAACACAAACGCTTCGTCTGTAGCCGCTGCCGTTTTCCATTGCTCCCGTATGATAAAAAAGATATGTTTTACCTTTAAAATCAATTACCGCAGGATGGTTTGTATTGCTCGATGCACCGGCTTCCATCAATTTACCTCTGTAAGTATACGGCCCGGTAACGCTGTCGCTCGTTGCATACGAAAGCTCTTCATGCCAGTTCGATGCAAAGAAAAGATAATACAAATCTCCTCTCTTATACAACCACGGCGCTTCCGTAAACTGCGAATCTTCGGGTATGCCATCTATCTCGATTTCCGTTATATCTCCGCCGTTTATCTGTCCGTCATTGTTCAAATCCACCAAACTCGTCATGCTTTCTTCAAGTTCTGCAATGTAACAGTTTGAGTTACCCCAGCATATGTAGCGATGTTCCTCGCCAGATTCGTTCGTTTCAACCCATACCGTCGGGTCGATATCATCCCAGCCGACTTTACCTTTTGTCCAGTTGGGATAAACGAGTTTTTTCCCGTTTAATGCATCTTTATAGGGACCTGTAATGTTGTCGCTTACCCCTACCGAAATTCCCGTTGAGTTTTTGCACATGAAAAAGTAATATTTTCCGTTGTAATACTCAACTTCGCCCGCCCATGCATCGGATGCGCTTCCCCACGAAAAATCGCTCGCTTTCATCGGAACGCCTTCATATGTCCAATTAACCATATCCTTGGATGAATAACAAAGCCATTCGGGCATGTAGTAATAGTTTGTAGTCGAAGTATCGTGTCCGCAAAAAAGATAAACCGTATCGTCAACCACAATTGCCGCAGGGTCTCCGGCATAAACTCTATTCCCCTTATCGTCTTCTTTTACAATCGGATTGTTGGCGCTTACACTCATAGTCAAAAGTGCAACGATTGCCGAAATCATCATTAAAGCTTTTTTCATATTTCTACTCCTCTCACTTGCATATCATCACAAAAACCGATTTTCTATCAATTGTAATATCTTGCAAAGTATCCCATTATGTCGATTGTACCACAACAAAAGTTCCCTGTCAATCGCTTGACTTTATCCTCATACAAAAATCGGGCTCTATAATAAATGTTGGGGTAATTGACAATAGAGCTTTACAAAAAAATAAAAAAACAGTAGAGCATATTGAAAAAATCC
>CAZRYW010000095.1:0-6687 GCA_964604405.1 uncultured Oscillospiraceae bacterium
TCGACAGTCTGACCCTACGAACGGCATCGTTCGTAGGGTTTTGCTTATAACGGAAAAGATTTTCTATTTTTGCATATCGGGGTATGAGTCGATAATGTGAGGGATGGATTGACGCAAAACATACAAAGTGTATTCTATGATTTCGTCTCGACGGTTTTTGTCGTTTTTGTTTTGAAAATAATCTATCAGAACTCCGGAGAGTGCTTCGGTATAAAAAAATGTGAGATATTTTTTGAAATCTTCGGGCAATTTGTTGGTGTGCTCTTTTTCCACCGTTTCGATGATGGAAAGAATGACTCCGTAAAAATCCGAACGGAAGAAACGTTTCATTTCTTCTCTGCCCATGGAATCATAGGCGCAATTGAGAATATGATTGTTGTCGTCAACGTAATCGGTTACGAATTTGATAGCTTCTTTTGGGTTTTGAACAAGGTCGAAGTTTTTCAAAACCTCGATTGTTTCCTGTTCGAGAGTCCATTTTAAAAGTGCATAAATATCTTCGAAATGGTAATAAAAAGTTTTTCGATTTACTTGGCAATCGGTAATTATTTCGGTAACGGTAATTTTCGAAAGCTTTTTATGTTCCATAAGTTTTTTGAGAGATGCGGATAATGCTCGTTTGGTATTCATACTTGTTATTTCATGTTTCATAAAATCACCTTCGGAATTTATTATACACGTGTCCGATAAAAAATCAACGGACAATTATAAAAATTTGATGGTCAAACAGTACTCATTTGTCCGATTTTTACACAAATGTGGGGGGATTGTCCGTTCTATTTTTGGGCGGTTTCGTATAAAATAGTTGCATTGATTATTCGGAGGCCGATAAAACATGAAAAACGATGATAAAAAACAATCTTTCACCGAAAAGGTGGCGGAGTTTATTGTTGACAGGAGAAAAGGATTTTATCTGATTTATATTTTGCTTATCATATTCAGTTTCTTTTCGTCGGGATGGGTGTCGGTAAACAACGAAATTACCGATTATTTGCCGAGCCAAACGGAAACAAGACGGGGACTCGTTTTGATGGATAACGAGTTTACGACATACGCAACGGCAGAGGTGATGATTGACAACATTTCGTATGAGGACGCAAAAAAACTGTGCGATGATTTGTCTTTGATAAACGGAGTAAAAGAAATTGAATTTGACGAAACGGAAAATCACTACACAAAAGGTGCGGCACTTTATTCGATAACATTTGACGGTGCAAGCGGCGATGACAAAACGGTTGACGCTTTCGAAAAAATCGAAAAGGAAATCGAAGATTACGATACGTATGTTTCGGCATCCATAGGCGATACGGAGTCAAAGCTCATGGAACAGGAAATGAATATCGTAATGATTATAGCATGTGTTATTATTTTGACGGTTTTATTGATATCGTCACATACATATATGGAAATTCCCGTGCTTGTATTGACTTTCGGAGTAGCGGCGATTTTGAACAAAGGCACAAACTATTTGCTCGGCGAAATCTCGTTTATATCGAATTCGATAGCGATAGTTTTGCAGCTTGCTCTTGCGATTGACTATGCGATAATTCTTTGTCACAGATATACGGAAGAAAGAGAAACAAAAAATGCAAGAGATGCCGTTGTAACGGCGCTTTGCAAGGCAATTCCCGAAATCTCGGGCAGCTGTCTTACAACTCTTTCGGGTTTGGCGACAATGGGATTTATGCAGTTTAAAATAGGATTTGATATGAGTGTTGTGCTGATTAAAGCGATAATAATCAGCATTGTTACGGTATTTACGCTTATGCCGGGGCTTTTGATGTCGTTTTCGCCATTGATTGATAAAACTCATCACAAAAATTTTGTTCCGAACATAGATGTATGGAGCAAAAAGGTTATAAAAACACGCTATGTGACACCGTGGGTTTTTCTGGTGTTGGTAATCGGAGGATTTTTCCTTTCTAACAACTGTCCGTATGCTTACAGCGCAAATGAACTCGAAACAATAACACAAAACGAATCTCAGATTGCGAGAAAAATGATAAACGAAACTTTTAGCAGAACAAACGTATTGGCGGTTGTTGTTCCGAGCGGAGATTACGAAAAAGAACAAAAGCTGAAAAGCGAAATCGAAAGTTACGCTCAGGTTGACAGCGTAACAGGGCTTGCATCGGTAGAAGCAATAGACGGCTATGAAGTCGGTGACAGTTTGTCTCCGAGAGAGTTTTCGGAATTGACGGATATGGATATTGAAATAGTCAGGCTGTTGTATTCGGCATATGCCGCAAACGACGAAAGCTACGGGCGAATCGTCGGCGGAATAGACAACTATAAAATCGCATTGATTGATATGTTTGATTTTGTTTTTGAAATGATTGATGACGGATATGTAAGCTTGGATGATGATATGCAAAGTGATTTGGATGAACTGCATGACAAGCTTACGGACGGAAAAAAACAGCTTGCGGGAGAAGAATATTCGAGATTGGTACTGAATTTGAATATCCCCGAAGAGGGCGAGGAAGCGTTTGAATTTTTGAACACGGTCAGATCGTGTGCCGAAAAATATTACGGCGATGACGTCATCATAGTGGGAAATGCCACGAGTAATTATGATTTGTCGGTATCTTTCGAAAGAGATAACTTGATGATAACGATTTTGTCGATAGTGTTTGTGCTGATAGTTCTGTTTTTCACGTTTCAGTCTGCGGGAATACCGTTGATATTGATTTTGGTAATACAGGGAAGTATTTGGATTAACTTTTCTTTCCCGACAATCCAAGATAAGCCTATTTATTTTATGAGCTATCTTGTCGTAAGCTCGATACAGATGGGTGCGAACATCGACTATGCGATTGTAATAACAAATCGTTATGCGGAGCTGAGACGAAGAATGAACAAATTCGATGCGATAATACAGTCTTTGAACCTTGCTTTCCCGACTATTTTTACATCGGGTACAATACTTGCCTGTGCGGGATTTGCGATAGGACTGTTTTCGTCAAACCCGGTAATCGCGTCCGTAGGCTCATCGCTCGGACGAGGTACGGTAATCTCGATTGCGTTGGTTATGGGAATATTGCCGCAGCTTCTCGTTTTGGGAGACTTTATTATTGAAAAGACATCGTTTAATCTGAAAGATATAAGAGCACATATAAAGAACGGAGGTGCAGCTGATGAAAACTAAAATTGCGGCGTTGATTATTGCCGTTGCGATGATATTCGGCTTGGCGGAACCCGCATTTCTTTCGGCTCTGGCTGAGGGAAATACGATTAATATATCGTCAATTGACGATTTTGAAAAGTTTGCGAAAAAATGTACTCTTGATACATATTCGAGAGGCAAAATCGTAAATCTGAATTGTGATATAGATTTTTCGGGAAAAAAGTTTGTACCGATTCCGACTTTCGGAGGCACGTTTAACGGAAACGGGCATGTTGTTTCGGGAATAGAGTGCAAGGAAAAAGGCTCGTACAAGGGATTGTTCAGATATGTGCAGGAAGACGGAAAAATTTCGAACTTGAAAGTTAAAGGAAGTTGTATTCCGCAAGGTTCGAAAAGCTTTGTGGGAGGAATAGCCGGAGAAAACAACGGTATAATCGAAAACTGCTCTTTTGACGGCGAAGTTAAAGGAGAAAATGTCATCGGAGCAATAGTCGGTATTAATACCGATACGGGAAAAATTATTTCGTGTGTTTCTTACGGAAAAGTTTCGGGGGAGAATGCTACGGGCGGTATTGCGGGAAAAAACAACGGGTTTATCCAAAACTGTACAAACAATGCTCTTGTGAATACCGTATATGAGGAAAAGAAAAGCACCATTGCAGATATAGATGCGGATAGCGGTGCAATAATAGAAAACTATAAAACAAAAAAAGAGGAGAGCGAAAACAATCTTCTCGAACATAGCGATACGGGAGGTGTTGCGGGATACAGCACGGGTATTGTGCAGGGGTGCATAAACAATGCTTCTGTCGGATACAAGCATATCGGATATAATGTTGGCGGTATAGCCGGAAGACAGTCGGGCTATATGATAGGCTGTGAAAATTACGGATTTGTACAGGGACGAAAAGACGTAGGAGGGATTGTCGGGCAAGCGGAACCGTATGTGCTCCTAAATGCATCCGACGGCGTGATAAAAAATTTGAGGGATGAATTGAACAAATTAAACTCAATGATAAATGCATTTTGTGCAGATGCGGATAATTTGAGCGACGATGCGAAGCGCAGCTTGGATAATATATCGAAATATGCAAAAGTCGCACGTGAAGAAAGCGAAATATTGGTCGATACCGGTACGAGTTTTATTGATGACAATATAGCCGAAATCAATGCTTGGACGGCAGTTTTGTCAAATGCTTTGGATAAATCGGTGAATGTTTTCGATGCATTGGAGGCGGGAAGCGAAGATATTGCGAGTGCGCTTGATGAGATTGAATCGGCATTGAAAGAGCTTGATATATACGCTCCGGAGCTGAGTAAGGAAACGGATGATATTACAAGTGCATTGAAGAAGATTGCAAAATCCGAAAAAACGGTAAACAAAGCGGTGGAGAAATTTAAAAAAGCGAAAAAAGATTTGCAGGATGCGATAGTTTTCGATTCTCCGGAAAAAGTCGAAAAAGCACTCGCGGATTTGGCGGAAGCAGTAGATGACATTATATATGCAAAGCAATCGGTAAGAGAAGAAATCGAATCCATTGCCGAAATATTGTCAGAAAAGCCCGAAAATTTTGAAGCAATAGGTATAAACGCAAAACTGATTGCCGAGGAGTTGAAAGGTATTGCGACAAATATTGTCAAAGAAATAAGTGCATCAATAACCGTAAAAAAGAGTCTCGGGACAATAATCGTAAACGGAAATATTGATTTTGCATCGCTTAAATCGGCGGCAAAAAATATGGGAGACGCAATGGATTATTTGCTCGACTCGTTTGATTACATAACGGGCGGCATAGGAAATCTCGGAGATGCGTTGAGTAATTTTTCGTATGAATTGATGTATTATGCCGAAGATCTTGAAGAGGAATTGAATGACCTGAAAGAACATCTTACGAATGCAACGAATAAATTGAAATACGCAACCGAAGATATCGGAGACGCACTCGGAGATATGCGGGATATAATTGATGATTTGTCGAAAGAAGATGCAATTAATTTTGTGAAACTCGGAGATGATTTTAAGGAGGCGAGTGAAAATCTTTTCGATTCGCTTGCGTTTGTTTCCGACGAAATGAAAAATCTCGGAGATACCCTCTCCGACGGAGGGCATACCGTATCGAAAGATATCACGGATATATCGAATCAATTTAATATCGTGATAAATCTGTTGATAGACGAATTCGAAGACGTAACGGATGCGGGGAACGGCTTGGACGATATATTCCTTGATGTTTCCGATGAGAATATTGAAAATACAAAACAGGGAAAAATAGCCGATTGCCGCAATTTCGCACAGGTAGAAGCCGACCGCAACACAGGAGGCATTGTCGGCGCAATGGCTATAGAATACTCTAAAGACCCCGAAGATGATATCGAAAAACCGACAACGCTGAATTTTACATATAAGAGCAAAGCTGTTTTACATTCGTGCGTTAACGAAGGAGAAATTACCGGTAAAAAAGACTGCACGGGCGGAATTGTCGGTATGGCTGAAATAGGAACGGTGTACAAATGCGAAAATTACGGAGATTGTGAAAGCACGAACGGAAACTATGTAGGCGGTATAGCGGGCAAGAGCGACTCTACCATAAGAAAAAGCTACGCAAAATCGAAAGTTTCGGGTTTGAGATATGTAGGCGGCATAGCGGGAAAGGGCGATGTGGTAAACACAAGCTACACAATCGCAAATGTTGTCGGTGAGGAAAACTCGGGAGCGATACTGGGTGATGCAAAAGAAAAAGGAAATGTGTATTTGAATTATTTTGTGGATAACGGTATCGGAGGAATAGATTCGATAAGTTATGCCGAAAAAGCCGAACCTATAGATTTTGACGAGCTGAAGAGCTTTGAAAACGTACCTTCAAGGTTTGTGAGCTTTACCGTTAAATTCGTTGCCGACGGAGAATGTGTCAAAACACAAAATTTGCGTTACGGAGATGACGTAATAAGAATCAAATATCCGCCCGTGCCGACAAAAGAAGGTTATTTCGGAAAATGGAGCGAAACAGACTGTGATACGATAACCGAAAACTTGGTTATTGAATGTGAATACAGCCCGTACATAACGCTTTTGGCAAGTGAAGAAAAAAACGAAAGCGGAAAGTTGTCCGTAATACTTTGCGAGGGGAGCTTTACGGATGAGGCGAAGATATGCATAACACAAGGTGTAGCGAAACCTCCGATTGCACAGGATGACCGAGTGAAGGTTTGCGACGTAACGATTCTCAATTCGGATATAAAAGATACCGACAGCGTTAAAATGCGTGTTTTAAATGAAAATTACGATAAAGTAACTTTGTGGGCGCTCAAAAACGGCGAATGGACAAAAGTGAAAACGTCGGAGAGAGGAAAGTATGTGAGCTTTGAGATAAAAGGCGCAAGCAATACCATATGCTTGAAATACGAGAAGAGCCATACGGTATATGTAATAATCGGATTGGTCGTTTTGGCGGCTGTTGCGGCGTTTGCGGTAATAAGACGAAAGAGAAAAAAGAATATGAAAAACTGAATTGAGCAGAGGGAGAAGAGGGAGAAAAAACTTCTCCCTCACAGACTGTCGG
>CAZRYW010000096.1:0-6663 GCA_964604405.1 uncultured Oscillospiraceae bacterium
AGGGTTGTCAAATCGCTTTTTCCCTTTGTAACTCGATACCAGACGCCCGCTTCATCCGTATGACGAGAATAGAATACCACTATTCTTTCATCGGGCAAAACGAGGAATGTCGGATTGTTATGGTCGTCGGGCTGAATATTCGAACGGATCAAAACCTCGCTCACATCATTGTTGATATGATTAACCTGAGTAGCCTTGATGTCGCCGTGAATATCAATGTAACCGATTATCGAAAAATCAAGCGTACCCTCATCGTTCTTGTAGGAAATCGCTCTCGGGTCCGCAAACCAGCACCATGCGCCTTCGTCTTCGACTTCATATCCGCCAAAGCTCATATCTGAATCAAACTTGTTGTAAACCAAAGTAACACACGCTTTTCCGTCTGCCGTCGCCGTTACCGAAAGCACCGAGTTGTCTTCATCGAGCAGGTACATATTGCCCTCATATTCCGTCGAAAAAGCCGGTGTGGGATGATTATATATATCACCTACCACAATGTTCGAAACTGTTTTTGTTTCGCTTCCGATTTCGTTTTCACCGTCCATGAAAACGCTCTTCACATTAACTGTCGTAACCTCACCAGTTTTTATGGTAAGAGTGGGGGCTTTTTGTGTGTTATAACTGTAAATTCTGATACCGCCCAAAGGAGTTGCCAAACGGAACGTAACTTCAGTCTTTCCTTCTTTGATCATATCCGAAACGTATGCCGTAAGAGCTTTTGTTGACAAAGTTATCGTCTCACCGCTTGCACTCTCGCCTGTTTGGTTACCCGTTTTGATTGCATCTGTCAAACCGAGACACGTAAGAGAAGAGAGTCCCGATGAACTTGACGCACCGAAAACGCTCTTGCCGCTCGATTGGGACCAAGTTCCGTCAATACTGTTTCCGTAAACCGCCAATCTTACGCCCGCCGTTACCTGTTTAACATTTTTCACCGTCATTCCGAGAGTAACTTCCGCTACTTCGTCATACTTTACGTCCGTCGGCAATGTAAACGAAATAACCGCATTTCTCGGGCTTGCAAAGCCCGTACCCGAAAGTGACGTCTGCGATACTTTCACTCCGTCAGTATCCGTAAACGAGCTTTCTGCCTGCCAACCGTCCGAACCGTTGGACGCCATCAAAATGTTGTCGCTGTTTGTACTTGTGTCATAGAGCTTCCATTCGCTGCCGTTGTTAAAGTATGCCGTTCTTTCGGCGTTAATAGAAACATCCTGCGCCGCACCCATTACAGGCAAAAACGACAATACCATACAAACGGTAACAATGATTGCCAAAACTCTTTTCATAAGTATCACTCCTTTTAAAATTTTTTATATAATTAAAATTATATTTCAATTTACAAATCTACATTATTATGATATAATAGCAAGAAAATTACAAAGGGGATTTTTCAATGTCGGATATCATTTCTGAACAGGAAATCATAAAACACATTACAAAAACCTTGCCTGCGGTATACGTTTTCGATTCTATCGACTCCACAAACCGCTTTGCAAAATCGCTTTCCGAGCACACGGCAATAGTTGTCGCCAATTCTCAAACTCACGGAAGAGGTCGGCTCGACCGAGTTTTTTTCTCTCCCGCCGATTCGGGGATTTATATGTCTTTAAAAATTCCCGTTCGATCCCTTTACTCATTCGTGCCGTTTATCACCACATTATCGGCTGTCTGTGTTCATAAGGCAGTCAAAAAACTTTTAGGCATCGACTTGTCCGTCAAATGGGTCAACGACCTTTATAAGGACGGCAAAAAAGTCTGCGGCATATTATGCGAGGTTTGCGATGATTCGCACGTCGTCATCGGCATCGGCATCAATGTCTATCCGTCTTCCGTTCCGAAAGAACTCGAAAACATCATGACGCACCTTACCGATTATTCTTCCACCGTAACACGAAGCGAATTGATAGGTGCAATATTTGACAACATAACATCAATGATTGATTCTCTTCCCGACACATCGTTCATGAGCTACTACAAACAGCACTCATGCGTTCTCGGCAAAAAGATAAAATGCATACAGGGCGACAATTCTTTCATTGCCACCGCGCTCGACATTGATTCAAACGGTGCACTCGTCGTTTTGACCGATGACGGTATACAATCCCTTTCCACAGGCGAAATATCCATCCGCCTTACGGATTAATATCAAAATCCAGCGGGTCAAACATCGACGTATCGAATTTCCGCTGTCTCGGCGGTCTTTTTCCGAAAGGGTCAAAGCTGTATTTTCTGCACACGTCCGAGGGTTTCACTTTTCCTTTTTTCACACACATGAAAAAATCTCCCTCCGCATTTCCTCTGAAACGGCACGTGCTGCAACTTGCATTTTCATTTTTCTTAAACACGGCAAGTCATCCTTTTAATTGTATTCAAATTGATTATACTATATTTTCGAATATTTAACAAGTATTTTATTTTAGGAGGTTATCCTTATGACAAAACTTATCAATCACGGCGTTTATCTCAAAGACGGCAGGGAAATTCTCGAAGCATCCGCATCGTTCCCCTCTGCCGATGAATGTCGCGAAAACACCATGGCATATCAAATTATGCGTTCGCACTCCGTGACAGACGATAAGAAAATAATGAATATCAAATTCGACTCTCTTATCAGTCACGATATTACCTATGTCGGCATTATACAAACAGCACGAGGAAGCGGCCTCAAAGAATTCCCCGTTCCTTACGCTCTCACCAACTGCCACAACTCTCTTTGTGCCGTAGGCGGCACAATCAATGAGGATGACCATGTTTTCGGTCTTTCCGCGGCAAAAAAATACGGCGGTATTTACGTTCCCGCAAATCAGGCGGTTATCCATCAATACGCAAGAGAAATGATGGCAAAATCGGGTGGAATGATACTCGGTTCCGACTCTCATACACGTTACGGTGCTCTCGGCACGATGGCAATAGGCGAAGGCGGCCCCGAACTTGTAAAACAGCTTCTTTCAAACACCTATGATGTCGCTTCCCCCGATGTCGTATTGGTTTATCTCACAGGTGCTCCCAAAAAAGGTGTCGGTCCTCACGACGTTGCTTTGGAGCTTGTAAAACAAACATTTAAAACAGGCTTTGTAAAAAATGCCGTTTTGGAATTCTGCGGAGACGGTATAGCAAATCTTCCCATGGATTTCCGTATCGGTATCGACGTTATGACTACCGAAACAACATGTCTTTCTTCCATTTGGGAAACCGACGAAAAAGTCGAAGCGTTCTACGATAACCACGGCAGAAAATCCGATTACAAAAAAATCGCACCCGGTGCTCTTTCTTATTATGACAGAGCCGTTGTCATCGACCTTTCCGAAATCGAGTGTATGATCGCTCTTCCTTTCCATCCCTCCGAAGCATATTCCATCAAAGAATTCAATGCAAATGCAGGAGATATTCTTCGAGAAGTCGAAAAACGTGCCGAAGAACAGTTCGGCAAAAAAGCCGAGCTTCATTTGACACAAAAACTTGTCAACGGCAAACTGATGGTTGACCAGGGCGTTATTGCGGGTTGTTCGGGCGGTATGTTCGACAATATTTGCGAAGCTGCGGCAATTTTGGATGGCGGCAGCGTCGGAAACGGCTATTTCTCATTGTCCGTGTATCCCTCTTCCGTTCCGATCAATCTTGCACTTATCAAAAACGGTGCTCAGGCAAAACTTCTCGAAGCAGGTGCTCTTTTCAAGCCCTGTTTCTGCGGTCCTTGCTTCGGTGCGGGCGATGTTCCGTCCAACAACGGTTTCTCCATTCGTCATACAACACGCAACTTCCCCAATCGTGAAGGCAGCAAACCCGGTGAGGGTCAGCTTTCGGGAGTTGCTCTCATGGATGCGAGAAGTATTGCCGCAACAGCTCGCATGGGCGGTGTTCTCACTCCCGCAAGCGATATCGAATACTCCTACACTCCCGACGAATACTCTTTCGACAAGTCAGTATACGAAAAGAGGGTATATCAAGGTTTCGGCAAACCCGATTCCGATGCCGAATTAAAATTCGGTCCCAACATCACAGACTGGCCTCGCATGAATGAACTTGCCGACAATCTTCTTATAAAAATGGCGGCTGTACTTCACGACAGCGTTACAACAACCGATGAGCTCATTCCCTCGGGCGAAACATCCAGCTATCGTTCCAACCCCCTCCGTCTTGCCGAATTTGCTCTTTCCAGACGAGAACCCGAGTATGTTAACCGCTCCAAAGCGGTATCTGCGGTAGAACAAGAACGCCTCAACGGCACTCTTCCCGAAGAACTCGTCCGTGTTATTTCCCGTGTATCCGAAAACGTTTCCGATACAATCGCGCACACACAGTTCGGCAGCGCAATCTATGCCACAAAGCCCGGCGACGGCTCCGCACGCGAACAAGCGGCAAGTTGCCAAAAAGTATTGGGCGGATTTGCAAACATCTGCAAAGAATTTGCCACAAAACGCTACAGAAGCAACTGTATCAACTGGGGTATTCTTCCCTTTACGATTGACGAAAACACAAGTTTTGATTACAATGTCGGCGACTATGTTTTTGTTCCCGATATCAAATCCAAAATACAAAACGGTGACGAAATATTCCCCGCCAAAGTGATTACAAAAGACAGTATCCACGATATTACACTTTACGTAAAAGGCTTGACAGACGACGAAAAAGATATTATTTTAAAGGGCTGCCTCATGAACTACTATGCGGCAAAACTCGAAAACAACCGCTGATATATCTTTTACGACAAAACAAGAAAGGATCTTTAAAAATGGAAAAAATCAAAATGCTTAATCCCATCGTCGAAATGGACGGCGATGAAATGACCAGAATCCTCTGGAAAATGATAAAAGATGAACTTCTTACACCTTTTGTCGAATTAAATACCGAATATTACGATTTGGGTCTTCCCCACCGTGACGAAACCGGCGACAAAGTTACTTTCGACGCGGGCGAAGCTATCAAAAAGCATCACGTCGGCGTAAAATGTGCGACAATCACACCCAACGCACAGCGTGTCGAAGAGTACAAGCTCCACGAAATGTGGAAAAGCCCCAACGGCACGATTCGTGCCATTTTGGACGGTACGGTTTTCCGTGCGCCCATCTTGGTAAAGAACGTATCTCCCGCCGTAAAAAATTGGCAAGCTCCCATCACCATTGCCCGTCATGCCTACGGCGATGTATATAAAGGAACCGAATACCGTGTCCCCGAAGAAGGTAAAGCCGAGCTTGTTTTCACCACAAAAGAGGGCGAAATTTTCCGTGAAACAATCTACGATTTTGAGTGTCCCGGTGTTCTCCAGGGTTTGTATAACAAAGATTCTTCCATAAAGAGCTTTGCAAAATCGTGCTTTGAGTACGCACTCGATACAAAGCAGGATTTGTGGTTCTCCACAAAGGACACAATCAGCAAACAGTATGATCAAACTTTCAAGCTTATTTTCCAAGATATCTTCGAAAAAGAATACAAGGAAAAATTTGACGCCGCAGGTATCGAATATTTCTACACCCTCATCGACGATGCCATTGCACGTGTTATCAGAAGCAAGGGCGGATTTATCTGGGCTTGTAAAAACTACGACGGCGATGTTATGAGCGACATGGTTTCCACAGCGTTCGGCTCACTCGCAATGATGACAAGCGTACTCGTATCTCCCGACGGCAACTACGAATACGAAGCCGCTCACGGTACGGTTACACGTCACTATTATCGTTACCTCAAAGGCGAAGAAACCAGCACCAACCCCATTGCAACAATTTTTGCATGGACAGGCGCTCTCGCCAAGAGAGGCGAACTCGATAACTCTCCTCTTCTTACACAATTTGCTCAAAAGCTCGAAAAGGCATGTATCGACACAATCGAAAGCGGTATTGTTACAAAAGATTTGGCTCTTCTCGCCAACTGCGAAACAACTTCCGTCAACACAGCCGATTTCTTAAAAGCAATCCGTCAGACACTTGAAAAATCACTTTGATATTAACCGTATTGATATTTTTCGGAAAGGATAATCATTATGAAAACAATCTATCTTGCCGGCGGCTGCTTTTGGGGACTTCAAAAATACATGGATCAATTTGACGGAATAATCGAAACAACCGTGGGCTATGCCAACGGAAAAACCGAGAACCCCACATACGAAGATGTAAAAAGTCAAAAAAGCGACCACAGCGAAACCGTGGAAGTAATCTATGACCCCTCAATTATAACTCTCCGAGATATTCTCGAGCGTTTTTATGCCGTTATCGACCCCACAAGTCTCAACAAGCAGGGCGAAGACGAAGGCAGGAGTTATCGCACGGGCATTTATTATACCGACCCTGCCGACAAAGCTTTTATTGTTTCGTTCACCGATTCGGTTCGCAAAAAATACACAAAACCCGTTGTTGTCGAAACAGAGCCTTTAAAAGGTTTCTTCCCCGCCGAAGAATATCACCAAAAATATCTTCAAAAAAATCCCGACGGTTACTGCCACATAGACGGTTGCTTTTTCGGATAAAAAAATATCGCCGAAAATTCATTCGGCGATATTTTTTTATCATTATAGACCTGCCACTCATACATTGTTGTTTGCTACCCATAAAGGGTTAGCACATTGCAATCAAAACAAATCTCATTTCACTTCAGCTGCGTTTTTTAACGCTTTAAAAACACTTTTTCATTTAATACTTTCAATATCTATAACAAATTCCGGGCATC